>DASPKD010000125.1:0-15854 GCA_035628275.1 Caulobacteraceae bacterium | reverse complement strand
CTGGAAGCCGCGCTGGATCAGGATCAGGTCGCCGAACTCCTGGGACAGATCGACGTTGGAGGCCTCGACCTGCTTGGAGACCAGCTTGCCCACCCCGTCCTGGGCGCTGGCCAGCAGGCGGTGCTGGGCGCCGCGATTGTTCTCGTAGAGACCGTCGCCGACTCGGTCGAGCAGCTGCGGATCGCGGAAGTCGGCCACGGCGACGGAGCCCAGCAGCTCCGTCTTGGCGTTGGAATAGGCGACCTTCACCTTGCCGTCGGCGTCCACCGTCACGCTGGTCAGCGCGCCCACCCCGTTGCCGTCCACGCTGGAGGCGCGGATCGTCGAAAGGGTGCCGGCCGAGAACGAGGTCACCTTCGAGAAGTCGAGCGTCACCGAGCGCGAGGCGGCGCCGGCGGGCGTGTCGGTGACGGTGATCGAGGAGGCGGTCGGATCGGCCACCCCGCCGATGAACTTGAGGGTCGACGACCCCACCGCCTTGCCGGCCTGGTCGGTCACCGCCGCCTGCCACTCGCCGGGCGAGCCGGAGACCGGGGTGAACTTCACCTGCCAGATCTGTTTCCCGCCCGCCGAGTCGTACACCGCGATGCTCGACACCGAGGCTTCCGTGGCGCTGGAGGACAGGTTGTCGGCGAAGGTGATCTTGGTGGTGGCCGCAGGCGTGCTGGTGCGCTTGGAGTCGATGTTCAGCGCCACGGGCCGCCCGGAAGCGTCCAGCACCGCCAGGCGGCGCTCGGTTCCCTGCTGGACGATGTAGCCGTCCTCGCCGACCACGAACTGGCCGGTGCGGGCGTAGTAGACTTTGTCGCCCTCCATCAGCACCAGGAAGCCGCTGCCCTGGATCGCTAGGTCGAGATCGCCTTCAGACTGCCGCAGGTCGCCTTGCGAGAAGTCGATGCGCGGCTCGGCGTAGCGCACGCCCGATCCGGACTGCTCGCCCGGCGCCGCCCCGGTGTAGGTCAGGCCGCCGCCGCCGTAGCTGAAGGCGTCGGTGAAACTGACGGTGGTCGCCTTGAACCCCGGCGTGTTCATGTTGGCGACGTTGTTGCTGATGGTCTGAAGCCCCTTGGAATAGGCGTTCATTCCGCTCAGCCCGGTGTAAATGGCTCCCAGCATTGGTCGTTCCCCCCGTTAACGGACCTGAGTGACGTCGGCGATCGACACGGCCGAGATGGTCTGGCCGGCCGGCGTGGTGATGGTCAGCTCCGGCCGGCCGCTGGCGAACGACACGGCCTTGACGGTTCCGGACACGACCGTCGCGCCGGCGTCGAAGTCGACCGTGCGGCCGAGCAGGCTGGTGGCCTGGGCGGCCGACTGCGCGGCCAGCAGGCTGGTGACCTGATCGTTCAGCGACTGGCTCTGCTGGAGCTGCGAGAACTGCGCGAGCTGCGACACGAACTGAAAGTTGTCGACCGGCTTCAGCGGGTCCTGGTAGGTCAGCTGGGTCAGGATGATCTTCAGCAGGGACTGAAAATCGAGGCCGAACGCGCTCTGCGCGGAGCCTGCGGGACTGACGGGTTCAACGGCCATGTTCGGCTCCGCGGAAAGGGTTGGCGACCGGACGTCCGTCCAGAGTGAAAGTCGAAAGGCTTAGGCCGAACTCGGCCAGCAGCGCCTCGGCGGCTCGGCGGAGCCGCAGGGCCTCATCCGGATCGGCGCCGGAGGTGCCGACCGCCAGCTGCACCGCTCCGTCGCGCTCGTGGACGGCCAGGCGCAGCGGCGCGTGTGCATGGAACAGCCGCTCCAGCCGCTGGTGCAGCCGGGCCTGCGCGTCGGGGCGGGATGCGGCGGCGCGCCGTTCCAGGCGCTGCATCTGACGAAGCGGCGGCGGCTCGGCATCGGCCCGGGTTCGCGCGAGGAAGGGCGTCTCCAGCGCGGCGTCGCGACGAGGAGCGGCGTCGGCCCTGACCGGACCCGGAGCGGCCGCGCGAGGACGGACCGGCGCGGTCACGTCCGCTGACGCGGGGGTCCGGAGGACCGGCGCGGCGGCGTTCTCGAACGGCGCGCGCCAAGGCGTCGGCATCGGGGCGACCGGCGGCGTTGCGACAGGTGCGGGCCGCGCACCCAGGACCCCGAGTTCGTCGTAGGCGAAAGCGCGGTCGGAGCCGCCGCCTTCCATGCCGCCGAGCAGGGCGGCGAAGCCTTCGGTCGGCGCCTCCGGCGCGCGGCCGAACGGCGTCGGCTGAGGCGGGGCGGGCGGTCCGATCTTCATCGCCCCCTCCCCGCGCGTGAAACGCGATCGGCCAGTTCGGCCGAGAGCGCTTCCTCCCGGCGGCGTTCGTCGGCGCGCCCGGCCGTTCGGGCCGCGTCTTCCGCCGTGCGGGCGCGCGCCTGCGCGGCGGACCAGGCGTCGCTGTCCGTGGCCCGCTCGGCGGCGGCGGACCGGACGCCTTCATCCGCAACCCGCAGCTCGGCCTCGTCCCGGGCGATGATCCCGGACCAGCGCATGACGCTGTCGATCTGCACGGAGGCGCCCGTCACGCGCTCGTTCCAGGCCGTCTCGTCCTGCGCCAGCCGGTCTAGCGCCTCGGCATGCGCCGCCTCCGCCCGCAGTTCCGCCGCACGTGACCGTTGAAACCGCGCCTCCGCCGCCAGGCGCTGCACGCGCCGGATCTCGGCGATCTCGGCCAGGACGTGTGTTTCCGATTTCCGCATCTTCAGCCCCCCGCCGCGCGCAGGAGGGCTTCGCGGGTCGCGGCGAAGGGCATGCATTCGTCCGCCGACTGCCGCAGGAAGCCGATCAGCCCCGGTCGCCGGTCGATGGCGCGGTCGATCTCGGGACTGGCGCCGCGGACGTAGATCCCGGCCTCGATCATGGTGCGTGACGCTTCGTAGGTGCTCAGCGCCTCCACCGCCCGGACCGCCGCGGCCTTGTGCGGAGCGTCGGTCAGACCGGCGGCCAGGCGGCTGATGCTGCGCGGCACGTCGACGGCGGGGAACCGCCCCTGCTCGGCCAGGCTGCGCGACAGCAGGACGTGGCCGTCCAGGATCGACTTCATGGTCTCGGAGATCGGGTCGTCGATCTCCTCGGACTCGCTCAGCACGGTCATGATCGCGGTGATCGCGCCGCCGCCCCGGACCGCTCCGCAGCGCTCGACCAGCTTGGGCAGGGCGGCGAACACGCCCGGCGTATAGGCCCGCACCGTCGGAGGCTCCCCTGCGGCAAGGCCGATCTCGCGAAGGGCCATCGCCAGCCGCGTCACCGAGTCCAGCAGCAGCAGCACGTGCAGCCCCTGCGCGCGCCAATGCTCCGCCAGCCTCAACGCATATTCGCCCGCGCGCACGCGCATGGCCGCGGTCTCGTCCGAGGTCGCGGCCACCAGAACGGTGCGCGCCTTCGCTTCCTTGGACAGGCCCTTGGACCACAGCGCCTCGACCTCGCGGCCGCGCTCGCCGACCAAGCAGACGACGCACCGGTCGGCGTCCGCCTGGCGCGCGATCTGGGTGGTCAGGCTGGTCTTACCGACGCCCGCCGGCGCGAACACGCCGATCCTCTGTCCCCGGCCGAGCGTGAGCAGGCCGTCGATCGCGCGCACGCCGGTTTCGAGGACCTGGCTTGGAGTGACGCGGTCGAGGGGCGCCGCGGCGGCCCGGAAAGATGCGCCCTCCCCCGCCAGTATCGACCCCAGGCCGTCGAGCGGTCGCCCCAGCGCGTCGACGGCGCGGCCGAGCAGGGCGTCGCCGACCGGCGGCGTAAGCGCCGGCCTCGCGATCACACGGGCCCCGGCCAGCACGCCGGCAGCCCCGTCGAGCGGCGCCAGCACCACCGCTCCCGGATGCACGCCGACGATCTCGGCGGCGGCCGCCGCTCCGCCGGCGCGTTCGATCTCGCACAACGTCCCGAGCGGGGCCGCGGGACCGTCAGCCTCCACGTAGGTCGGCATGACCCGCCGGACGCGCCCGACGTGCTCGACCAGATCAGCGGCGCGAATCCTGTCCAGGAACGGGTGCGCCGTCATTTCGACGGCTCCGGCGCCGCAAGGGCGTCGAGCACCGGTTGCAGGCGCGACCACTGGCGGCCGATCCCCACCTCGAAGCCGCCGAGTGTCGTTTCGATCCGGCACTCGCCCGAACCTGTTTTGCCGGACGCCTTGACCTCCACACCGCCGATCGCGATTGAGAGCGCGTCCAGGTCGTCCGCGTTCGGGAAGTCCTCCGAGGAAACCTCGATCTTAAGGACGGTGTCGGCCTCTATCGCCGCCATGCGGGCCCGCACGGCGCGCGCCAGCAGGTCCGCGTGGAGGTCGCGGTCGCCCAGCATCTTGCTAAGGGCCTCCCGCGCGATCTCCACGGCCAGCCGCTCCAGGGCTTCGATCTGCGCCGCATGACGTTCCTGAGCGCGGGCGAGGCCAGCGCGGAGCAGCGCCAGCCGCTCGCGCGCACCGTCGTCCGCCTCCTGCAGGCCAGCGTCCCGGCCTTCGGCGAAGGCGGTCCGGGCGTCCTCCCGAGCGCGGGCGCCGTCCTCCTTCGCCTGGGAGAGCGAGCGGGCCAGCGCCTCCGCCTCGACCTTCAGAGCGACGATCTCCGGGTTCGGCGGCGTCGCCGCAGGCGCGGGCGAAGCCTCTCCGGGTCGGAAGGTCCGGACGCTGCCGCCCTCGGCGTTTTTGACGATGCGGGTCATGTCCGCGACCGCACGAAACGGTGCAGCAGCCCGCGCAGTTGGAGCAAGGGCGGAGAGGTTCGCTCCCGATCCGGCGCCTCGCCCCCGCCGAGCCTCCGGGCGCAGGCCTGCAAAGTCTCGAACGCGTCCGGGGTCATGGCGTAGGGCGCGAGGTCGGCGGCGTCGCCCTGCGGTCCCAGAGACCTCGCGCGCAGGCGCGCTTCAAGCCAGGGGGAGACGCCGTGCAGCCTGACCGCTCCGCTAAACGGCGCCGCGGCCGGCGGCTCCGCGGCCGTCCTTGCGGCGGGGGAGCCCTCCCCCCGCATCAACGCCCGCACGCGCGCGCGCCGGTCCTCGCTCAGCCGGGACAGGATCGCGTCGACGTCCTCGGCCTCGGCCCGGGTCAGTTCGCTCGCCAGCCGTCGCAGGGCGCGTTCGGGGTCACGCGGCATCGGTCTGGTCCAGCAACAGCTTGAACTTCTCGGAGTAGCGGTCCCGCTCCTGCTCGCTCAGCCGCTTGGGCGAGCCGGTGCGCCGGTGCAGGGTCCAGGCGGCCCAGAGCAGCCCGGCCAGCACCGGCGCGAGCAGCAGCAGCCACAGCTGCGAGGCCGACACCGCACCCTGCGGCGCACGCGCGGTCGGTTCCGGAATCTGTACGGGGGCGGCGGCGATCGGCGCGGCGTCCGGCGCGCTCCAGATCGTCTCTCCGGAGGAGACCGTGATCAGGTCCTGGACCGCGCCGTTCGCTCCGATCGCCTCTGCGGCCACGGCCTGGACTTCCTGCTGCAGGCGCGCGCTCAGAGGCGTCGCCAGCGACAGCTCCACGTTCAACGGGAACCGACGCGACTCCGGCGTCCAGGAGTCCAGCAGAGCGGGATCGAGCTCCGCCGTCGGCCCGCCCGCGATCGTCACTTCGACCCCGCCCAGCGGATAGAGGCCGCCGAGCGCCTCGTTCAGGCGCGCGGCGTAGTACTGCTCGATCGGATGGCCGCGACCCGCCGCCGCCGGGGTCGCCTCCTGTCCGGCCAGTTCGCCCCGTTCGTCCAGCACGACCACGTCGGTGGCCTCCAGGTCGGGAACGGCCGCGGCCACCAGCCGCCGGACGCCCCTCACCGCACCGGGCGACAGCGACTTGCCGGGCCGGGTGGCGATGGTCACCGACGCCTTCGGCGCGCGGCGGTCGTCGCGGAAGATGGTGGGCTCGCTCAGCGAGAGGTGGACGCGTGCGGTCTCCACCGCCTCCATGGCCATGATCGTGCGGGCCAGCTCGCCCTGCAGCGCGCGCTGATAGTTGATGCGCTGGGCGAACTCAGTCAGGCCCATGTCCGACTTGTTGAACAGCTCGAAGCCGACCGCGCCCTTCAGGGGCAGTTCCGCACTCATCAGCTCCAGACGCGTGGCGTCGACGGTCTTGGCGGGGGCCAGGATGGTCGCGCCTCCATCCGCCAGCCGGTAGGGGGTCTTGTTCTTCTCGAGCTCGGCCACCACCGCGGCCGCGTCGGCCGGGCGCAGGTCCTTGAACAGCACCGCGTAGGACGGGCGGAAGAACAGCAGCCAGGCGCCGATCATGAGCGCGCCGATCAGCAGCGCCGCCCCTGCGACGAGGGCGATCTGGCCGGCCGGGCTTTCGGGTTTCAGCTTGTTCAGCAAGGCTTCTCTCACGCGGTCCCGAAGCTTCTAGGCGTGCCCCGGACCGGCGTCGGCCCGGCAAAACGACGCAACCATGAATTGTATTTCGCGCGTCAGAGCTGCATCCGCATGATTTCCTGGTAGCCCTCCACCAGGCGCGAGCGGACCTGCATCATCAGCTCGAACGACAGGCGCGCCTGCTCCAGCGCCAGGGTCACCCGGTGCACCGGGACGGAGTCGTCCAGAGCGAAGGCGGAGACCATGGCGTCGGCCTGAACCAGGTTACGGTTCACCTGGTCCAGGCCCGACCCGATCATCTGGGCGAAGGAGACGCCGCTCGACGCGCCGGAGGCTTGCGGCGCGACGCGGGCGGCGATCTCGGCGCCGGACGCGGCGCCGATCTGGGCTACGGCTTCGATGCTCATCGGCGTCCCAGCTCCAGGGCCTTGGCGTACATCTGCCGGGCGGTGTTCATGGCCACGATGTTGGCCTCGTAGGCGCGAGCGGTGGTGACCATCAGGGTCATCTCTCCCGCGTGATCCAAGCCGGGGTAGGTGACCCAGCCTTGGGCGTCGGCGTGCGGGTGGGCGGGCTCGTGCACCCGGCGGGCGGGAAGCCCGGCTGTCTCCACGCCGTAAACGGCCACCCCTGACGGCCGCCGCGCGGCGCTTGCGGACAGGTGGTCGGCGAACCTGGGCCCCGAAACCAGGCGCTGCGCACGATAGGCTTCGCCCCCGCCCGCCCGCGTGGAGCCGGCGTTGGCCAGGTTCTCGGCGATGATCTCGAGCCGCCGCCACTCGACCTCCAGGCCCGTGCGGCTGATCTGCAGCGCTTCCATGCTCAGCGGCTCCCCGACACGGCCAGGGCGTGCACCTGCATCTGCCGGTTCAGAACCTCGATCAGGGCCGCATAGCGCATGGCCGTGGACGAGGCGGTGGCGAGTTCCAGGTCGAGGCGGAGGCCCGAATCTCCCGCCGGCCCCTTCTGCGTCTCAACCTTGGGCCTTACTCCCGCGATCTCGCGGGCGGAGCCTCCGCGGGCGGCCGTGATCAGCGCCTCCTCGAAGGTGACCTTCAGCGGCCGGTACCCGGGCGTCCCGGCGTTGGCGATGTTCTCGGCGGTGACGATCGAGCGCGCCGACAGGCCGTCGAGCGCCTTCACCGCCAGGACTGAGGAATTGTCCACCGAGCCTCCTATTGAACGATGATGTCGGCGTGCAGGGCGCCCGCGGCCTTCAGGGCCTGCAGGATCGAGATCACGCCGCGGGTGTCGATGCGGACCCGCCGCAGCCCCTCCACGAGGTCGGTCACGGTGGTGTTCGGAAAGGTCGCGACCGCATCCGCGGAGTCGCTGACCGCCAGCTTGGTGTTGCTGACCACCAGGCTGCGCACGCCCGGGCCGAAGCCGCCGTAAGGCTGGGACGCCTGGTTTTCGACGCTGACCGACACCTTGATGTCGCCTTGCGAGATCACGACGCTGGAGATGCGCACCCCGGCCCCGGCCACCACCGTCCCGGACCGCTCGTTGACCACCACCCGCGCGGACTGGTCCGGCCGCACCACCACGTTCTCGATCGCGGCGATCAGGCGATAGGCGCCGGCGCGGTCGCCGTCGGCGCGGATCGACACTGCGTCGGCGTCCTCGACGCTGGCCAGGGTCTGGCCGAAGGCGGCGTTGATCCCGTCGGCGACGCGGCCGGCCGTGGTGAAGTCCGCTTCCTTCAGCAGGAAGGTCAGCCTTCCCGGGTCCTTCAGGACCTGCGAGCGGACCGCGGTCTCCACCGTGGCGCCGCCGGGCAGAAGGGCGGTGGTCGGGTGGTTCTTCTGCTCGCGGTTGACGTCCGCGTCGAACCGGAAGCCGCCCACCGCCAGCGGCCCTTGGGCCAACGCGTAGGGCTTGCGGTCGGGCCCCAGCAGCGGCGTCATCAGCAGGGTTCCGCCGACCAGGCTGCGCGCGTCGCCGACCGACGACACGGTGACGTCCAGCCGATCCCCGACGTTGGCCGAGGCCGGCAGGGTGGCGGAAACCATCACCACCGCGACGTTGCGGCTCTGCACCTGCTCGGGCGACACCTCCGCGCCCAGGCGGCCGAGTACGTTGGACAGCGCCTGGCGCGTGGCGGCGTTGCGCGGAGAGTCCCCCGAACCGGACAATCCGGTCACCACGCCGTAGCCGACCAGCGCGTTCTCGCGCCAGCCGTCGAACCGGCCGAGGTCCTTGACCCGAACCTCCTGGGCCGACGCCGTGCCGGCCAGCGCCAGGCTGGCGAAGACAGCCGACCAGATCGTCCGTGCGCGCATCAGAGCAACCCCAGCCAGCTCAGAACCGTATCGAGCGCGCCGGGGCGGGCGCCCCTCGCGGCGAAACCCTTGCCTTCGAAGTCGATCACCGCCTCGGCCAGCCGCGCCGACAGCACGGTGTTGTCGGCGGACACGTCGGCGCGCCGCGCGATCCCACGCAGGCGGATCCAGGTGCGCTCGCCGTCCACCGTCAGCTGCTGGCGGCCGGACACGCGCAGATCGCCGTTAGGCAGGACCTGGTCGACCCTGACGCTGATCTGCCCGACGACGCGGCCCGCCCGACCCGACTGACCGGTGCCATCGAAGCCGCCCTCAATCGAGAGGCGGCCGGCCTCCTCGACGGAGCCGGCCGACACCTGGGCGGCCGCCCGGCTGGTCTTCTTGGTGCGCCTCTGCGCCGACTGGGTCGCGCTCGAAGTCTCGTAGATCAGCACGGTCAGGACGTCGCCGGGCGCCCTGGCGGTGCGATCCGAAGCCAGCGACGCCCAACCGTCGTTCCGGAACAGATCGTCGGCCGCCGCGTACCCGCCGAGGCTCGCCGCGACGAGTACGAGTGCGGCGGACAGAGAACGCATGCTCATCGCTCCGCCTCCGGGGCGGGAACGGCGAACACCGCCCCGTCGGCGGTTCGCACGAACAGGCTTTCGCCGGCGGCCCCGGCCTGCACCGCCTCGACCTCGCGCTCCACCACGACCGCGCCGACCTTGGCCTCGAGGCGCAGCTTGCGCCCCGGCTCCACCCGCGCGACCGCGAACGGCGGCGGCGCGGGCGCGATTTCGCCCTCGGCCAGGGTCCGCACTACGCGCACCACGCCCTCGTTCGGGTCATACCGAAACGCGGGCATGAGCGGCTTCTCGGGGCAGGATTGCGGTCGCAGAGCGTCGCCGGCCGGAACTGTCCCCGCAGGGATCGGCCGCGCCGCGCGCACGCAGCTCTCCGCCTGGGCTGGAAGTGCGGCGACGGCCCCGGCCCACGCCAGGGCCGCCGCTGCGAAGCGCCGGATCGTTCCCCCCGTCACGATCAGCGCCTCAAGCTGTTGGCGATGGACATCAACTGGTCGCCCGCCTGCACGATCTGGGCGCTGGCGGCGTAGGCGCGCTGGGTCATCAGCAGGGCGACCATCTCGTCGGACAGCTGGACGTTCGCACCTTCCAGCGAGCCCTGGATCAGCACGCCGCCGCCCTCCTCCCCGGGCGCGACCACGGTCAGGTCGGCCTCGTCGGAGGCCTCGTAAAGCCCGCCGTCCAGGGCGGAGAGCGCCGTGGAGTCCTTGGGCAGGACCACGTCCAGACGCCCGATCTCGATCGTCTCGCCGTCGACGGTGGCGCTCACCTCGCCCCCGCGCCCGATCGTCAGGTCCGAGGCGCCCGCGGGAACCGAGATCATAGCTTTCAGCCGCGCGCCCTCCGCGGCGGCCAGGAAGCCGTCTCGGTCGACCTTCATGCTCCCGCCCCGCCACAGCAGCGTCCGCCCGGCGGGGCCGAGCAGTTCCAGAAAGCCCTCGCCGCTGATCGCCAGGTCGAGCGCCTCGCCGGTTCGCCGCAGGTCGCCCTGGGCGAACACCCGGCCCTTGGCGCTCGCCCCGACGCCGGACGGCGCTCCTTCGCCGTCCGCCCCGCGCACGAGCTCGGAGAAGCGCACGTCGGTCCGCTTGAACGCGGGCGTGTTGATGTTGGCGATGTTGTTGGCGATCACGTCCAGCGCCCGCTGCTGCGACCGCAGGCCCGTCGCCCCGATGTGGAATGTTCCGTTCATGTCAGGCCTGCCCGAACGCGGAAAGCGCCCGTCCCATGAGGTCGTCGTAGACGTTGATCAGCCGCTGCCCGGACTCCGCCCGGCGCAGGGCCTCCATGATCGCCACCATCTCGTCCCCGGTGGACACGTTGGAGGCCTCGTAGGCTCCCTGCCGGAGCGCCGGGCGATCCACCCGCCGCGCTTCCGCTTCCGGCGCGGCGCTCAAGCCGTCGGCTGCGAGCCGCAGTGCGGAGGGATCGGCGAACGCGACGACCTCGATGCGCGCGACCGGAGCGCCGGCTTCCAGAACCGTGCCGTCGGGCAGGATCTCCACGGCGTCGTTTTCGACGGTCAGGTCGCCCCCGCCTTGAACCTGGAGCGGCCGGGCGTACGCGTCGACGACCCGCCCGTCCGCTTCGCGGCGGAACGCGCCTTGCCGCGTGTAGATCGGTCCATCCGGACCCTGCAGCACGAAGAATCCGGCTCCTCCCAGCGCCAGATCCAGGGGCCGCCCCGTCTCCACCAGCGCACCTGGTTTGAAGTCGAGACCAAGCGATCGGTTTGCGGCGGCCGGCTCTCCGAGCGGGAGGTCGAAAGCAATTCGCCGCTGGAAACCCGGCTTGGTCGCGTTGGCGATGTTCTCGGCGGACACCTCTACCCGGCGCTCGGCCCGGGCGAGTACCTGGCTGCCAATTTCCGCTATTCGGCTCATGCCGAAGCAGTATCAACCTATAAGGGTACTTACAACCTGCAATTGAATCACCATGTTCACTGAACTTATTCAGTGTTCACGATGGCGAAGGACTTCAGGTCTACCGTGTGCGGCACCTCGTTGACCGACAGCACGGCCAACCGAGGCAGGCTGCGCCTCGTGAAAGCTCGAAGATGCTTGCGGATTTCGGGGCCGCAGAGCAGCACCGGCGACAGGCTCTGCTGCATCATGGTGTCGACCATCGGGATCAGCTTGCGCATCAGCTGCTCGGCCAGGCGCGGGTCGATGACGAAGGCGCCCTGGCCGTCGGTGCGACGAATGTTCTCGGCGATCTGCGCCTCGACCCGCGGGTTCAGGCTCAAGACCGAAAGCTGGTCGTGCCGGCCGCGCAGGCCGTGGCAGATCGCGTGGCTCAGCCGCTGGCGCACCATCTCGGTCAGCTCGCCATGGTCCTTGGTGTGGCGCCCCAGGTCGACAAGCGCCTCGGCGATCAGGTCGATGTTGCGGATCGGCACCTCCTCGGCCAGCAGGTTCTGCAGCACCCGCTGGATGTCGGAGACGGTCATGATCGCGGGGACCAGCTCCTCGATCAGTCCGGGCTGGCGCGTGCGGACGCCCTCCAGCAGCGAAACCACCTCGCTGCGGGCCAGCAGCAGCGGTGTCTCGCTGCGCAAGACCTCGCCCAGATGGGTGATCAGCACCGTGATCGGATCGACCAGGGTGTAGCCGCGGTCCTGGGCTTCCTCGCGCTGGTCGTCGTCGATCCACACCGCCGGCAGGCCGTAGGCCGGGTCGCTCGCCTCGATCCCCGGCAGCGCCCCGGCGGATTGATCCGAGCGGATCGCCAGGGTGCGTTCGGCGTACAGGCGCGACTGGGCGTGCCGGGCCCCGAACAGGGCGATCTCGTAGTCGTTCGGGCCCAGCGCGGCGCCGTCCTGGAACACGACCGCCGGAAAGGCGAAGCCGCTGAGCTTTTCCTGCTGGGTCCGCAGCGCCGCGATACGCTCGCTCAGCACCGGCTTCAGCGACTGCCAGGCGGCGCTGAGCTCCTTGCCGAGCAGCACTTCGATAGGCGCGGGGGCGCGGGCTTCGCCGGAGCCGGACGCGGCGGCGTCGCCCTGGTCCAGCAGCGCGCCGACCAGCTCCTGCTCGCCCTTGCGGCGGGTCCCGAACCACACCGCCCCGGCCAGCGCGACCAGGATGGCGATCGGCCACTTCGGCATGCCCGGCATGGCCAGCAGCACCACCAGCGCCCCGACCACGATCAGCGGGATCTTCCGCACCGAGGTCAGCTGGCTCAGCACCTCCGCGCTCAGCTGCCGGTCGGCCGAGGAGCGCGTGACGATGATGCCGGTGGCGATGGAGATGATCAGCGCCGGGATCTGGGTGACGATGCCGTCGCCGATGGTCAGCAGGGTGAAGGTCTGGAGCGCGGTTATCCAGTCCATGCCCATCTGCGCCACGCCGATGATCCAGCCGGCGAAGATGTTGATCAGCAGGATGATGATCCCGGCGACCGCGTCGCCCTTGACGAACTTCGAGGCGCCGTCCATGGCCCCGTAGAAGGCCGCCTCCTTCTCCAGCTCCTTGCGCCGCCGCTTGGCCTCGTGCTGGTCGATCAGACCCATGTTCAGGTCCGCGTCGATGCTCATCTGCTGGCCGGGCACGGAGTCCAGCACGAAGCGGGCGGCGACCTCCGACACGCGCTGGGCGCCCGAGGTGACGACCACGTACTGGACGACCACCAGGATGAAGAAGACCACCAGGCCGATCACGAAGCTGCCCTGGACGGCGAAGGCGCCGATCGCGCCGATCACCTCGCCGGCGTGCGCGTCGGTCAGGATCAGCCGCGTCGCCGCGACGTTGAGCGCCAGCCGGTACAGCGTCGCCACCAGCAGCAGCGACGGGAAGGTCGAGAACGCCACCGGCTTCTCGACGTAGAAGGTCAGCATCAGGATCGTCAGGGCAAACGAGAAGTTCACCACGATGAACAGGTCCAGCAGCACCGGCGGGACCGGCGCGAACAGGATCAGCAGGATCGCGAGCACGCCCACGACCAGGAACAGGTCCTGGTTCTTGCCCAGCACGGTCTTAAACATGGCCGCTCCCTGAGAGCCGCCTGGATTTCAGGCCGCGATAGACGGCGGCGACCGGCGGGAACAGCGCCTCGGGCACCTGGGCGTTCAGCTCGCAGCGATGCAGCGCCCGGGCCAGGTTGCGGTCCTCGATCAGCGGCACGCCGTAGACGAACGCCAGCCGCTTCAGCCGCTGGGCGAGCCCGTCCACCCCCTGCGCCGACACCACCGGCGCGCTCATGGTCCTGGGGTCGTAGCGCAGCGCCACCGCATAGTGGGTAGGGTTGACGATCATCACGTCGGCGCCCTTCACCCCGCGCAGGCTCTGGCTGGCCTTGGCGAACTCCGCGTGCAGCTGCTTGCGCCGCTGCTTCATCCGGGGCTCGCCCTCGCGGTCGCGGTGCTCGCGCCGGACCTCGCGACGGCTCATCCGCATCTTCTTGGTGAAGTCGCGCCGCACGATCATCTGGTCGAAGGCGGCGAACACCACCGCCGCCACCGCGAAGAAGGCCAGCAGCCGCACGCCCGTCCGGGTCATCGCCTCGGCCAGGCCCCGCGCGTCGGTCACCGCCCGCAGGCCCTCCAGCGCATAGCGCACCGCCAGCCAGGCCAGCGCCACGTAGACAGCCAGCTTCAGCACGTTCTTGGCCGTCTCGATCAGCACCCGTACAGAGAACAGCCGCTTCAGGTTCTTGCCGGGATTCAGCCGGTTGAAGTCGGGCTTCAGCGGCTGGCCCGAGAACACCAGGCCGCGCGTCTGCACCAGCTCCAGCGCCAGCACCACGAGGAAGGCGACCGCCGCCATCCCCGCCACCGCCGCCATCACCCCTCCCGCCACCCTCCCGGTCAACGCCAGGATCTCGCCCGGCCCGCCGGCGACCTGGGGGGCGGAGACCAGGGCGTCCTCCGAGGCGCGGGCCAGCCGCTCGCCAAGCCCGCGTCCGGCCGCCCACCACCATCCGAGAAAACCCAGCAGCACCGACAGGAAGCCCAGGTCCATGCCGCGCGCGATCGTGCCCTTGCGCCGCGCCTGATCCAGCTTGTGCTGCGTCGGCAGCTCCGACTTGTCCTGCTCGCCCCCTTCCATGGCTCAGAACAGTCCCGGCAGGGCTTCGAGCGTCAGCGTCGCGGTGCGCGCCAGCAGAGCCCCCGACACCCCGAACGACGCTGGCAGCACCAGCAGCAGCAGGATGGTCTTCACCTGGAAGCCGAGGACGAGCACGTTCATCTGCGGCACGGTGCGCGACATGGCCGCGATCGCCAGGTCCGCCAGGAACAGGCACAGGATCGCGCCGCCCGCCACGCCGAAGGCGGTCAGGAACACCACCGACAGGAACGCCCCCAGCCGGGCCAGGCTCGGCGTCCACACCCCGTCGGCCAGGGGCACGGCCTCCAGCGACGCGGCCAGCAGCCTCAGCACCGCCGAATGGCCGTCCATGGCGAAGAACACGAACCCCGCCGCATAGGCGAACAGCGTACCCACCAGCGGGGTGTGCCCGCGCGTGGTCGGGTCGATCAGCAGCGCCATGCCGAACCCCGCCTGCACGTCCACCGTGCGACCTGCGAAGTAGAGCGCTCCCCAGGTCAACTGGAACGCCAGCACGAACACCGCCCCCAGCATCAGCTCGCGCGCCGCGGTCGCCACCAGCGCCGCCGCCGACAGGTCGACCAGCCGCGCCACGTCCGGCCGGAACGAGGCCAGGCAGGCGGCGATCCCCAACCCGAACAACGCCCGGAACAGCGGCGGCACGCGGGTCAGGGTGAACGGCGGCGCGAGCGCGAACACCGGCGATATCCGCAGCGACAGCAACAGGCCGGAGGCCGCCCAGGCTGCCATGTCCTCGACGACGAAGGGCACGCGCGCGCTCAGCCCAGCGCCGGAATGGTCTTGAAGGTCTCGAGCGCGAAGGCGGTGATCTTGTGGATCATCCACGGCCCCAGCGCGATCAGCACCACCGCCGCCGCCAGCAGCTTGGGCACGTAGCTCAGCGTCTGTTCCTGCAGTTGGGTGGCGACCTGCAGCACGCTGACCAGCAGCCCCCCCGCCAGCGCCGCCGCCATCACGGGTGCGGCCACGACCAGCGTGTTCCACAGCATCCCGTTCATCAACTCCAGAGCCTGATCCGCCCCCATGCCGCCCCCCGCGTTCGCGTCAGCTCTCCCACAGGTTGCATATCTATGTTGATGCGCCCTTCGGTCGCACCCTCGCCGACGTCGATCACAGGTCGTAGGGGCGGAAGGTGTCGTCGGTGTTGTGGAAGTTCGAGACCCGGTTGGGGATCGACAGCGTCATCCCGCCCGCGATCGCGTCCGCCGAGGTCAGGCCGTTGGCCTCGGCGATCATCCACCACAGCGAGGCGTCGCCCCACACCGCCGCCGCGATCGACTGCAGCGTGTCGCCGTCGCGCGCGACATAGGTGGAGGCGGTCGGCCGCGTGTCCTGCGGCGTGATCGGATCGTAGGCCTGGTCGAAGTCGGCGTGCGCGGTGGCCGCGCCGTAGCGGTACAGGTTCGAGGTCGGCGTGCCGCTGTAGCGCCGGCTCACCCCCGCCACGAAATCCGCGGGCTCCGACGGGCCGTCGTTGGAGGTCTCCCCCCACTTCACCCCGTCCAGATAGAACGACTTCTCCGTCGGCGTCCCCGAGCGCGCCCCGCTGGTTTCCGTGCGCTTCAGCACCTGGCCCGCCGGATCGGTCCGATAGGTGATCAGCCGCTGCGTGCTGTCGCCCACGTAAACCGTCTGCAGCCGCCCGAACCCGTCGTAGGTGAAGCTGGTCTGGAACGGCGTGGCCGTGCCCTTCTGG
>DASPKD010000124.1:0-3266 GCA_035628275.1 Caulobacteraceae bacterium | reverse complement strand
TTCTACCGCCCGCAGGAGGCGCTGAGCCTGGGCTTCGTCCATGCGGTGGTCCCGAGGGACCAGCTGATCCAGGCGGCCAAGGACTGGGTGAAGACCGGCAAGGCGGTGGCCCCCTGGGACGACAAGGGCTTCAAGCTGCCGGGCGGCGGGCCCTACCACCCCGCGGGCATGCAGGTTTTCCTGATGTCGCCGGCCTTCCTGCGCAAGCAGAGCTACGGCAACTATCCGGCGCTGAACAACATGCTCAAGGCCGTCTACGAGGGCGTGCAGGTGCCGATGGACGCGGCCCTGCGCATCGAGACGCGCTACTTCGTCAAGACCCTGATGACGCCCCAGGCCAAGGCGATGATCCGCTCGCTGTTCCTGTCGAAGCAGGAGCTCGACAAGGGCGCGGTCCGCCCGGCGGGCGTGCCGAAGTCCGATCCGAAGAAGGTGACCGTTCTGGGCGCGGGCATGATGGGCGCGGGCATCGCCTACGTGCAGGCCATGGCCGGAATCGAGACGGTGCTGATCGACATCAGCCAGGAGGCCGCCGACAAGGGCAAGCAGTACGCCGCCGACATCATCGCCAAGCGCGTCTCGCGCGGCCAGATGAGCAAGGAGAAGGCCGAGGCGACGCTGGCCCTGATCACCGCCACCACCGACTACGCCCACGTGAAGGGCTCGGACTTGGTGATCGAGGCGGTGTTCGAGAGCCGCTCGATCAAGGCGCAGGTGACCAAGAAGGCCGAGGAGCAGCTGGCGCCCGGCGCGGTGTTCGGCTCCAACACCTCGACCCTGCCGATCACCGGCTTGGCCGAGGCCAGCGTGCGGCCCGCCGACTTCATCGGCATCCACTTCTTCTCGCCGGTCGACAAGATGATGCTGGTCGAGATCATCATGGGCGAGAAGACCAGCCAGGAGGCCCTGGCCAAGTCGATCGACTACGTGATGAAGATCCGCAAGACGCCGATCGTCGTCAACGATTCCAGAGGCTTCTACACCTCGCGCTGCTTCTCCACCTTCCTGACCGAAGGCATGGCGATGCTGAAGGAGGGCTACGCGCCGGCGCTGATCGACAACGTCGGACGCATGACCGGCATGCCGCGCGGCCCGCTCGAGATGCACGACGACGTGGCGCTGGACCTGTCCTACAAGATCGCCAAGCAGACGGCGATCGACCTGGGCACCGCCTACGTCCCCAACTCCGGCGAGGACATCGTCGCGACCATGGTCGAGGGCGGCCGGTTCGGGCGCAAGAACGGCAAGGGCTTCTACGACTACCCGGCCGAAAAGGGCTCGTCCAAGCGCCTGTGGTCAGGCTTGTCCGACCTCGCCCCGGTCAAGGTGTCGGAGTCCACGCCCGAGCTGGTCGAGGAGCTGAAGACGCGCCTGCTCTACCGTCAGGCGGTCGAGGCCGCGCGCTGCTGGGAAGAGGGCGTGGTCGACGACCCGCGCGAGGCCGACGTCGGCGCCATCCTGGGCTGGGGCTTCGCCCCTTGGAGCGGCGGCCCGATCAGCCTGATCGAGAGTGTCGGGGTGGCGAAGTTCGTCGAGACCTGCGACCGGCTGGCCGAGCAGCACGGCGACCGCTTCCGCGTGCCGCAGTTGCTGCGCGACATGGCCGCGAACGGCGAGACCTTCTACGGCCGGTTCAAGGGCAAGGCGGCGGCGTAAGTCCGCCGCCGTCGCTCCTAGACCCGCAGCACCGTGTCGCCGGCGTAGACGGCCTGTTCGCCCAGCATCTCCTCGATGCGCAGCAGCTGGTTGTACTTGGCCAGCCGGTCGGAGCGGGCCAGCGAGCCGGTCTTGATCTGTCCGCAGTTCGTCGCCACCGCCAGGTCGGCGATGGTGGCGTCCTCGGTTTCGCCCGAGCGGTGGCTCATCACCGCAGTGTAGGCCGAGCGGTGGGCCATATCGACCGCGTCCAGGGTCTCGGACAGGGTGCCGATCTGGTTGACCTTGACCAGGATGGAGTTGGCCAGCCCCTCGCCGATGCCCGCGGCCAGGCGCTCGGGGTTGGTGACGAACAGGTCGTCGCCGACCAGCTGGACCCGCTCGCCCAGCCGCTCCGTCAGCTGCGCCCAGCCCTCGAAGTCGTCCTCGGCGCAGCCGTCCTCGACCGAGACGATCGGGAAGCGGTCGCACAGGCCCGCCAGCCAGTCGACCATGCCGCCCTGGTCCAGGGTCTTGCCCTCGCCCTCCATCACGTAGCGGCCGTCCTTGAAGAACTCGGTGGCCGCCACGTCCATGGCCAGCCAGAAGTCCTCGCCCGCGCGATAGCCCGCCGCCTCGCCCGCCTTCATGATGAAGGCCAGGGCCTCGTCGGCCGAGGCCAGGTTCGGGGCGAAGCCGCCCTCGTCGCCGACGTTGGTGTTGTGCCCGGCCGCCTTCAGCGCCTTGCGCAGCGCGTGGAAGATTTCCGCCCCCATGCGCAGGGCCTCGGAGAAGCTCTCCGCGCCCGCCGGCACGATCATGAACTCCTGCACGTCGATCGGATTGTCGGCGTGGGCGCCGCCGTTGATGATGTTCATCAGCGGCACGGGCAGCACCCGCGCGCTCACGCCGCCCACGTACTTGTAGAGCGGCAGGTTGGCCGAGATCGCCGCCGCCTTAGCGGTCGCCAGCGACACGCCCAGGATCGCGTTGGCGCCCAGGCGGCTCTTGTTGTCGGTCCCGTCCAGCTGGATCAGCAGGCTGTCGATGCGGCGCTGGTCCTCGGCGTCCATGCCCGACAGGGCGTCGAAAATCTCGCCGTTGACCGCGTCCACCGCCTGGCGGACGCCCTTGCCGAGGTAGCGCTCCTGATCCCCGTCGCGCTTCTCCACCGCCTCGTGGGCGCCGGTGGAGGCGCCCGACGGCACCGCCGCACGGCCGAACGAGCCGTCCTCCAGCACCACGTCGACCTCGACCGTCGGATTGCCGCGGCTGTCCAGAATCTCGCGGGCGGTGATGTCGACGATCTCGGTCATGGGCGGAGCTCTCCTGCGGCGAATGCGCGCAAGGCTTTAGCCCGCGGCCGCACGCCGCCGCAACCGCCTGAAGGAGGGAGAGCCGCCGAACGCGAAAAGGGCGCGCGGTCCGCCCGCGCGCCCTTGTCAGCTCAGACCTGAAGGAGAGGTCAGTCTTCCTTCGGCGTCAGGACTTGGCGGCCCTTGTACATGCCGGTCTTCAGGTCGATGTGGTGCGGGCGCTTCAGCTCGCCCGTGTCCTTGTCCTCGGTGTAGGCGTTGGGGCCGAGCGCGTGGTGCGAGCGGCGCATGTTCCGCCGCGAGGGCGAGGTTTTT
>DASPKD010000123.1:0-5218 GCA_035628275.1 Caulobacteraceae bacterium | reverse complement strand
TCAGGACGGGGCGCTGCCGGCTCGGCTCCGGTAAACTCACGTCCGTCCTGCGAAGCCGCAAGGCGAAGCAGGAATCCGGACAAGCCTGAATGCAAGGCTACCAGCCGGAAAGCTCGCAGGAAAACGGCTGCGCGGGGCGTCTGACCGGCGCCGAAACACATTGCGCTTCACGGTATCCGGGCCCCGGCCCGACGCCCCGCGCCCTCCTCAAGAACTTCGGAGCTCAGGCCCGAGGACGCGGACCCGCGCCTCCCCCTCCCCAAGCGGCGCGGAAAGGCCTAAACAGCCGCGGATTTTCCGGAGTTCTCCATGCCGCTCGACCAGGCCCCGGCGTTCAGCGTCTGGGACAGCCTCGACCAGCACAAGTTCCAGGACGAGGGCGAGGCGGTGCGGGCGCTGCTGGCCCGCAACCCGCTGTCCGCCGCGGACGACCGTGACGGGGTCCAGTCCGAGGCCGAGGCCTTGGTCCGCGCCGCCCGCGCCCGGGCCGAGCGCCAGGGCGTGGTGGAATCCTTCCTGCAGGAGTTCTCGCTCGGCACCCGCGAGGGCCTGGCGCTGATGTGCCTGGCCGAGGCCCTGCTGCGCACGCCTGACGAGGAGACCCGCGACCGGCTGATCGCTGAGAAGATCGGCTCGGCCGACTGGGCCAGCCACCTCGGCAAGTCCGACAGCCTGTTCGTCAACGCCTCGACCTGGGGGCTGATGCTGACCGGGCGGATTGTCGACGTGGACGAGCACGCCAAGAAGGACCTGGGCGGCTTCATCGCCCGGCTCGCCGGCCGCATAGGCGAGCCGGTGATCCGCCAGGCTGTGGCCGCGGCCATCCGCATCATGGGCGAGCAGTTCGTGCTGGGCCGCACCATCGAGGCGGCGCTGAAGCGGGCCGACAAGGAGGGCTACCTCTGCTCGTTCGACATGCTGGGCGAGGGCGCCCGCACCGCCGCCGACGCCGAGCGCTACGAGAAGTCCTACGCCGACGCCATCGACAAGGTCGGCCGCTGGAAGGGTAACGCCCACCCCGAGTACGGCCACGGCGTCTCGGTGAAGCTCTCGGCCCTGTCGCCCCGCTACGAGGCGGTGCAGGAGGGCCGGGTCTGGAGCGAGCTCTATCCGCGGGTGAAGCGCCTGGCGGCGATCGCCGCCGGCCACGACCTGAACTTCACCATCGACGCGGAGGAGGCCGACCGGCTGGTCCTGTCGCTGAAGCTGCTGGAGCGCCTGTGCCGCGAGCCGGAGCTGGCGGAATGGAAGGGGCTGGGCCTGGCGGTGCAGGCCTACCAGAAGCGCGGAGTCGAGGTGATCGAGCGGGTCGCCGACCTCGCGCGCCGCACCGGCCGGCGGCTGATGGTGCGCCTGGTCAAGGGCGCCTACTGGGACAGCGAGATCAAGCGCGCCCAGATCGCCGGACGGCCGGACTATCCGGTCTTCACCACCAAGCCGGCGACCGACCTGTCCTACCTGGTCTGCGCCCAGGCGCTGATCGACGCCGCGCCGGACCTCTACGGCCAGTTCGCCACCCACAACGCCCACACCCTGGCCGCCGTGCGCCGCATGGCCGAGGCCAAGGGCGTTCAGGTCGAGTTCCAGCGCCTGCACGGCATGGGTGAGGCCCTGTACGAGGCCGCCGGCAAGCGTCACCAGGACCTGATCCTGCGGGCCTACGCGCCGGTCGGCGGGCACGAGGACCTGCTGCCCTACCTCGTGCGGCGGCTGCTGGAGAACGGCGCCAACACCTCCTTCGTCCACGCCCTGCTCGACGACCGGGTCCCGGCCGCCGACGTGGTGCGCGACCCGATCGCCGCGGTCGAGGCCGCTCCCGACCGTCACCCCAAGATCCCCCGACCGGAAAACATGTACGGCACCTCCCGCAAGAACCCGCTCGGCCGCGACTACGCCCAGGCCGACGAACGCGCCCGCATCTCCCGCGCCGTCCAGGCGGTGGACGACGGCCGCATCCAGTCCGGCCCGATCGTGGCGGGGCGCCTGCGCGAAGGCGCGAAGGCCGAGCCTGTGACCAGCCCCGCCGACCGCTCGCGCGTGCTGGGCGAGGTGTTCGAGGCGACGACCGCCGACATCGACGAGGCCGTGCGCCTGGCCCAGGGGGCCCAGATCGGCTGGGATCTGGCGGGCGGGCCCAAGCGCGCGCAGGTGCTGCGCGCCATGGGCGACGCGCTGGAGACCCACACCGACGTGCTGGTGGCGCTGCTGGCGCGCGAGGCCGGCAAGACCCTGAACGACGGCGTGGCCGAGGTACGCGAGGCGGTCGACTTCTGCCGGTACTACGCGCACCTGGCGGAAAAGCAGTTCGCCGGCCCCGAGACCCTGACCGGGCCGGTCGGCGAGACCAACCAGCTGGAGCTGCGCGGACGCGGCGTGTTCGTCTGCATCAGCCCGTGGAACTTCCCGCTCGCCATCTTCACAGGCCAGATCGCCGCCGCGCTGGCCGCCGGCAACGCGGTGCTGGCCAAGCCCGCCGAGCAGACCCCGCTGATCGCCGCCGAGGCGGTGCGCCTGTTCCACGGCGCCGGGCTGGACCCGCGGCTGCTGGCCCTGCTGCCCGGACGGGGCGAGACCGTGGGCGCGACCCTGACCGGCCACCCGGAGATTGACGGCGTCGCCTTCACCGGCGGCACCGACACCGCCTGGCGGATCAACCGCGTGCTGGCCGAGCGCCAGGGGCCGATCGTGCCGTTCATCGCCGAGACCGGCGGGCTGAACGGCATGTTCGTCGACACCACGGCGCTGCGCGAACAGGTGATCGACGACGTGATCATGTCCGCCGTCGGTTCGGCCGGCCAGCGCTGCTCGGCGCTGCGGTGCCTGTACGTGCCCAGGGACTCCGCCGAGGGTCTGATCGAGGGGCTGGCGGGGGCGATGGACGCCCTGGTGATCGGCGACCCGGCCGACCCGTCCACCGACGTCGGCCCGGTGATCGACTCCGAGGCGCGCGCGGCGCTTGAGGCGCACGCCGAGCGGCTGTCGAAAGAGGCCAAGATCCTCAAGCGCATCGACGTCGGCGCGCTGAAGGACAAGGGCGAGTTCTTCGGACCGGTGCTGGCGGAGGTCCCCTCGCCGGACTTCCTGGAGCGCGAGGTGTTCGGCCCGATCCTGCACGTCTACCGCTACGATCCCGCCGACCTGACCGAGGTGGCGACCAAGCTGGCGTCGCGGGGCTACGGCCTGACGCTGGGCGTGCACAGCCGCATCGAAGCCTTCGCCGAGGAGGTCCGCCGCCTGGTTCCGGCCGGCAATCTGTACGTCAACCGCTCGATCATCGGCGCGGTGGTGGGGGTCCAGCCGTTCGGCGGCGAAGGCCTGTCCGGCACCGGGCCCAAGGCGGGCGGCCCGCACGCCCTGCTGCGCTACGCGGTGGAGCGGGCGGTCAGCGTCAACATCGCCGCCCAGGGCGGCGACCCGGCGCTGCTCAACCTCTGATCCCGCTCGACTGTTATAAAGTAACGCGCTAGAACGGCTGCATGCTCGACGGCGCGGCGCTCCCTTCCGACACCCTGCTGGTGTCGATCCTGACCACCGGGTTCGCCGTGGCCTTCCTCCACGCCGCCCTGCCGACCCACTGGCTGCCGTTCGTGCTGGTCGGGCGAGGGCAGGGCTGGAGCGCGCCGCGCATCCTGGGCGCCACGGCGCTGGCCGGCGGCGCCCACGTGCTGTTCACAGCCCTCTTGGGCCTGCTGCTGCTGGGCGCGGGGGTGGCACTCGACCGCTGGATCGAGGGGGTGCTGCCGCTGCTGGCCGCGGCCCTGCTGGTGGGCCTGGGCCTCTACTACCTGCTGCGCCCGGCGCGAAAGCGGCTGGACGAAGCCTCCCGCCCGGCCCGGCGGTTCGCCTCCGACCGCGCCGCCCTGATCAGTCTGGTCGCCTTGCTGGGGCTGTCGCCGAGCGAGGGCTACCTGCCGATCTACCTGTCGGGCGCGCCCTACGGCTGGGTCGCCTTCGTGGCGCTCAGCCTGGTGCTGGCGGCGGCGACCGCGGCGGGCATGGCGATCTTCACCATCGCCGCCCTGGCGGGTGCGGAAAGGCTTCGGCTCCACCGGCTGGAGCGCTATGAAAGCCTCGTGCTCGGATCCACCCTCTGCCTGCTCGGCGTCCTCGTGCTGGTGCTGCACCCGTGAGCGGCCACGCCCACGCGCATCACCACGGGCACGGCCATGGCCACGCGCCCGGCCACCATCATCACCACGCCCCGCCCGCCGACGGCGACTGGCGCTACGCGGTCGGCATCGGACTGAACCTCGCGTTCGTGGCGGTGGAGTTCGGCTTCGGCCTGTGGTCGCGTTCCACCGCCCTGATGGCCGACGCCGGCCACAACCTGTCCGACGTGCTGGGCCTGGCGCTGGCCGGCGGCGCGGCCTGGCTGGCGCGCCGGGCGGGATCGGAGCGGCGCACCTACGGCTGGGGCAAGGCCACCATCCTGGCCGCGCTCGTCAACGCCGTGGTGCTGGTGTTCGCCTGCGGAGCCATCGCGCTCGAGGCCGTCCACCGCTTCCTCGACCCGCAGCCGGTGGCCTCAGGCGTGGTGATGGGCGTGGCGGCCGCGGGCTTCGTGATCAACCTGGGCACGGCCCTGCTGTTCTTCCGCGGCCGGCACGACGACCTGAACGCGCGCGGCGCCTTCCTGCACATGGCCGCCGACGCGGGCGTGTCTCTGGGCGTGGTGGCGGCGGGCGTGCTGATCTGGTTCACCGGCTTCAGCTGGATCGACCCGCTGGCCAGCCTGGCGATCGTCGCGGTGGTGCTTCTGGGCGCCTGGGGCCTGCTGAAGGAGTCGGCGGATCTGGCGATGGACGCCGCGCCGCCGCGAATCGACATGGCCGAGCTGAACGCCTTCCTCCGCTCGCTTCCAGGCGTGAGCGCCGCCCATGACGTGCACGTCTGGAGCCTGTCCACCACCGAGACGGCGCTGACCGCCCACCTGGTCCGCGAACAGCCCGGCGACGACGCCTTCCTGGCCGACGCGCTGGAACAGCTGCGCCGCCGCTACCGCATCGATCACGCGACCCTGCAGATCGAGCGCTCGGCGCAGGACGCCTGCCCGCACTGTTGATCAATGTGGAGGGGGGAGGAGGTGGCGGCGCCGCGAAGAACCGTGGTGGCGTTTCAATCCCCTCGGACCTGGATAGCCAGGTGGGCGCCGTGTGTCCGGACCCTCGGGTCCGGCCAGGGACAGCTCCCTGTCGAGGTGATTAAGGTCCCCGGGATG
>DASPKD010000122.1:0-6166 GCA_035628275.1 Caulobacteraceae bacterium | reverse complement strand
GAAGAAGGTCGAGGCGGCCGGCGAATTCTCCGCCGCCCTGGCCTCTGCCAAGCGCGAGGCCGCCGCGGCGTTCGGCGACGACCGCGTGCTGATCGAGAAATACGTGACCCGCCCGCGCCACATCGAGGTGCAGGTGTTCGGGGACGCGCACGGGAACGCCGTGCACCTGTTCGAGCGCGACTGCTCGCTGCAGCGCCGCCACCAGAAGGTGATCGAGGAGGCGCCCGCGCCCGGCATGGACCCCGCGACGCGCGAGGCCGTCTGCGCCGCCGCCGTGCGCGCCGCCCGCGCGGTCGACTACGTCGGCGCGGGCACGGTGGAGTTCATCGCCGACGTGTCCGAGGGGCTGCGCGCGGACCGCGTGTGGTTCATGGAGATGAACACCCGGCTCCAGGTCGAGCATCCGGTGACCGAGATGATCACCGGCCTGGACCTGGTCGAATGGCAGCTGCGCGTCGCCGCCGGCGAGCCCCTGCCGCTGAGGCAGGAAGAGATCGGCATCAGCGGCTGGGCCATGGAGGCCCGCCTCTACGCCGAGGATCCTGCGAAGGGCTTCCTGCCGTCCATCGGACCGCTGGATCACTTCCTGCTGCCGGAGGACGAGGGCGTCCGGATCGACACCGGCGTCGAGGAAGGCGGAGAGGTCAGCCAGTTCTACGATCCGATGATCGCCAAGATCATCGTCCACGCCGACACCCGCGAGGACGCCGCCATCCGCCTGGCCGAGGCCTGCCGCGAGGTCGAGGTCTGGCCGGTGCGCACCAACGCCGCCTTCCTGGCCCGCTGCCTGGACCACCCCGACTTCGTCTCCGGCGAGATCGACACCGGCTTCATTCCCCAGCGGCAGGAGGCGCTGATCTCAGCCCCGCCGTCGGCCGACGTGTTCGTCGCGGCCTTGGCGCTGGCGGCGGAGGACGCGGCCGCCGCGCTGGGCCTGCCGACCGACGGCGATCGGTTCAGCCCCTGGCAGGCCACGCCGGACGGCCTCTACGGCTTCCGCCTGAACGCCGAGCCGCGCACCGCCCACCGGGTGGAGGTGGACGGCCGCACCGTCTCCGGCGCCGCCCGCCCGCTGTCGCCCGGCGAATGGCGGTGGCTGGTCGAGCACGACGGCCGCTTCGAGGAGGCGGCGATCCTGCACGAGCACGTGGTGGTGGGCGAGCGCAAGGCGCTGACCTTCGTGCGCACCGGCGAGGGCGTGGCCCTGTTCGACGAGGGCGCCGCCGTCGAAATTCGCGAGACCGAAGTGGCCGGCGGCGGGCATTCCGAGACCCAGTCCACCGGCGCCCTGACCGCGCCCATGCCCGGCAAGATCGTCGCCGTCCAGACCAAGGCCGGCGACACGGTCGAGAAAGGCCGCCCGCTGGTGGTGCTCGAAGCCATGAAGATGGAACACGCCATGACCGCCCCCTTCGACGGGGTGGTGGCCGAACTGCCCGTCTCGGCGGGTCAGCAGGTCAGCGAAGGCACGCTGCTGGTGCGGGTGGAGGCGGCGCAGGGCTGACGCCGGCCTGCTGCGTCACCGTCTCTCTTCCTCAATCCGGTCTCTCCTCGCTACACAGCCTCCATGCCCCTGCACCTGGTGAAACTCTGCGTCGGCGTGGACCGGATCGAGCAGCTGACCGCCTGGGGGCGGGAGGAGCGGGGCAAGAGCCGCGACCCGATCGTCCACACCCGCCAGACGCCCAAACGCGCGGGCGAGATTCTGGAGGGCGGCTCGCTCTACTGGGTGATCAAGGGCGTCATCCTGTGCCGACAGGCGGTGCTGCGGATCGACTGCATCGAGGACGGCGCGACGACCCGGTGCGAGATCGCGCTGGGCGACGCGGTGATCGCCACCGCCCCGCAGCCGCGCCGCGCCTTCCAGGGCTGGCGCTACTTCGAGGCCAAGGACGCGCCGCCGGATCTGCTGTCCGGGGCCGGCGCGGAGATGCCGACCGACCTGGCGCGCGAGTTGCGCGCGATCGGCGCCTGGTGAGCGCTCACGCCTTGAACGGCGAGTACTCGGCCTCCAGCGCCTGCATTTCCCGCTCCACCGCCGAGCGCTCCTGGGCCAGGTAGCGCGCCACCGGCGCCCTGAGCGCCGGGTCGGCGATCCAGTGCGCGGAGTAGACCGGCCTCGGCAGATAGCCGCGGGCGATCTTGTGCTCGCCCTGGGCGCCCGCTTCCACCCGGCCGATCCGGCGCGCGATCGCCCACTCGATCGCCTGATGATAGCAGAGCTCGAAGTGCAGGAAGGGCACGTGCTCCAGCGCGCCCCACCAGCGGCCGTACAGAGCATCGCGCCCGACCAGGTTCAGGGCCCCCGCGATCCACCGCCCGTCCCTCCGGGCCATAACCAGCACCACCTTGTCGGCCATGCGCTCGCCCAGAAACGAGAAGAACCGCCGGTTCAGGTACGGCCGCCCCCACTTGCGCGAGCCGGTGTCCGTATAGAAGGCGAAGAAGGCGTCCCAGTGCTCCTCGCACAGGTCGGAGCCGGTCAGGGCGATGATGTCGCGCCCGGCCTGCGCCTCGCGCCGCTCGCGCCGCACCGTCTTGCGGCGGGAGGAGGACAGCGCCGCCAGGAAGTCGTCGAAGGAGTCGTAGCCCGGGTTCTCCCACCAGTACTGCACGTCCTGGCGCTTCAGCAGGCCGTGCGCGCCCAGCCGTTCCCATTCCCCTTGGGTCGGAAAGTTGACGTGCAGGGAGGACACGCCGAGCTCGTCCGCCAGCGTCAGGGCGCCGCCCAGCAGCATATCCTGAACGGCCGCTTCGTCGGCGTCCGGCCGGGCGATCACGCGAGGGCCGGTCACCGGCGTGAAGGGGACCGCCGACAGGAGCTTCGGGTAGTACCGCCCGCCCGCGTCCATGTAGGCCTGGGCCCAGGCGTGGTCGAACACGTACTCGCCCTGGCTGTGCCCCTTCAGGTAGAGGGGCATGACGCCCGCGACCCGGCCCGCCTCGTCTCGCACGGCCAGGTGCCGAGGCCCCCAGCCGGTGCGCTCCACCGCGCAGCCGCTTTCCTCCAGCGCGTCGAGGAAATCGAACGAGAGGAACGGATCGCCGGTCGGCCCGGCGCAGGCGTCCCACGCCTCCCGGCCGATCTCGACGATGCGGCCGTGGACGGAGACGGCGGCCTTCAAGACGGGGGCGGGCGAACGGGCGACCATCCCCCGCATATAGATGCGGCGGTGACCGGCGCGAACCGACCTTAGGGCAGGTTCACCCGCTTCATCCGCCGGCCGTTGGCCGCGGGATCTTCCGGCTCGATCACCACGGCGGTGCTACCCGGCACGATGCGCGCGGGGTCGCCGTCTCCGTCCAACTCCGCCGTCGCCGTAGACGCGTTCGAGGAGGTGACGGCGTAGCGAACCACCGTGCCGCCGTCAGGACTCGTCGCCTCGATCATCGTTCCCATGGTCAGCAGCGGCGAACCGTAGTTGAGCCGAATGCTGGAGCCGTTCGAGCTCGTCACCTTCATGGGCACGAGACGGAACGCCACCTGTCGGGCGACAGCGAGCGCGACCTGGTGCTGCATCTGGGTGAAGAGCGCTTGGCCCGACGTGCTTCCGTAGGCGCGACGGCCGCCGGCGTTGATGTCGTAGCTCGTCTCCATCTGCTTGGTCAGCAAGCCGCCGTGGATCGTTCGCCCGCCGGAGTCACGCAGGACGACGTCCATGTTCACGAACATGAAGTTGCGCTCGAACGAGTAGTCATGCGGCCCGGCCGGCGCGGCGCGCGCGGGCGGAGCGTTCTCGCCGCTGAGATCCGAGATGCGGCCTGAAACTACGTAGGTTCCGCCGGAAGGCTTGACCACGAACTTGCCGGTCGAGGCGAGCGCCGCCTCGATGCTGGTGCGGAGCGAGGCGAAGTTGTCGATGCAGTCGCGCACCCACCAGGTTCGCCAACTGGCGAAAGCCGCCACGGACTCCTGCGTGGCGAACAGCGCGGCGTCCCCGGCGCTCTCCTGGTAAAGAGTACAGCGCTTTTCGCTGTCGATGCGGCCCACGCTGATCGCGATGGGCGTCGCTGGTTGCGCCGTGGCGGGGGTCGGCGCCGAAACTTGCAGCGTCGTGACGGCGAGGGTCGCCGCGGCGACCCAGGCATGCAACGCCCGGCTCATTTGCGTTTCTTCGGTTTCAGCAGCGCCTGCACCTCGGCCGGAGTCGCCGGGCGAACGATGGACCCGACCGGCGGCGGTTGGGCGAACACGCTCATGGGCAGAGCTCTCGACACGCGTCCCGTGACGCTCGCCACCTTGATGTATCCCAGGTGCACTTCCTCGTTGGCGAGCACCTCTCCTGTCGCCGGATCGCGGATCACCTTGCCCTTGGAAAACACCGTCATGATCTGATCGGGTTTCAGGGTGCCCTCGCCGTAGTTCAGGGTCAGGGTTCCGTCCTCCTGAACCGCGGCGACCTGCACGGGGTAGATCGCGGTCACGAGGCCGGCCGCGACCTTCTCGGCCGCCGCGCGCAGCAGGGCGGAGGTGTCGATATCGCCCTGCCGGCCGCCGCATTGCGTCGCCGCCTTCTGGGTCTCGTTGATCTGCGCGACGTACCGGATTTCTCCGCTGCGGGCGTCGGTGATCTTAATGTCCAGCCCCAAGGTAGCGAAAGTGTTGTTGCAGTTAGGGGGAGGGCTGTTTGAGCTGCTCAGCAAAGCGCTCGCCAGGTTGCTGCCGAAATCCGCTTTGCTGTGCAGCGAGACGGTCGTGATCGTGCCGTAGATCAAGAAATCGGCTCCCTCGAAGCCGCCGATCTTGCCGGGTGTGTTCGAGGTGACCAGCCCGGATTTGGCGCGCGCCTGCTCTCCCACCAGCCGCCCGAGCCGCTCGCGCTCGATGACGCGAAATTTGCTGGTGCTGGCGATCGCGGTTTCGATCATCGCCGACAGCGGCCCGGCCTGACCGCTCTGGGCGACGTCTTCCATCTGATAGATGGCTATGATCGGCTTGCCGCTCTGAGCGACGGCATGACCGGGAGCAATCCACGCGAACGCAACTGCAAGGCCGTACAGGAACGCCCTCATCCGCCCACCCCTTCGCCGCAATCCAGCCGCAAAGCTTAACGGTCTGGGCGGAATTGGCAACTATTCGGGGAATTATGGGCGAATCGACTCCCCGGTTGTGTTCTGGCGCAGACCCAGGCCGGCTCAGCGCACCTCGACGATCGCGTCGACCTCGACCGCGAACCCGAGGGGCAGCTTGTAGACGCCTACAGCCGCGCGGGCGTGGCGGCCGACGTCGCCGAACACCTCGACCATCATGTCGGAGCAGCCGTTGATCACCTTGGGCACGTCGTAGAAATCCGGCCCCGCCTGGACGAAGCCGCTTAGCTTGACGATGCGCTGGACGCGATCGAGGTCGCCGTCCAGCGCCACCTTCAGCTGGGCCAGGATGTTGATCGCGCACAGGCGCGCGGCGCGCTGCGCGGTCTCCAGGTCCACGTCGACCCCGACCGTGCCCTTGATCCCGCCGGACCCGTCGGTCGAGACCTGGCCGGAGACGTGGATCAGGTCGCCGGTCCGCACGAAGCCCACATAGGTGGCGATCGCCGCGGGCGGCTCTGGCAGGGTGACGCCGAGTTCGGCCAGGCGCTTTTCCACGTTCGACATGGGGAGGTCTCCGCTTCGTTTGTCGCGCCGGTGCATAGCGGTCCGACGCGGCGGGCGGAAGCCGGTTCGTGCCGGTCGACAGCCTCCGGCTCATATTGCAACGCTCGCGATCAATGTGATATCACTTCAGTATCGAATCGGAGCGAGAGCCATGACCACGACGATCAACGCCTCGGTGGAGAAGCCGGCCCGGACCGGCAACGGGATACTGATGCTGCTGTTGAGCCTGGCTCTGCTGGCGGGCGGCGGGGTGCTGATCCCGACCGACGAGGGGATGCTGATCGGCGTCGGTGCGTTCCTGATCACCGTGGGCGCGTTCCTGCTGTGCGGGCTGTATTCAATGCAGCCGAACGAAGCCTTCGCCATCACCCTGTTCGGCGACTACGTCGGCACCGACCGCAAGACCGGCCTGCGCTGGGTGCTTCCCTGGTACGGGCGCAAGAAGATCTCGCTGCGGATGCGCAACGTCACCAGCGACACGCTGAAGGTCAACGACAAGCGCGGCAACCCGATCGAGATCGCCGCCAACGTGGTCTGGCGCGTGCGCGACACCGCCCAGGCGCTGTTC
>DASPKD010000121.1:0-4334 GCA_035628275.1 Caulobacteraceae bacterium | reverse complement strand
TCCGGCTGGGGCGGCTCCTGCGCCTTCGCCGACCCGGAGACGCGGGTCTCGGCGGCCTACGTGATGAACAAGCAGTCCGTCCACCTGATCGGCGACCCCCGGCCGCTGAGGCTGATCGAGGCGCTGTACCGGTCGCTGTAGGCGCCCTTCAGCTTCAGGTCGGCTCAGCCACCGCCACCGCGGCCGCTTCGCGGGACCGTTCGCGGGCGCGGCGGACGGCGCCGGCGGCGAACACGGCGGCTCCCGCCCAGATGAAGCCGAACGACACCGCGCGCAGCAGGGTGAACGGCTCGCCCTGGGCCACGCCGATGCAGAAGCTGAGGGTCGGCGCCAGAAACTGGAGGAAGCCCATGGTGGACAGCGGCATGCGCCGAGCCGCCCAGCTGAACAGGAACAGCGGCAGCACCGTCAGAGGTCCCGAAACCAGCAGCCAGAAGGCGGCGTCGGGCGCGGCGAAGAAGTGCCCCTTTCCCGAGCCCTCCAGGAACGCCAGCCACACCGCCCCAGGCACCGCAAGGAACAGGCACTCGACGAACAGCCCCGTCTGGGCGTCGGCGCGCACGCGCTTGCGGATCACCCCGTAGGCCGCGAAGCTGAAGCCCAGGGCCAGCGACACCCAAGGCAGGTGGCCCAGCGCCAGCCCCTGCAGCACCACCCCGACGGCGGCCAGCGCTATGGCGCCCTTGCCGAAGCCGTCGATCCGCTCGCGGAACAGCCAGGCGCCGGCGGCCATGTTCAGCAGCGGGTTCAGATAGTAGCCGAGGCTGGTCTCCAGCGTCCGGCCGGAGTTCACCGCCCAGACGAACAGGGTCCAGTTGATCGAGATCAGGGCGGTGGAGGCGATCAGCAGGCCGAGCGTGCGACGGTCGGCGAACACCCCGCGGACCTGGCGCGCCTGCTTGGCCAGCAGCACCAGAAGGCCCGCCCAGAGCACGCCCCAGAGCGCCCGGTGGCCCATGATCTCCCAGGCGTCGGCGCCGGCCGCGCCCATCTGCTGGAAGGCGAGCGGCGCCAGCCCCCAGACGGCGTAGCAGGCCACGCCCGCGCCGAGCGCGAGCCGGGCTTCCTTCATCTCCGGCGAGGTCACGCCTGGACAGTCAGCCCCGTCTTGGCGGCGGCGATCACGCCGTGCTCGTCCAGCAGCTGGGCGATCTGGACCGCGTTCAGGGCCGCGCCCTTTCGCAGGTTGTCGGAGACGACCCACATGGCCAGGCCGTTCTCAACGGTCGGATCGTTGCGGATACGGCTGACATAGACGGCGAACTCGCCGACGCTTTCGACCGGCGTCACGTAGCCGCCGTCTTCGCGCTTATCGACCACCATGACGCCCGGCGCCTCGCGCAGGATCTCGCGGGCCTCCTCGGCGTCTAGCGGCGTCTCGAACTCGACGTGCACCGCCTCGGAGTGGCCGACGAACACCGGCACGCGCACGCAGGTGACGCTGAGCGCGATCGAGGGGTCGAGGATCTTGTGGGTCTCGTTCCACATCTTGGCTTCCTCGGCGGTGTAGCCGTCGTCGCCGAAGTCGCCGATGTGGGGGATCAGGTTGAAGGCGATCTGCTTGGTGAACTTCTGCGGCTCAGGCCCGCCCAGGACGAACACGCCCTTGGTCTGCTCCCACAGCTCGTCCATCCCCTCCTTCCCGGCGCCGGACACGGACTGGTAGGTCGAGACCACCACCCGCTTGATCCGCGCCGCGTCGTGCAGGGGCTTCAGCGCCACCACCAGCTGGATGGTCGAGCAGTTCGGGTTGGCGACGATGTTCTTCTTGCGGGCGTTCCAGATGTCGTCCGGGTTCACCTCCGGCACGATCAGCGGCACGTCCGGGTCCATGCGGAAGGCCGAGGAATTGTCGATCACGATCGGGCCCTGGGCGCCGATCTTCTCCGCCCACTTTTTCGAGACCTCGCCGCCGGCGCTCATCAGCACGATATCGACCTTGGAGAAGTCGAACTGCTCCAGGTCCTGACACTTCAGGGTGCGGTCGCCGAACGAGACCTCCATCCCCATCGAGCGGCGCGAGGCGACCGCGTAGATTTCGGAGACGGGAAACTCCAGTTCCTCGAGAACGGCCATCATCTCGCGGCCCACGTTCCCCGTGGCGCCCACGACGGCGACGCGATAGCTCATGCGGAAGGCTCCGGGCGGCGAGAGGCGCCGCAAGTTCGCGTCAGTTAGGCCCGCGCGTCCCCTCGCGCAAGCCGGCCTCAGGTCGGCCAGGTCTCGGGCGAGCGGCCGAGCACTTCTCCCGCGAGATACAACGACCCGCAGATCACCACCCGCGGCGCAGGGTCCCCGCCGGAGAGCGCCTGCTCAAGCGCCGCATCCACCGAAGCGGCCGCGCCGGCGTCCAGCCCTGCGGCGCCGGCGGCGGCGGCGAGGTCTTCCGGATCGGCGGCGCTGTCGGCGCCGAAGCGCACGGTCAGCACCCCGGGCTTCAGCTCGCGAAGGGCGGCGAAGAAGCCCGCGTGATCCTTGTTGGCCAGCATGCCGGCGATCAGCACCGCGCGCCGTCCGTCGCGGGCCTCGAGCCGTCGCAGGGTGTCGGCCAGCGCGCGGGCGGCGTGAGGGTTGTGGCCGCCGTCCAGCCACAGGTCGGCGCCCTTCTCGCCCGCGCGCTCGGCCAGAGGACCGGCCGTCAGCCGCTGCATCCGCGCCGGCCAGACGGCGGCCGCGAGCCCCTGCGCGACGGACGCCTCGTCGATCTGCGGCCGACCCAGGGCCAGAGCCGCGGCGACCGCCAGGGCGGCGTTGTCGATCTGGTGCGGCCCAGGCAGGGACGGGAGCGGCAGGTCGAGCAGGCGGTCGGCGCCCTGGAACGCCATGCGCCCGGCCTCCGCCCAGGCGTCGAAGTCGCGCCCGAGCACGGTCAGGGGCGAGCCTATCGTGGCGGCGCGCGCTTCAATCACGCCCAGCGCCGCCTCCGACTGCCGGCCGATCACCCCGGGTACGGCGGGCTTCAGGATCCCGGCCTTCTCGGTGGCGATCTGTTCGACCGTGTCGCCCAGGAACTCGCGGTGGTCGAGGTCGACCGGGGCGATCACCGACAGGGCGGGCGGCGGGATCACGTTGGTGGCGTCCAGCACGCCGCCGAGCCCCACCTCCAGCAGGCACAGGTCGGCGGGCACGTCGGCGAAAGCGGCGAAGGCCGCGGCGGTGGTGATCTCGAAGAAGGTGACCGGCTCGCCGGCGTTTGCGCGTTCGACCCGCTCCAGCGCTTCGGCCAGGGCTTCGTCCTCGATCAGCCGCCCGGCCAGGCGGATACGCTCGTTGAAGCGCACCAGGTGCGGCGAGGTGTAGACGTGGACGCGGAGGCCCGCCGCTTCCGCGATCACGCGCAGGAAGGCCACGGTGGAGCCCTTGCCGTTGGTCCCGGCCACATGCACCACCGGCGCCAGCCGCCGCTCCGGGTTCCCCAGCGCCGCGCACAGCCGCTCCATGCGGCCCAGCGACAGGTCGATCTTCTTCGGATGCAGCCGCTGGAGGCGGTCGAGCGTGGCGGACAGGCTCAGGCGGCGGCCCGCTTGCCGCCGGTGAGCATGCCCAGGATCGCGCCCAGCACGACCGGCAGCTCGTGGCGGTGGACGACGCGGTCGACCATGCCCTTCTCGACCAGGTACTCGGCGCGCTGGAAGCCGGGGGGCAGGGTCTCGCGGATGGTCTGCTCGATCACCCGCGGGCCGGCGAAGCCGATCAGGGCGCCGGGTTCGGCCAGGTGGACGTCGCCCAGCATGGCGTAGCTGGCCGTGACGCCGCCGGTAGTCGGGTCGGTCAGCACCACCACGTAGGGCAGACCCGCGGCCTTCAGCTCCTGGATGGCGAGGGTGGTGCGCGCCATCTGCATCAGCGACAGGGTGCCTTCCTGCATGCGCGCGCCGCCGGCGGCGGTGAACACGACCAGCGGGCAGCCGCGCTCGACCGCGGCGCGGGCGGCGGCGACGAAGCCCTCGCCGGCGGCCATGCCCAGCGATCCGCCCATGAAGGCGAAGTCCTGCACCAGCACCACCGCCGGGCGGCCGCGGATGCGGCCGAAGCCGATCGACATGGCGTCCGAGGCGCCGGTGGCCTTGCGCGCCGCGTTCAGCCGCTCGCGGTAGGGACGGCCGTCGGAGAAGTGCAGCGGGTCCTCAGGGACCGGCGGGGTCGGCAGCTTTTCCCAGCGGCCGTCGTCGAAGGTGTAGCGGAAGCGCAGATCCGAACCGATGCGCATGTGCCGGCCGGCCGGGGTCACCCACTGGGCGGCCTCCAGGTCCGGGCGGAAGATCATCTCGCCGGTGTCGGGGCACTTGACCCACAGGTTCTCGGGCGTGTCGCGCTTGGCGAAGGCCTTGCGC
>DASPKD010000120.1:0-4837 GCA_035628275.1 Caulobacteraceae bacterium | reverse complement strand
CGGCGGCGCGGCGTCATACCTGCGCCGCTCGAGGTCACCCATAGGCGGCGCGCGCATGCCCGGGGCGAAACCCCGGGGCCCGGGAGGTCTGGACCCTCCCGCCCGCCGCAGGCTGAGACGCTCCGACTGGGTCGAACCGGGCAGAGGCGTACCGAGGGACGGCAAACACGCTGTGGCCCCTTCGGCCCCGGCAAGGAGAACCCGCCCCGGAGCCGCTTGCGCCAAACGGCTTCGCGGAGCGCGGGCGTGCCCGCCGAAAATTCATAGCGCCCTCGCAAGAGGGCTACGGTTCCGGGCGGTCGCCCGCGCTCCGCGCCTCCCCACCCCTTCGGAGCTACGGCCCGTCGATGCGGACGCATGCCCGCTTGTCATCCCGGAAAGCGCGAAAGCGCTTATCCGGGACGGTCTCCCGGCGTAGGCGGCGGGGCGGGAGTTTGCTACCTGACGCGCATGAGCGCCTCTTCCGTCCTGCCCGACGCCAGGCCCGACAACTGGGTCGACCGGCTGGCGCCCGAGCGTCTGCGGCCGTGGCTGAAGCTCGGGCGGTTCGACCGGCCCGTCGGTATCTGGCTGCTGTTGCTGCCGGGCCTGCAGGGGCTGGCGCTGGCCTTCGCCGAGCGCGGCGGCGACTGGCGAGGCTTCTTGTGGCTGGCGGCCCTGTTCGCGCTGGGCGCGGCGCTGATGCGCGCGGCCGGCTGCGCCTACAACGACGTGGTCGACAGGAAGGTGGACGCGCAGGTCGCCCGCACCGCCGGTCGGCCGGTGGCCTCGGGCCGCATTTCGGTCAGGCAGGCCTGGGCCTTCCTGGTCGGGTGCAGCCTGGCCGCCTTCGCCATCCTGCTCAGCTTCAACCCGTTCGCGATCGCGCTGGGCGCGGGGTCGCTGGGGCTGGTGGCGGCCTATCCGTTCATGAAGCGGATCACCTGGTGGCCCCAGGCGTGGCTCGGCCTGACCTTCAACTGGGGCGCCCTGCTGGGCTACGCCGCGGCCACCGGCACGCTCGGCCCGGCCGCCCTGCTGCTGTACGCCGCGGGCGTGTTCTGGACGCTGGGCTACGACACGATCTACGCCCTTCAGGACGTGGAGGACGACGCCCTGGTCGGCGTCAAGTCGACGGCCCGACGGCTGGGCTCCGGGGTGCCGCGCGCGGTGATGCTGTTCTATGGGCTCAGCGCGGCCCTGGCGCTGGGCGCCTGGTGGGCGGCGGGGCTGGGCCCGGCCTTCCTCCCCGTTTTCGCCCTGTTTGCGGCGCAGCTTCTGTGGCAGGCCAGGCGGGTGAAGATCGACGACGGCGCCCTGGCGCTTCGGCTGTTCAAGTCGAACCGCGAGGCGGGACTGTTGCTGGCGGCGGCCTTGTTGGCGGGGGCGTGGAGACCATGATCGAGTTTCGGACGGCGGCGGTCGTTGCGGCGGCCCTGGTGCTGGCCCTGAGCGGCTGCAAGCGCAAGGAAGAGGCCGCGCCCGGGCCCAAGGGACCGGACGGCACCGGCTCGGCCGGCGCGATAGCGGTTCCCGCCGACGCCGCCGCGCCGCTGAGCTTCGCCCAGAAGAGCGAGCACGCCGAGGTCGAGCTGAAGCTGCCCGAGGCGGTGACCGGCCAGCCGGACCTGCACGCGCGCCTGTACGGCGACGGCGTCAAGGAGCTGAAGGCCTTCCTCGAAGGGGCGCAGGCCGACCGGGCCGAGCTGGTGGGCGAGGGCGTTCCGGTGCCGACCTACTCCCGCTCGGTCGAATGGCGGGCGGCGGCGGAGACCGGCAAGCTGCTGAGCCTGGAGGGCCTGACCGCCGAGTACACCGGCGGCGCCCACGGAAACAGCGGCTATGCGGCGGTGCTGTGGGACAAGTCTCTGCAGCGGGCGATCACGCCGTCGGCCCTGTTCCGCGCCAATGCCGACTGGGCGGCGCTGGACGCCGCGCTCTGCCGCGCGCTCGAGGCGGAGAAGACCCGGCGGCTGGGCCAGCCTTTCCGTTTCGACGCGTCCCAGCCGTGCCCGAGCTGGCGCGAAAGCGCCTATGTGCTCGCCCCCTCCGCCGTCGCCGGCAAGGCGGGCGGCCTGACCTTCCTGTACGGCCCCTACGCGCTGGGCGCCTACGCCGAAGGCTCCTACGAGGTGACCGTGCCGCTGGCGGCGTTCCAGGCCGCCCTGGCCCCCGCCTACGCCGACGAATTCGCCGGCGCGCCCAAGCCCCGGCCGCAGGGGTGAGCCGCCCGTGAAGCTCGGCCTCGACGACCTGACCCGCATCCTGATCGGGCTGCAGTTCCTGACCGTGGTGCGGTCGCTGGCCGCGATCCTGCGGGTGCGCGACGGCTACGGCATGTTCCTGCCCGCCAACCTGGTCGAGCGCCACGCGGTCGGCGGCCTGATCGGCGCGGTGCTGTGCTTCTTCGCCTGCCTGGCGTTCGCCTACGGCCGCATCAGCCTGGCGCTGGGGATCTCGGTGGCGGGCCTGGTCGCCTGGCTGACCTGGGCGGTCCTGTACGCGGGGGTGTGAGGCCTCATCGCTCCTCCCACCAGAACACCTCGTCCACGCCCTTGCCGAACACACGGGCGATGCGGAAGGCCGCTTCGAGCGAGGGGGCGTACTTGCCGGCTTCGACGGCGGCGATGGTCTGGCGGGTCATGCCGATGGCGTCGGCCAGGGCGGCCTGGGTCATCTCGCCGTGCTCGAAGCGAAGGCGGCGAATGTGGTTGCGGATCGGCGGCGGGGCGGCCACAGCTCAGGCGGTCCGCCTGAGCTGGAAGATCTGCACGCCGGACTTGGCGGCCTCGGACAGAACCAGCACCAGCAGCAGGCCGTTCAGGCCCCAGAACACCGCCTCGCCCCAGCTCATGCGCCCCGTCGAAACCAGACCGCCGAGAATCCCGACAAGGACGGCGGCCGAGATCACCCCGGTCAGCAGCACCCAGTAGGCGACGGCGGTGGCCTTCAGCCCCGCGGCGCGCTCGCGCTCGTCCTGGGGCGCCCGGGCGGCCTTGCCGGCGCGGGCGGCGACGATCGCGGTCAGCACGATCTCCAGCACCACGATGGCGATCACGGTCTCGACCAGCCGGCCCATCCAGCCCGCCCCGGGCGCGCCGCCGCCGATCACGTCCTCGCCCACGTCGAGGAAGTACCAGCCGTACAGCGCCACGCTGACCAGCAGGGTGATCCAGGCCGAAGCCTCGCGAAACGTCATGATGTCCTCCTCGGGCGGCGTCGAGGAGCGATGTACGTTAAGTTTTACGTGATGTCAAAAATATTTGGCGCTGCCTCAGGCGGCGATCTCGTCTCGGCCGATCTTCGCCACCGGCCGGTCGTCTTCGTAGAGCTCGGCCAGGTCGCAGTCGGGGCGGTCGCGCAGCAGGCGGCGCGCGTGGTCGGCGGCCTGCTCGAGCGTGGCGTGGTCCAGCACTTCCATGTACGGCACCCGGCCGATCGGCGGGTAGATGTAACAAATGAAGGCCATGGCGTGTCTCCCGAAGGCGGGAGCGTACAGCCTGGCGCCGTATCTCTCAGTCGATGACGCCCGAGGAAGTCGGCCAGCGATGATCCTTTGTACCCCTTATGCCGCAACTTAGCGACGCTTCATTTCAGCGCGCGGCCGGGCGCCGTTCGCTTGCCTCCCGCGCCGCGCCCTGAAACAACCGGGGCGCCTTGGCCGCCTCCGCCCTCCACGCCCTGATCCTGACCGACTTCCGCTCCTACGAGCGCGCGGAACTGCGTCTGGACGGGCGCGCGGCCTATCTGTTCGGACCGAACGGGGCGGGCAAGACCAACCTGCTCGAAGCGGTCAGCCTGCTGTCGCCGGGACGGGGCTTGAGAAACGCCGCGGTGGCGGAGATCGGCCGCCGTGCGCCCGAGGAGCGGACCGGGCGCGCCTGGAGCGTGTCGGTGGAGGCGCGCAGCGATGAAGAGCCGGTGCGGATCGGCACCGGCATCGAGGCGGCCGGCGCGGCGCGGCGCACGGTGAGGCTCGAGGGCGAGACCGTGCAGCCGGGGCGGCTGCTGGAGCACCTGCGGCTGGTGTGGCTGACGCCGGCGCAGGACCGCATCTTCGCCGAGGCTCGGGCCGAGCGGCTGCGGTTTCTGGACCGGCTGGCGTTCGCGGGCGAGCCGGAGCACGCGACCGCGGTGGCGGCCTACGACAAGGCCTTGCGCGAGCGGATGCGACTGCTGACCGACGGGCCGGCGGACCCGGCGTGGCTGTCGGCGTTGGAGGCGCGGCTCGGCGAGGCGGGGGCGCGGATGGTGGAGACGCGGGCACGCACGCTGGAGGCCTTGCAGGCCGAGATCGATGCGCGCGCCGAGCGGCCGTTCCCGAGCGCGGACCTGTCGCTGTCCGGACCGTACGAGAACGAGGCCGCGGCCATCGCCGCCGCCATGGCCAGGTCGCGCGAGCGCGACGCCGCCGCCGGGCGGGCGCTGAGCGGGCCTCACAGGGCCGATCTGGCGGTCCTGCACCGCCAGAAGAACCGCCCCGCCGCCGAAGGATCGACCGGAGAGCAGAAGGCGCTGCTGCTGAACCTGATTTTGGCGCAGGGGGCGCGATTGGCGCGTGTGAAAACCCAGCCGAATCCTATATTATTGCTCGACGAGGTCGCCGCGCACCTTGACCGCCATCGGCGCGCGGCGCTCTTCGACGAGATCGTGGCGCTTCAGCTCCAGACCTTCCTGACCGGAACGGACGAGGCGCTGTTCGAGGACCTCGAGGGCCGGGCCCTGGGGGTCCGGGTCGAGGCGGGGCGCCTCGCAGTACTGGAAGACGAATGACCGACGAAACCGCCGCGAACGGCGCCGAGGACTACGGCGCGGACTCCATCAAGGTGCTGAAGGGCCTGGACGCGGTGCGCAAGCG
>DASPKD010000119.1:0-18744 GCA_035628275.1 Caulobacteraceae bacterium | reverse complement strand
ATGACCTCGGTCATGGGGCGTCCGGACTTGGCGATCAGCGAGGGATTGGTGGTGACCCCGTCCACCAGGCCGGTTTCGGCCAGTTCGCGGATCAGATCGGTCTCGGCGGTGTCGATGAACAGCTGCATGGGGAGTCCTCGGGAGGGGTTCGGAGGCGTTCTAGCGCGGCCGGGCGCGTCGCGTCTCTCCCTCGCTTCCGGATGAAAGTCGCCCGCGTCCTGCTGCCCCTGCCGCTGCCCGAGCCGTTCGACTACGCGGCGCCGGAGGGCATGGCGGTCGCGCCCGGCGCGCACGTGGTCGCGCCGCTGGGGCCCCGCCGGCTGCGCGGCGTGGTGGTCGAGGTCGAGGACCGTCCGGGCGAGAACCGGCCGTTGAAGGCGCTGGAGTCGGTGGTCGACGAGCCGCCGCTGCCGCCGAACACCCTGGCCTTCGTGCGCTGGACCGCGCGGTGGACCTGCTCGCCGCCGGGCGAGGTCGCCGCCGTCGCCCTGCGCGGCCTGCGCGCCCCGCCGCCCCGGCCGGAGCGCAAGCTGGCGCTGACCGGCGCGAAAGCCGCCCGACCGACCCCCGCCCGCGACCGCGTGCTGGAGGCCGCCGCCGAAGGACCGCTGGGCGCCGCCGAGCTGGCCCGCGTCGCCGGAGTCTCGGCCGGCGTGGTCAAGGCTCTCTGCGAGGAGGGTGTGCTGAGGGTCGTCGAGGTTGTCGAGCCCGCCGCTTTCCCCGAGCCCAACCCTGGCCACGCCCCCGCCGCCCTGAACCCCAGCCAGGCCGCCGCCGCGGGGGTGCTCCAGACCCTGCTCGACCAGGGCGGCTTCCAGGCGGCGTTGGTCGACGGGGTCACCGGCTCGGGAAAGACCGAGGTCTATCTCGAGGCCGCCGCCCACGCGCTCGCCGCCGACCCGCAAGCGCAGGTGCTGGTGCTGCTGCCCGAGATCGCCCTGACCCAGGCGGTGCTGGCGCGCTTCGAGCGGCGCTTCGGCGTCGCCCCGGCGGAGTGGCATTCGGGGGTGTCTCCGCCGAAGCGGCGCAAGGTGTGGGAGGGGGTGGCGAACGGCCGCTGCCGCATCGTGGTCGGCGCCCGCTCGGCCCTGTTCCTGCCGTTCCGGAACCTGCGCCTGCTGGTCGTCGACGAGGAGCACGACGGCTCCTACAAGCAGGAGGACGGCCTGATCTACCAGGCCCGCGACCTGGCGGTGGCGCGCGCCAAGATCGAAGGGGCGACGGTGGTGCTGGCCTCGGCCACCCCTTCGCTGGAGAGCCTGTGGAACGCCGAGCAGGGCCGCTACCGCTGGCTGAAGCTGTCGGCGCGCCACGGCGCGGCGCGGCTGCCCGACATCGACCTGATCGACCTGCGCGAGGCGCCGCCGGAGCGCGGCCGCTGGCTGTCGGCGCCGCTCGTCTCGGCCATGGCCGAGACCTTCGCCCGGGGCGAGCAGTCGCTGCTGTTCCTGAACCGTCGGGGTTACGCGCCGCTGGTGCTGTGCCGCGCCTGCGGCGAGCGGATGACCGCGCCCGACACCGACTCCTGGCTGGTCGAGCACCGCTACACCGGTCGGCTCGTCTGCCACCTGACCGGCTTCTCCATGCCCAAGCCGAAGAAGTGCCCGCACTGCGGCGCGGAGGACTCGCTGGTCTCGGTCGGGCCGGGCGTGGAGCGGGTGGAGGAGGAAGTGCGGGCGCTGTTTCCCGAGGCGCGCACGGCGGTGTTTTCCTCCGACACCGTCCCGGACGGCGCCTCGGCCCGGGCCCTCGTCGAGCGCATGGCGGCGGGCGAGATCGACATGCTGGTGGCCACCCAGGCCGCCGCCAAGGGTCACAACTTCCCGCGCCTGACCCTGGTCGGCGTGGTGGACGCGGACCTGGGCCTGCGCGGCGGCGACCTGCGCGCGTCCGAGCGCACCTTCCAGCTGCTGGCCCAGGCCACCGGTCGTGCCGGCCGCGCGGAGCGGCCTGGCCGCGCCCTGATCCAGACCTACGCGCCCGAGCACCCGGTGCTGCAAGCGCTCGCCGCCCAGGACCGCGACGCCTTCGTCGCCGCCGAGACGGCCGAGCGCGAGGCGGCCGGCCTGCCGCCGATCGGGCGGTTGGCGGCCCTGATCCTGTCCAGCCCCGACGCTCAAGCGCTCGACAACACCGCCAAGGCCCTGGCCGCCGCCGTCCCGAACACCGCCTATCTGGAGGTCTACGGCCCCGCCGACGCCCCGCTGTCGCTGATCCGCGGTCGCCGGCGCAAACGCCTGCTGGTCCGCGCCGACCGGCACGTGGACCTGCAAAGCTTTGTCGGCGCCTGGCTGTCCCGCGTGAAGGTCCCCGGAAGCGTCCGCGTGACGGTGGACATCGACCCCTACAGCTTCCTGTAGGCTCGGCACGCGCACCGGAAGCAGAGAACATCGGCCAATCTTCGTCCCGGCGGAGCCGCGCAACGCGGGGCCAGGACAACGCCGCCGGGATCGGTTAATCGGCGGGCGACAGGAGGCGGACCATGGCCGAGCGCCGATCCAGCCGTTTGGGGCTGTACCTTCCCTTCGCCCTGCTGGGCTTCGTCGCGGTGCTGTGGACCGTGTGGTGGTTCGTGGTCGCGGGGCAGGCGCAGGCCCGGATCGACAGCGCGGCGGTGCAGATGCGCCGGGCCGGGTACCAGGTGGGCTGGAGCGGGCGCGAGGTGACCGGCTGGCCGTTCCGGACCTACGTGCGATTCCGCGACTTGCGCGTAGCGGCGCCGTCCGGCCACGCCCTGGCCGCGCCGCGGTTCGGAGCGCAGGCCCACACCTACGCGCTCGGCAAGTGGGTGCTGGCCGCGCCCGACGGTCTGACGGTCACGCGCGGGGCCAAGGGCGAGGTCCGCATCGACGCGCGGGCGATACGCGCCAGCGTCGCAGGGCTGGAGCGCTCGCCGCCGCGGCTGGTCGTCGAGCTGCTGGACGCCCGCTTCGCCGCCGCGCCCGGCGCCGAGCCGTTCCCGCTGGCGACGGCGAAGTCCGTGGACTTTCACTTGCGGCCCAAGGCTGACGCGGCCGGCCAGGGCGAGTTCCTGTTCCGGGTGATCGACGGCCGTGGGCGCGAAGCCGGCGTGCTCGACTGGGTCGCCGGCGGCGGACCGTTCACCAGCCAGTGGGAAGGGACCGTCGCCGCGGCAGACGCCTTCGCGGGGCCGAGCTGGGCCACGGCGGTGCGGGGTTGGAGCGCGCGCGGCGGGGCGATCACGGGCCTTCGCGGACGCTTCCAGGCCGGCGACGCGGTGTCGGAGGCGCAGGCGGCGCGGCTGACGGTCGGGCCCGACGGACGGCTGCGCGGCGCGGCGGACCTGGTGCTGACCGGCGGGCCGGCGCCGCTGATCGCCATGGGCCGGGTCCAGGGCGGGAACGCCGCCGGCGCGGCGGCGGCGGGCGCGGCCGCAGCGGCCCAGAACGCGCTCGGCGGCACGGCGCGGGTCCGGCTGGCCTTCGAGGGCGGACGCACCCGCGTCGGGCCGCTGAACCTGGCCCCGGCGCCCAAGGTGTACTGACCGGCATGCCTTCGGACCTCGACCGCGAACTGGCCGACCTGCTCCGAAGGCGCGTTCAGGCCGCCGAGCCCGACGATCCCGGCGCGCTCCGGCGGCTGCTGGGCGAGGTCGCGGATCCGGCCCTGGTGCTGCGGGTGCGGCGCGAGGCGGAGGCGGCGGCACGGCCGATCCAGGCGCTGAACCTGTGGGGCGGCAGGAATCCTCTGCGGACCCTGGACCTCGCCCGGGCGCGGTTCGGCGCGGCCGCGCCCCTGCGCGCCTTCGCCAAGGCCGAGGAGGCGCTGGCCGCCGCGCGTTCGCCGGGCGCGGTGTCGGTGCTGGCGCTGGAGCCGGGCGCGCTCTGGTGGGGGCGTATGCTGGCCGAGCCGGCGTTGCAGGCGTTCGCCGCGCTGCCGGAGACCGGACCGTCGGCGGCGCCGCTGGCGCTGGCCGTGGCCGCGGTCGAGACCGAGCCGAGCGGGTCTGACGACACCTTCTGGGTCACCGACGCGCCCGAGCCCGCCGCGCGCATCGCCGAGGCGTTGGGACGCGAGGGCCTCGCGGCGGAACCGCTGCTCGCCGGGGGCGGGTTGAAGCTGTTCGCGCTGGCGGGCTATGTGCAGCGCCAGGACGAACGGCTCAGCCGCGCGCCCGGGCGTCTGGCCGGCGTGATCGGCTCGGCCCCGACGCCCTTCGACTTCAGGGACTCTAGATGACCGCGACGACCGCGCCCCAGCCCAAGCCGGGCATCCTCGACATCGCGCCCTACAAGGGCGGCAAGTCCAAGATCGAGGGCGTGGCCGAACCGATCAAGCTGTCGTCCAACGAAAACCCGCTGGGCTGCAGCCCCAAGGCGCGCGAGGCCTACTTCCAGGCCGCCGAGCGGCTCCACTTCTACCCCGAGGGACGCGCCTCGCGCCTGCGCGAGGCGGTCGCGGCGAAGTTCGGCCTGGAGCCCGAGCGGCTGATCTTCGGCAACGGGTCGGACGAAATCTTCGCCCTGCTGAACCAGACCTACGTCACCCCCGGCGACGGGGTGGTGACCGGCCAGTACGGCTTCCTCGCCTATCGGATCAGCGCAAAGGCGAACCAGGCCGACGTGCGCCTGGCGCAGGAGCCCGGATACCGGGTCGACGTCGACGCCCTGCTGTCGCTGGTCGACGAGCGCACCCGGCTGGTGTTCGTCTCCAACCCCTCCAATCCGACCGGCTCGTGGAACTCGGGCGAGGAGATCCGTCGCCTGCACGAGGGCCTGCCGCAGAACGTGCTGCTGGTGATCGACGAGGCCTACGCCGAGTACGTGAACCAGCCCGACTGGGAGACCGCCCTGCCGCTGGCGCGCGAGGCCGGCAACGTGGTGGTCACCCGCACCTTCTCCAAGATCCACGGCCTGGCCGGCCTGCGCGTCGGCTTCGCCTACGCGCCGCAGTCGGTGGCCGAGGCAGTGGACCGCATCCGCCTGCCGTTCAACAACTCCGTCCCCGCCCAGGAGGCGGCGGTCGCGGCGCTGGAGGACGAGGAGCACCAGAAGCGCTCGCGCGAGCTGGTGTGGGAGCAGCTGCCGGTGCTGACCCAGGCGCTGCGCGGCGCCGGCTTCGAGGTGCTGCCGAGCGCGGGCAATTTCGTGCTGGTCCGCTTCCCCGACCCGGCGAAGCCCGCCGAGGCCGCCGACGCGCACCTGCATTCGCGCGGCCTGATCGTGCGTCCGGTCGGCGGCTACGGCCTGCACGACTGCCTGCGGATCACCGTCGGGACGCCCGAGCAGAACCGGCTGGTGATCGACGCGCTGAGGGAGTTCGCACAATCCTGACCTTCTCGCTTCGAGAGAAGTGGGCCCGCGCACCGGAGCGCTTGCGCGAAGGTCCGCGCGGGGACGAGGGTCGGCGAGCTTTCCGGAAAGACTTGTAACCCCTCACCCTCCCACGCCTGCGGCGCGGACCCCTCCCTCTCCCTGCGGGAGAGGGGACAGCAGCGCCAGCGACGCCGCTTCGATGCGGGCATGCATCTCGGCCATGAACTGCGCGCGCTTCAGACCGGCGGGCACGGGCTCCAGGAACTCGAACACCACCGTGCCGGGCCGGCGGATGAAGCCGTGGGCCGGCCAGCAGACGCCGGAGTTGGTGGCGATCAGGGCGCAGGGTGTGTCGAGCTCGCGGTACAGGGCCGCCACGCCCGGCTTGTAGTCGCCCGCCGCCCCGGGTTCGGTGCGGGTGCCCTCCGGAAAGATCAGGATCTGGCGCGTCTCGTTCAGCCGGTCGCGGACGTCGGCGACCATCTTCTTCAAGGCGACGGCGGCCTTGGCGCGGTCGACCGGAATCATCCCCGACTTCCACGCGTGCCAGCCGAAGATCGGCAGGGCCATCAGCTCCTTCTTCATCACGAAGCAGGGATCGTCGAGGAAGGTGAAGGGCGCGATCACGTCCAGCATGCCCTGGTGCTTGGCCGCGACCAGGGCCGCGCCGGCCGGGCGGTGCTGCAGGCCGCGCACCTCCACCCGCACGCCGCAGATCGCCCGCACGGCCCAGACCACCAGCCGCGCCCAGACCTTGATGGCGCGCATGGAAGTCCGTCGCGACATGAACAGCGTCGGGACCAGCAACAGCCCCACCAGCGCGATCGACAGGTACAGGAACAGGGTGAAGACGAGGGAGCGAAGGACGATCACGCGCTAAGGGCTTCCTCTTGCGCCGGGGCGGCGGGCTCGCGCTTGCGGCCGAGGCCCAGAACGGTCTCACGGGCCAGCACGCCCAGGTACTTGGTGTACTCGACCACCATGCGTCGCGCGCCGGTCCCGGTGCGCCACCAGCGGCGCGCGTCCAGGGAGGGGGTCTGCACCGGATAGGGCTGGAGCTCGGACTCCGGCATGGCGCCTTCGATCTCCAGCAGGCTCCTGGGCATGTGGTAGTCGGAGGTGACCACGATCAGGCGGCGGAAGTTCTTGGCCCGCGCCCAGGCGGCGATCTCCTGGGCGTTGCCGAGCGTGTCCTCGGCGTCGTAGCCGAGATCGACGCAGCAGTCGTAAAGGCGGGCGGGCACCGAGGTCACGGCGCGCAGCTCGGCGCGGGTGACCTGGCGGTTGACGCCGGAGACCAGCAGGCGACGGCCGCGCTCCTGCTCCAGCAGCTCCATCCCGGTCTCGATCCGCTTGTCCGAAGCGCCGGTCAGCACGACGATTCCGTCGGCCGTCGGGGCGTCGAACGGCGGATTGGCGCGCGCGGCCCGGTCGGCGAAGGCCATCAGGCCCACGCCCCAGATCAGGACGACGACCAGCAGGGCGGCCAGGCTCTTCATGGCGTTCCCCTCAGCAGGCGCAGCGTGGTCATCCGCGCGGCGACAGCCGCCACCGTAGCCGCGACGAGCGGACATGGCGAGACCGCCGCGAGATCGGCCCAGTGCATCGGCAGGGCCGGACCGAAACCGCCGCCTCCCCCGGCCAGCTTCAGGATCGCAGCGACCGCCGCAGCCGCAAGCGCCCCGTACAGCCCGGCCTCCGCCGCCAGCCGGGCGAATCGGCCCTGGAACACCGCGGCGATGAAATCGTCCTTGGCCCCGGTCAGGTGCAGCACCTCGACCACGTCCCTGCGCGCGGCCATGCCGGCCCGAGTGGCGAAGGCGATCACCGCCCCGGCCGCCGCCGCCATCAGGGCGAACAGGGCGAGGGCCGCGACGCGCACCAGGGCCGCGGAGCGCTCCACGTCCTTCAGCCAGCGGCCGTGGTCGTCGACCACCCCGTCGATCCCCGCGCGGCGCAGGGCCGCGCGAAGGTCCTGCGAGCTGGCGGGCGTGACGGGGTCGAGGGTGACGGTCACCAGGTGGGGCACCGGCAGGTCGTCCAGCACCGCGTCGCCCAGCCAGGGCCGCAGCAGCGCCTCGGCCTTCTCGCGCTCCAGGGCGGCGGCCTCGGCGACGCCGGGAACGCCGGCCAGCGCTTCGGCGGCGCGGGCGGCGGCGGCCGAGCCGGTCTCGTTCAGGGCGGGCCGTACCTGGACGGTCGCCTCCCCCCGGATCTCGCGCGACCACCCCTGCGCCGCGCGGTCGGAGGCCAGCGCGGTCACCGCGGCAAGGCAGGCCAGGAAACAGAGCACGGCGATCACGAACAGCAGCGCGGTCTCGCGCGCATCGTCGCGCGGCAGCAGGGGGGCGGGCTTCCACCGCCCGCCGGCGGGAGAGGGCACGGGCGCGCTCACGCCGGCGCGCCTTCGCGTCGGGTCAGGCGGCCCTTCTCCAGGTGCAGGACCGGCATGCCCGAGCCGCGCACCAGCTCCTGGTCGTGGCTGGCGATCAGCACGGTCGTGCCCAGCCGGTTGAGTTCGACCAGCAGCCGCAGGATGCGCAGGCCCATCTCGTGATCGACGTTGCCGGTCGGCTCGTCGGCCAGCAGCAGCTCGGGCCGCCCGACCACCGCGCGGGCTATGGCCAGCCGCTGCTTCTCGCCGCCCGACAGGGTCGGGGGCATGGCGTGCATGCGCTTGCCCAGACCGACCCAGGCCAGGAGCTCGGCCACGTCGTCACGGTAGGCGGCGGGCTTCTGCCCGGCGACCCGCAGAGGCAGGGCGGCGTTGTCGAAGGCGCTGAGGTGATCGAGCAGCCGGAACTCCTGGAACACCACCCCGATGCGACGACGAAGGAACGGCAGGTCGGCGCGCGGCAGCCGCTCCACGTCCTGGCCGAACAGCTCCACTCGCCCGCGGCTCGGCTTCAGCGCCAGGTAAATCAGCTTCAGCAATGAAGATTTGCCCGCTCCCGACGCCCCGGTAAGGAAGTGGAAAGAGCCGGGCGCCAAGGTGAATCCGACGTCCTTCAGCACCTCCGGCTCGCGCCCGTAGCGCAGGCCGACGGTCTCGAAGCGGACGACGGGTCCGGTGGACGGCGAAGGGGGCGGCTCCGAGGGAGCGGCGGCTTTGCTGGACATGGGGTCCGAGATCGGAGACCTCGTTAGGGAGGGGCTTTCGCCTCCGATTCGACGGCCATGATACTGACCTGTCCCGAGTGCGCCACACGCTATTTCGTCGAGGACGACCGCCTCGGCGCGAACGGCCGAACCGTGCGCTGCGCCGGGTGCCACGCGTCGTGGCACGCGCGGCCGGACGAGCCGCTGGAGCTGGTGACCGACGTGGCGGGCGCGGTCGCGCGCGAGCCCATCTCGTTCAAACCCTCCGACGAGGTCGAGCCCCTGCGCGCGCCCGAGCTGCCCAAGGCGTTCCGGGCGCAAATCGAGGCCAAGAAGCGCCGCCGCGAGGCCGCGGTCGCAGGCGTGGTCTGGGCCGGGCTGGCCTCCAGCTTCGCCGCCCTGCTGCTGGGCGCCTACGTGTTCCGAGTGGACGTGGTTAAGCTCTATCCGAAGGCCGCGGGCGCCTACGCCGCCGCCGGCCTGCCGGTGAACCCGACCGGGCTGGAGTTCGAACAGGTTCGCGCCTCGCCGGCGCCCGACGGCTCGCCGAGCGTGCTGGTCACCGGCGTGCTTCGCAACGTCGAGCATGAGGCCGCCTCCGCCCCGCCGATCCGGGTCGCCCTGTTGGACGCCAAGGGCGCGCGGCTGGCGACCGAGCTGGTGCGGGTGTCGACCGGACCGATCGCACCGGGAAAGACCCAGGCCTTCTCGGTTTCGGTGCCGGACCCCAAGGCGCTGGCGGCCGACGTGGACCTCACCTTCGCGCTGGAGCTGGCCGAGCGGCCGAAGGCCGAGGCGTCGCCGAAGGCCAGGCCCGAACAGACCCTTCACGCCGCCCAGGCGGCGCCGAAACTGCGGCCGTCGCTGGGCGTGGAGACGCACGCCGCGAAACCCGTCGACGCCGCGCCGCTGCCGGCGTCCGATCCGCACGCGCTCGACACCGGCCATGGTCCGGCGGTATCAGCCGCCCCGCATGGCTGACGAACCCCGCCCGGACTTCACCGTCCTTCTGAGCTCCGAAGAGATCGCCGCCGTCATCGAGACCATGGCGGACCAGATCGCGCCGCGCGTGGACAGCGACACGGTCGCGGTCTGCCTGCTGACCGGCGGGCTGTGGTTCGCCGCCGACCTGACCCGGGCGCTGGCTAAGCGCGGCAAGCTGGTCCGCTTCGACGCCCTGTGGCTGGCGTCCTACGGCGACGAGCGCAAGAGCGCCGGCGAGGTCCGCGTCTATGCCCCGCTGCAGCGGTCGGTGGAGGGGACGCGGGTGCTGATCCTGGACGACGTGTTCGATTCCGGTCTGTCCCTGCGCGAGGCGGTGCGGCTGGTGCGCGAGGCCGGGGCGGCCGAGGTGCTGACCGCGGTGTTCGCCCGCAAGCCCTGGCCGGAGCCGCGCGCCATGGCGCCGGACTTCGTCGGCTGGGAGGCCCCGGCGCGCTATCTGGTCGGGTACGGGCTCGACGCGGCCGGACGGATGCGCGGCTTGCCGTCGATCGCGGCGCTGGACTGAGGATTCGCCTTCCTTTTTTTCCGCTCATCCCCGCGAAGGCGGGGACCCAGAACTTTTGGCTGCCGCCAGCGAACTTTCGCGATCGAGGGCGAGCAGGCTAGCTCCGCTGGTCGCGCGCGATCGTCTGGGTCCCCGCCTTCGCGGGGATGAGCGGAGGTTTGTGGGTCACCACCGGCTCCGGCGCCCACAGGCGGGCTAACTGCGCGCCCGCCGCCTTGATCGCCAGTCCGGTCCGGACCGCCGCCGTGTTCACCGTGCGCCCGCCGGCGACGGCGAAGTCGTGGGCGGGGGCGTAGGCCAGCACCACGCGCTCGTCCGCCCGCTCGAAGTTCGCCCACAGGCCGAGGATCGCCGCCAGCGCCAGGGCGTAGCGCGCCGCGAACGGATCGGCGGCGGCGAGGCCCGCCTTGGGCTTGGCCAGACGGGCGGCCTTCAGCGCCTCGGCGGCCTGGGCCTTGTGCAGGGCCCACAGCGCGGGGTCGCCCACCGCGGGCGCGTCTTCCAGCACCGTCAGCGGCGCGTGGATCAGCCGGCTGTCGGCTTCCAGGCGCAGCCGGACCTCCTCGCGCGACGGCCAGCGGATGCGCATCCCCGCACGGACGGCGAGAACGGCCGCGGTCAGCAGCAGAACGGTGATCAGGCCCCCGTGAACGACGCGCGGCGTCAGTTCGAACAGGCCCCACAGGCCGGCGACGCCGATCGCCCCGAAGGCCAGCAGGAGCGGCGCCCCGACGCCCGCCCCTTGCTCCCACAGCATCACCGCCCGCGCCAGCCACAGGGCGCGGGTCAGGCGGGCGCGGGCTTTCGGGTCGAGGCTCGCACTCATGAGGACAACCAGGGGGCCTGCGGCTCGCGCGCGAACATATCGTCGTAGGACGGCCTGCGTCGTACGACCGACCAGCCGTCGTCACGCACCAGCACCTCAGGGGCGAGCGGGCGGGTGTTGTACTCGTTGGCCATCACCGCCCCGTAGGCTCCGGCGGTCATGAAGGCGACCAGCTCGCCCTCCTCCAGGTCCGGCAGGGCGCGGTCACGGGTGAAGGTGTCGCCGGTCTCGCAGACGGGTCCGACCACGTCGTAGGCGCGGGTCGGCGCGCCCTCGCGCGGCCGCACCGGACGGATGTCGTGGAAGGCGTCGTAGAGCGCCGGCCGCATCAGGTCGTTCATCGCCGCGTCGAGCACGAGGAAACGCCGCCCCCCCTCGGGCCGGCTGTGGATATGTACCACACGGGAGATCAGAACGCCCGCGTTGGCGACGATCATTCGCCCCGGCTCGAAAATGAGCTCCACGCCCAGGCCGTCGATCACGCCTGCGACCATGGCGGCGAACTCGGACGGGCCCGGCGGATCGCCCTGGTTGAAGTAGGGCACGCCCAGGCCGCCGCCGAGATCCAGCCGCTCGACCGTCAGGCCGTCGGCGCGCAGGCGCTCGACCAGGTCGCGCATCACCGCGAAGGCGGCGGCGGGGGCGGACAGGTCGGTGATCTGGCTGCCGATGTGGCAGGCCAGCCCCAGCGGCCGCAGCGACGGGCTGGCCGCGGCCTCCGCGTAGAGAGCCAGGGCCTCGGGCGCGGTGACGCCGAATTTGTCGCCCTTGCCGCCGGTGGTGATCTTGGCGTGGCCGCCGGCCCCGACGTCCGGGTTGACGCGGATCGCCAGCGGCGCGCGCACCCCCTTGTCGGCGGCGATGGAGGCCAGGCGGCGCAGCTCGGAGGCGGTCTCGACGTTGATCTGGCGCACGCCGGAGTCGAGCGCGAAGGCCAGTTCCCGGTCCAGCTTGCCGACGCCGGAAAAGACGATCCGCTCCCCGGGAACGCCCGCCTTCAGCGCGCGCCGGATCTCGCCCTCCGACACGGTGTCGGCCCCGGAGCCCAGCCGCGCCAAGGTCGCCAGCACCGACAGGTTGCTGTTTGCCTTGACCGCATAGGCGACCAGCGGATCGCCCAGCGTCGCGCGGTACGGCGCGAAGGCGTCGCGGAACACGGCGTAGTGCCGTTGCAGGGTGGCGGTCGAATAGACGTAGAACGGCGTGCCGACCTCGCGAGCGAGGTCGCTCAGGCTGACGCTTTCACACCACAGTTCGCCGTCGCGAACCTCGAAGTGGTTCACCGCGGATCGGAGCCCGGTCCCGCGCGCGGGTCCTGCGGCGCCCCGCCCAAGGGCGCCTCGCGCGTGGTGCGGTTCTCCTGGGCCGGATCGCGTATCTCGCCGCGGCTGCCGATCGGCGGCGGACGCTCCAGCGTTCCGCGCTTGCCGCAGGCGCCGAGCGCGAGCAGGCCAAGGGCGACGACGGCGATCAGGCGCGGGTTCATCAAAGGCGATCCTTCCAACGGGCGATCTGGGCGCGCACCTGCTCGGGCGCGGTCCCGCCGTAGCTCGTGCGACTGGCGCAGGAAGCCTCGGGGGTCAGGACCTTATACACCGCTTCCGTCACGCCGGGATGCAGGGCGCGCAGTTCCTCCAGCGGCAGTTGCGCCAGGTCCACACCCAGGCTTTCCGCCCGCTTCACCGCCCGACCGGTGACGTGGTGCGCCTCGCGGAACGGAAGGTTCAGTTCGCGCACCAGCCAGTCGGCCAGATCGGTGGCGGTCGAGAAGCCCGCCCCCGCGGCCGCCGCCATCCGGGCGCGGTCAGGCGTCAGGTCGCGCACCATGCCCGCCATGGCCGACAGGGCGAGCTCGAGGACGTCGAACGCCTCGAACACCAGCGCCTTGTCCTCCTGCATGTCCTTGGAATAGGCCAGCGGCAGGCCCTTCATTACGGTGGACAGGGCCACGAACGCCCCGGTCACCCGCCCGGTCTTGGCCCGGACCAGCTCGGCCGCGTCGGGGTTACGCTTCTGCGGCATGATCGAGGAGCCCGTTGTAAAGGCGTCCGACAGGGCGACGAAGCCGAACTGGGGCGTGACCCAGATCACGATCTCCTCGGCCAGGCGCGACAGGTGCCCGGCCGCGATCGACGCCGACGCCAGCGCCTCCAGGGCGAAGTCCCGCGCCGACACCCCGTCCAGGGAATTGGCGCCAGGCCGGTCGAAGCCGAGCGCCTGCGCCGTGGCTTCGCGATCGATCGGGAAGGGGGAACCAGCCAGGGCGGCGGAGCCCAGCGGGCTCTCGTTCATCCGCGTCCGTGCGTCGGCGAACCGTCCGGCGTCGCGGCCGAACATCTCGACGTAGGCCATCAGGTGGTGGCCGAAGGTCACCGGCTGGGCGGGCTGCAGGTGCGTGAAGCCCGGCATGATCGCGTCCGCGTACGTCTCGGCCTGGTCCAGCAGGGCGCGCTGCAGCGCCTTCAGCTGCTCGGCCGAGCGGTCGCAGGCCTCCCGCACCCACAGGCGGAAGTCGGTCGCAACCTGGTCGTTGCGCGAGCGGGCGGTGTGCAGCCGGCCCGAGGGCGCGCCGATCAGCTCGGCCAGCCGCGCCTCCACGTTCATGTGGACGTCCTCGAACTCGGCGCGGAACGGGAAGGTCCCGTCGCGCAGCTCGGTCTCGATCTGATCCAAGCCTCGCCGTATGGCGTCCGCGTCCTCGGCTGATATGATCCCCTGCGCGGCCAGCATGGCGGCGTGCGCGCGGGACCCGGCCAGGTCCTGGGGCCAGAGGCGGCGGTCCACGTCGATCGAGACGTTGATCGCCTGCATCAGGTCGGCGGGTTTCGACGAAAACCGCCCGCCCCACAGACTCTGGCCCATGGGTTTTTGGCCCGGCGAAGTTTGGGAGCGTTCGGTCATGGACGAGGCCTCGGGAGCGGGACGGAAGGTGAGCGGTAACCAGCTGCTCAAGTGGACGGCGATCGCCGCCGCCGTCGGCCTGGCGCTGGGGCTGGCCGTCGGCATCGTATATGTCCTGAACCCCCATCAGTACAAAGCGCCGTTCAAGGCGGCCGCGGAGGGCGAGTTCGCCCGCTATGCGCAGGGCCGGCTGGCCAAGCTCCAGACCTCCGGCGATCCCGCGCCCGCGCCGACGGTGCGCTTCAACGACCGCACCGGCGCGATCACCGGGCTGGAGGCGTTCAAGGGCAAGGTGGTGGTGCTGAACCTGTGGGCCACCTGGTGCGCGCCGTGCGTGACCGAGATGCCGACGCTGGCGGCGCTTCAGCGCGGCTACGAGGGCAAGGACGTGGTGGTCGTGCCGGTCAGCGTCGATCGCCCTGACGACCTGCCCGACGCCAAGAGCTTCATCGACGTGCACGAGCCGCTGCCGCTCTACCACGACCCGAAGTTCAGCGTGCCGTCCGCCTTCGGCGTGAAGGGCCTGCCCGCCACCATCGTGCTGGACCGCCAGGGCCGCGAGATCGCCCGCTTCACCGGCGAATCCGACTGGAACAGCCCCGAGGCCCGCGCTCTGATCGACGCGGCGCTGAAGGAGGGGTGAAACGTTCAGGGCTATGCCGCTCCGGCACGGGGAACATCATGCGCACGGTTCTTCTCGCCGCCGCCCTCGCTCTGGCCGCCGTGGCCGCGCAGGCTGGAAGCGGTGACTGGCGGAGGCTCGATCCAGAGCTTCTATGGGTGATCGACACCAACAAGGGGCGGGTCGTGGTCGAACTGCGGCCCGAGCTGGCGCCGAACGCGGTGGAGCGGATACGGCTGCTGACGCGCGAGCGGCTGTACGACGGGCTGCTGTTTCACCGGGTGATCGACGGCTTCATGGCCCAGACCGGCGATCCGGGGAACGTCGACAGCGGGCGCTCGTCCCATCCCGACCTGAAGGCGGAGTTCACCTTCCGCCGCGGGCCCGAGACGCCGTTCGTGCCGGTCGCCGCGCCGGCGGGGGCGGTGGTCGGCTTCGTGGGCGCCGTGCCGGTGCAGACCCAGCCCGACAGCCACTTTACGCGTAGCGCCGACGGCAAGGGGGCCGGCTGGGGCCTCTACTGCCCGGGCGTGGTCGGCATGGGCCGCGGCGACGACCCTGACAGCGCCAACGCCGAGTTCTTCCTGATGCGCGAGGCCTATCCGTCGCTGGACAAGCGCTACACCGTCGTGGGGCGGGTGGTGAGCGGGCTGGACGTGGTGCGCTCGCTGAAGACCGGCGAGCCGGTGATCGACGCCGACCGCATGGTGCGGGTGCGGATGGCTTCGGAGCTGCCCGACGCCGAGCGGCCCCGGATCGAGGTGATGGACGCCGCCGGGCCGGCGTTCCAGGCGAAGGTCGCGGCCGCGAAGCGGCGCAAGGGCGCGGACTTCTCGATCTGCGATCTGGACATTCCGACCCGAACCCGCTGACTTGTGAGCTGTTCCGGGGAGGAAACCGTCATGCGCCACGTCCGTCCGCTCGCCGTACTCGCCACCGCGCTCGCTCTGGCGGGCTGCGCGACCCTCGAGCGGCCCGCCGCCCCCGAGCCCTCCGCCGCCGAATGGCGCATGGTCGATCCGGAGAACCTGCTGGTGATCGACACCACCAAGGGGCGGATGCTGGTGGAGATGACCCCGGTCGCCGCGCCGCTGCACGTCGCTCAGATCAAAGCTTTGGCGCGGCGGGGCTTCTACGACGGGGTGGTGTTCCACCGGGTGATCGACTGGTTCATGTCCCAAACTGGCGACCCGACCGGCACCGGCGAGGGCGGGTCGGACCTGCCCGACGTCAAGGCCGAGTTCACCTTCCGGCGCGGGGCCGACGTGGACTTCGTGCCGGTGGCCAAGCCCTACGGCGCGCAGGTGGGCTTCATCGGCGCCCTGCCGGTGCAGACCCAGCCGGACGAGCTGATGGCCAAGAACAGCTCCGGCACGGTCGCCGCCTGGGGTCTGTACTGCCCCGGCGTGGCCGGCATGGCGCGCGGCGAGCCGGAGAACAGCGCCAACAGCCAGTTCTTCTTCATGCGCCACCCCTATCCGTCCCTTGAGAAGCGCTACACCGTCTGGGGCCGGGTGGTGGACGGGCTGGAGGTGGTGCGCGCGATCAAGACCGGCGAGCCGGTGGTCGAGCCCGACCGCATGACCCGCGTGCGCGTCGCCGCCGACCTGCCTGAGGCGGAACGCCCGGTGCTGCGGACGCTGAACCCGCGCAGCCGCGCCTTCGAGGCGATGGTCGCGAGGGTCCGCAAGGAGAAGGGCGCCGACTTCTCCGCCTGCGACATCGCCGTGCCGTACAACGTGAGCGGCGGCGGGGCATAAGGGCGCCGAGATTTCGCCGTCCTGTGTCCTTAAGCCTTAGCCGTCGCCTGTCCGAGGTCGCTTGCATGAGAGCCGCTTTCGCCGCCGCCCTGTCCGCCTGCCTGCTGGCCGGGGCCGCCGCCGCCCAGAGCGCCGACTGGCGCACGCCCGACCCTGAGAACGTGCTGGTCGTCGACACCACCAAGGGTCGGATCATCGTCGAGATGGCGCCGGAGTACGCCCCCGCCCACGTCGAGCGGATCAAGACCCTGACCCGCCGCGGCTTCTACGACGGCCTGACCTTCCACCGGGTGGTGGACGGCTTCATGTCCCAGACCGGCGATCCGCTGGGCACCGGCCTAGGGGGGTCGGAGTTGCCGGACCTGGCCGCCGAGTTCGTGTTCCGTCGCGCCGCCGACGCCTTCACCCCCCTGACCGCCGAGGCCAAGAACAAGGCCGGCCTCGCGGGCGCCCTGCCGCTGATCTCCCAGCCGGACGACGCCATGCTGTTCTCCGCCGACGGCAAGGTGAAGGCTTGGGGCGCCTTCTGCCCGGGCGTGGCGGGCATGGCCCGGGGCGGCGGCGACGTGAACAGCGCCAACAGCCAGTTCTTCTTCATGCGCGACGCCGTGCGCACGCTGGATCAGCAGTACACCCCCTGGGGCCGCGTGCTGGTCGGGCTGGACGTGGTGCGCGCCATCAAGACCGGCGAGCCGGTGATCGACCCCGACCGCATGACCCGCGTGCGCCTGCTGGCCGACCTTCCCGAGAACGAGCGGCCGAAGATCCGGGTCGCCGACCCGCGTGGGGCGGCGTTCAAGGCCGAGCTGGACAAGCTGAAGAAGACCAGGGGCGACGCCGTCTCAATCTGCGACGTGACCGTGCCCGTCCAGGTGAGCTGAACCGTTAGGCTTGCGGCGTCGGCGGCGGCGGCGCTTGCCGTCGCGCATCAGCGACAGCAGCATGCCTTCGCGCAAACCCCGGTCGGCGACCCGCACCCGCTCGCACGGCCACAGCTCCTGCACCGCCTCCAGGATCGCCGCCCCGGCCAGCACCAGGTCGGCCCGGTCGGGCCCGATGCAGGACTCCGCCGCCCGTCCCTCCGGACCCATGGCGATCAGCCGGTCCGCCGCCGCCCGGCAGTCGCCGTGGGTCAGCCACAGCCCGTCCACCTTGGACCGGTCGTAGCGCTTCAGCCCCAGGTGCAGCCCCGCGAGGCTGGTGATCGCCCCCGAGGTGCCGACCAGATGGGCGCGACCGCTGTCGAACAGCGGCCTCAGGGGTTCGGCGGCGTCGAAGCGCGCGATCTCGCCCTTCACGGCGTCGATCATCGCGCGGAACCACTCGCGGGGACTTCCGTCCGGCTCCGGGAACCGCTCCGCCAGACTGACCACCCCGATCGGAATCGACAGCCAGGCCCGCATCTCGTGCCGGGGCCGTCCGTCGCGCCCGGCCTGCAGCTCGACCCACGACAGCTCCGTCGAGCCGCCGCCGACGTCGACCACCAGGGCCGCGTCCGCCTGGTGGTCCAGCAGGTTGCCACAGCCGGCGACCGACAGGCGCGCCTCCTCCTCCGGCGCGATGATGGTCAGCTTCAGCCCGGTCTCGCGCTCGACCCGGCGCACGAACTCCGGCCCGTTCTCGGCCGAGCGGCAGGCCTGGGTGGCGACCGCGCGCAGCCGATGGACCTTGCGGCGGCGGATCTTCTCGGCGCAGACGCTGAGCGCGGCCACCGCCCGGTCCATGGCCTCGGGCTGCAACCGCCCGGTTTTGGTCAGGCCCTCGCCTAGGCGCACGATGCGCGAGAAGGCCTCGACGACGCGGAAGCTGTGCTGGGTGGGGGTGGCGATCAGCAGGCGGCAATTGTTGGTGCCGAGGTCCAGCGCGCCGTAGCACGGGGGCGGTTCGCTGCGGGCGCTCCGCTCGCCGTAGCCGGCGCGCGGGGCGGCGGGAGCCTCGGACATGGCTCGACCTCTCGTCTGAGCGGTCCGGGCCCGGCGCGAATACGCCGGCAAGCTCGGCCGCTCGCTTCGCGATCAAGCTAACAACGGCGCACCGGCGGGGAAAGGGGCCCTGACGATTTCCCCAGCGCGCCGTTCATGCTTCCGTCAGCCGGCCGGGCGCATGATCCCGGCATTATGAACGCTCGGCTCGCAAAATTCGGAATCGGCCAGGTCGTCCGCCACCGCAGCCACCCCTTCCGCGGCGTCGTGTTCGACGTGGACCCCCAGTTCGCCAACAACGAGGATTGGTGGCTGTCCATCCCTGAGGACGTCCGCCCCCCTAAGGACCAGCCGTTCTATCACCTGCTGGCCGAAGGCGAGGACGGGGCCTACGTGGCCTACGTTTCGGAGCAGAACCTGCTGCCGGACGAGACCGGCCGGCCGGTGGAGCATCCGCACACCAAGCAGGTGTTCTCCGGCTTCGACCACGGCCGCTATCGGCCGCGGTTCAAGGCCCTGCACTGAAGCGCGGACGACGGCGCACGCCTCAGGCGCGCGCCGTCGCGGCGGTCGGTTTGGTCCGACGTCACACGCGCCGGCGCGCGACCAGGTGGTAGATCAGCAGGACCACGACGGCGCCGACGGTGGCGACCAGCAGGCTGTAGAGATTGAGGCCCGAGACGCCGGCTTCGCCGAAGCGGCTGAACAGGAAGCCGCCGACGAAGGCGCCGATGACGCCGAGCACGAGGTCGAACACCAGGCCGCCGCCGGTCTTGTTGACCAGCTTGCTGGCGATGAAGCCGGCCACGAGGCCGAGCACGATCCAGG
>DASPKD010000118.1:0-11608 GCA_035628275.1 Caulobacteraceae bacterium | reverse complement strand
GGAGGTGGTCGACGAGGAGGGCGCCTTCTACCGCATCATCCAGTCGGTGCTGGTCGCCCACCTGCACGGCAACGCCGCCCAGATCTCGGTCGAGATCGGCCGCGGCGACATCCCCTCCACCGCCCAGCCCAGCTTCGCGGAGCTGGAAGAGGCGCTGAACAACATTCCGGCCGAGGCGGCGTAGGGCACAGCCTTCCCGATCACGAACCCGTGAAAACAGCGCTTGCGGGAACGCACGTTCTCGCGTTACTTGATCACCGGAGCGTGAGATTCGTCTCGGCGCTCTAACCTTCTGAAGGGACCTGGGACCAATGATCCGCAAACTGCTCGTCGCCTCCGTGGCCGTCGCCGCTCTGTCCGTCGCCGCTTGCCAGAAGCAAGAAGAAAAGGCCGCCGGCGAAGAAGCCGCCGCCGAAGCCACCGCCACCGACACGGCCGCTGCTGACGCCGCCGCCGCCGGCGCCGCCGCCGACGCCGCCGCCGCTCCGGCCGCTGCTGACGCCGCCACGGCGACCACCACCACCACGACCGCTCCGGCCGGCGACGCCGCCGCCGCTCCGGCCGCTCCGGAAAAGAAGTAATCTCGACGCCCTCTTCCGAGGGTTAGAGGCTTCTGAGGGCCGCTCCTTCACGGGAGCGGCCCTTTCTCTTTGCGCGCATGACCGACCGCCCGCCCGATCCCGAACTGGTCTGGACCCCGGACGGATCGCCCCGTTCGGGCCGGTTCGGCGACGTCTACTTCTCCGCCGAGGACGGCTTGGCCGAGAGCCGAGCGGTGTTCCTCCAAGGCTGCGCCCTGCCCGAGGCTTGGGCGGGACGACGGCGGTTCACGGTCGGCGAGCTCGGCTTCGGCACCGGCCTGAACGTCCTGGCCCTGCTGGAGCTGTGGCGGCGCGCGCGCCCGCCGGGCGGGCGGCTGCACGTCTTCTCGGTCGAAGCCTTCCCCATGACGCGCGAGGAGGCGGCCCGCGCCCACGGCCGCTGGCCGGAGCTGCGAGACGTGTCGGCCCCGTTGCTGGAACGCTGGCCCGCGCGGACGCCGGGCTTTCACCGCGTCGACCTGCCCGAATTCGACGCGACGCTGGACCTGGCGGTGATGGAGGCGGGGGAGGCGCTGGCGCGGTGGTCCGGCCGGGCCGACGCCTGGTTCCTCGACGGCTTCTCGCCCGCCCTGAACCCGCAGATGTGGCGCGACGAGCTGCTGGCCGCCGTCGCCGCCCGCTCGGCTCCGGGGGCCCGCGCAGCCACCTTCACCGTCGCCGGCGCGGTGCGGCGCGGGCTGCAGGCGGCGGGTTTCACGGTCGACAAACGCCCGGGGTTCGGCCGCAAGCGCGAGCGCCTGGAGGCGGTGTTTCCGGGCGATCCGCCCCACCAGACCGCACCCCGGGTCGTGGTCGTCGGCGCCGGAATAGCCGGGGCGTCGCTGGCGCGCGCGTTCAGCACGCTCGGGGCGGAGCCCTTGGTGCTCGACCGCGCCGGAGCCGGGGCGGGCGCCTCCGGCAATCCCGCGGCCCTGGTCACGCCCAGGCTGGACGCCGGCGGCGGACCGGTCGCCGATCTGCACGCGCAGGCGCTTGAACGCGCGGCGGCCCTGTACGCCCTGGAGGCGCCCGCCGGCGTGATCGCACGCGGGGTGACCCAATTGGAGCAGACCGAGCGCGACGCACGCCGTTTCGACCGCGTCGCCGCCCAGCCGCTGTGGCCGGACGGGGCGATGCAGCGATTGGACGCGCAAGCCGCCTCGGCGGCGCTCGGCGAGCCGGTCGGGCGCGGCGGCTTGCTTATGAGCCAAGCCCTGACCGTGCGACCGGGCGAGATCCTGTGTCGGTTCCTTGGCGACGCCCAGGTCGTCAGCGGCGAGGTCGCTGCCGTCGAGGCGTCGGATCACGGCTGGCGGCTGCTCGACCCTGCGGGAGCCTTGATCGCGGAGGCCGAGGTCGTCTGCCTGGCCGCCGGATGGAGCCCCGGACTGGCGGGCGGAGCGCCGCTGTCTCCAGTTCGCGGCCAGGCGAGCTGGGTCGAAGGCGTCGACGCGCCCCCGGCGGTCGCCTGGGGCGGCTATGCGGCGCCGACCGGGACCGGCCTGCTGTTCGGCTCGACCCACGACCGCGGCGACACGGGCGACGAGCCCCGGCCGCAGGACGACCGGCGCAACCTGGAGACCTTGGCCGCGGCCCTGCCCGCGCGGGCCGCGCGTATCGATCCCGCGAAGGTCCAGGGCCGGGCCTCGGTGCGGGCGACCACGCCGGACCGGCTGCCGCTGGCGGGCGGGCTGGCGACCGGGCTGTACGTGCTGGGCGGCCTCGGCTCCCGCGGCTTCGCCACCGCCCCGCTGCTGGCCGAGCACGTCGCCGCCCTGGCGCTCGGCGCGCCTTCGCCGTTGCCGTCGGACCTGGCGAAGGCGGTCAGCCCGGAACGCTTCCAACCCCCCGGCTTTTCAGCAGAGCGGGCCGGGCGCTAGAATGCGCCGGGCCGCCCGTGGGAGACGACGCCATGAAGATGCTGACCGCCGCCGCGCTGACCGCAGCCGTGCTGACGGCCTCGTGCGCCCCTACCGCCCCGTCCACGGGCGCTCCGGCGAGCGCCTCGGCGCCGCGCCAGTGCTTCTTCACCAGTCAGGTGCACGGCTTCTCCGCGCCCGACGAGCGGCGGGTCTACGTCGATGTCGGCGTGCGCGACGTCTACGAGCTGGAGATGCTGGGCGGCTGCCCGAACATCGACTGGTCGTGGCAGATCGGCATTCAGCCGCCGGGAGCCGGGACCAGCGTCTGCACCGGTTTCGACGCCGACCTGATCGTGCCCCAGACCGGCGGCGGGACATGGCGCTGTCCGGTCCGCAGCGTCCGCAAGCTGACGGTCGAAGAGGCCAAGGCGCTGCAGGGCCGCTGAGGCGCGGCCGCTTCACGACCGCTTGGCCAGCCGGCTGTTCCACGCGCCGTAGGCGAAGTAGAGCACCAGGCCGATCGCGTTCCAGATCAGGAACCACACCTGCGTCCGCTCGGGCAGGCTGGAGAACAGCCAGGCGCAGCCGGCGACCGTGACCACGCCCACCACCGGCCACAGCGGCGTCCTGAACACCCGGACCCGCTTGGCCTGGGTGATCCTGAGCACCATCAGGCAGACCCCCACTGCGATGAAGGCCGCCAGGGTGCCTGCGTTGGCCAGGGCGGCGATCTCGTCCAGGCGGAACACGCCGGCCAGCGCGCTCACCACGATCGCGGTGAACAGGGTGATCGCCACCGGCACGCCGGTCTTGGGGTTCACCTTGCTCAGGCCCTGGGGCAGCAGGCCGTCGCGGGCCATGACGAAGAAGATGCGCGTCTGGCCGTAGAGGAAGGCCAGGATCACCGTCGGCACCCCGATCACCACCGCCGCCGCCACCCACTGGGCGACGCCGTCCTGGTTCAGCAGTCGCAGGATGTCGGCCAGCGGCTCCTCGCTGGCGGCGAAGCGGCCGAACGGCATGGAGCCCACCGCCGCGGCGGCGACCAGCATGTACAGGATCGTGCACAGCACCATCGACCCCAGTATGCCGATGGTCAGGTCGCGGCCGGGGTTCTTGGTCTCCTCCGCCGCGGTGGAGATGGCGTCGAAGCCGTAGAAGGCGAAGAACACGATGGCCGCCGCCGCCATCACCCCGCGCTCCACGCCGCCCTGGTCGGACTTCTCGAAGCCGAAAGGCATCAGCGGCTGGAAGTTGGCGGCGTCGAAGTGGGGCAGGGCCACGGCCACGAACAGCACCAGCGCCGCGATCTTCACCGCCACCAGCAGGGCGTTGACCGTGGCGCTCTCGCGCGTGCCCAGCAGCAGCAGGCCCGAGACCACGGCGATAATGAACACCGCGGGCAGGTTGAACAGGCCGCCCGCGTGCGGTCCCGAGGCGACCGCGGCGGGCAGGTCTATGCCCAGTCCGTTCAGGAACCCGACCGCATAGGCCGACCAACCGACCGCCACCGCGCTGACCACCAGCGAGTATTCGAGGATCAGGCTCCAGCCGACGATCCAGGCCACCAGTTCGCCCAAGGTGGCGTAGCTGTAGGTGTAGGCCCCGCCCGAGCCCGGCATCATGGTGGCGAGCTCGGCGTAGGCCAGCGCCACGCAGGTGCAGATCACGCCGACGATGGCGAAGGCTATGATGATGCCGGGGCCGGCCTTGTCCACGCCCACCCCGGTCAGGGTGTAGATGCCGGTGCCGACGATCGCGCCGACGCCCAGCGCCACCAGATGCGGCCAGCCGAGCGTGCGCTTCAGCTGCGCGCCGCCCTCGTGCGCGCCGGCCTCTTCCACGGACCGGCGACGATTCCAGAACGCCAAGGTTGCCCCTCCCCCATGTACGCCCCGTGTTCGGGGTCGGCGTCACTGTACGGCGTTTCGCCGGGGAGAAAAGGCGGGCGCGGCCGAGAGGGGAGACGAAGCCCGCGCCCGCCGTCAGGACCTCACTTGCGCTCGGTCTTGATCTCCCTGTGGATCACGAACGGACCCTTGGACTGCTCGCCTTCCTCGAGGAAGCCGGACTTGTTTGCGTCCGCCGCCTCGAAGCCCTTGCGCAGGGGCGCGGCGAATTCCTCGAACGACACCTTGCCGTCCTTGTTCGCATCCATGTCGGGGCGCTCGTGCGGGCCGCCGTGCTCCATGCGGAACTCGCGCATCTCCGGGCCGCCGTGGCGCAGGATCATGATGTCGTGGTTCGGCCCGCCTTCGTGGCCGGGGCCGCCGCGCACGTGGCGCATCGGTCCGTCGTGCATCTCGTCCTTGGACAGACGGCCGTTCTTGTCCTTGTCCAGCTCGGCGAACATGTCGCCGTGCGGCGCCATGAACTCGTCGCGGGTGATCTCGCCGTCCTTGTTCTTGTCGATCCCCTCGCCGTGGAACATCACGCGCACGGGGCCCTTGCCCTCGTCGATGCGGATCACCTCGACGCGGGTCTCCTTCTTCTTCTCTTCCTGAGCAACGGCGGCGCCGGCGAGGGCGAGGCTGCCGGCCAGGATCAGCAGAGCGGTTTTCGTCATAAGGATTCGGTCTCCAAACCGTGGATGAGGCGACGCGGACAGCCGCGTCGGGACGGTGCAGTCAAACCCGCCCGTGTTGCAGGGGTTTTTCCGCCGGCGCCGCTCCCAGGCCCTTGAGGCTCGCTGTTCCGCGCGGGCGGCGCTATCGGTTGTTTCAGGACTGAAATCATCCTGAGACGCGGGGGCGTCACAAGGCGATCATGAGCGCGGCCGCCGCCGAGACCGAACAGAGCGCCCGGATCCTGGTCGTCGACGACGACCCGGGCATCCGCGACGTGCTGGGCGAATTCCTGTCGCGGCACGGCTACGAGGTGCGCACCGCCGGCGGCGCCGCCGAGATGGACCGGTCCGTCGCCGCTTCGGCGCCCGACCTGATCGTGCTGGACCTGATGATGCCGGGCGAGGACGGCCTGTCGATCTGCCGACGTCTGGCGGCGGCGAACGGCCCGGCGGTGATCATGCTCAGCGCCATGGGCGAGGAGACCGACCGCATCGTCGGGCTGGAGCTGGGCGCCGACGACTACCTGCCCAAGCCCTGCAGCCCGCGCGAGCTGCTGGCGCGGGTGCGCGCGGTGCTGCGCCGCCGTCGCGAGCGGGTCGGGAGCGGGGAGGGGGGCGCCACCGCCGCCCTGGAGTTCGCCGGCTGGCGGCTGGACCTGGTCCGGCGCGAGCTGAAATCGCGCGACGGGACCGCCGTGGGCCTGTCCGGCGGCGAATTCTCCCTGCTCCGGACCCTGGCCGAGCGGCCGAACCGCATCCTCACCCGCGACCAGCTGCTGGACCTCGCCCGCGGCCCGACCAACGACGCGTTCGACCGCGCCATCGACGTGCAGGTCAGCCGCCTGCGCAAGAAGCTGGACGACGGCTCGGGGCGCGAGCTGATCCGCACCGTGCGCGGCGAGGGCTATCTGTTCGCCGCCGAGGTGCGCCGGGCATGAGGCCGCGCCTGTCCTCCGCCCCGGTGTTCGTCCAGGTGTTCGCCCTGATGCTGGCGACCCTGATCGTGTCGCATGCGGTGAACTTCGCCGTCCTGACCCTGTTTCCGGCGCCGCCCCCCGCCGGCCTGTCGATCGCCGACGCGGCGCGCGCGTTGAAGGGCGAGGCGGTGACCACGCCGGACGGCAAGCGGCTCCAGGCGCGACAGCGGGCCGACGCGCCGACCCCCGTCAAGACCGACGCCGATGTGATCGAGCCGGTGATCCGGGGCGCCCTGGCCCGCGAGCTCGGCGTGCGGCCGGACGCGGTGTTCGTCGACGTGCGCGGCGAGGGCCACGCCCGTAAGCCGTTCGTTCGCCACCTTCACGACGGGGTGCGCGTGATCAGCCCGCCGCCGCACGCGGTGAAGCAGACGCGCGCGCTCGCCGTCGACCGCCGTGAGGTGATGATCCTGCGGCGCGAAGGGACCGGCGAAGGGGCGCCTCGCGTCCAGTTCTCCCTGACCAGCGACCGGCTGGTGTTTCCGTCCTTCTCCGCCGCCCTGCGCCAGCCCGACGGCCGCTGGCTGGTGGTGGAGCCGCCCAATCCGTTGCTGTCGCCGTGGCAGCTGCGGCTGCTGACCTGGTTCATGGTCGGCGCTCTGCTGACCGCGCCGCTGGCCTATCTGCTGGCCCGGCGGCTGACCCGGCCGATCCGAACTTTCGCCGACGCGGCCGACCGGCTGGGGCGCGACCCCCACGCGCCGCCGCTGCCGGCCGAAGGCCCTGCGGAGGTCCGGGTGGCGGTGTCGGCCTTCAACGACATGCAGGCCAAGCTGCGACGCTACGTCGAGGACCGCACCGCGATGGTCGCCGCCATCGCCCACGACCTGCGCACGCCGCTGATGCGCCTGCGCTTCCGCATCGAGTCCGCCCCGCCCGAGGCGCGCGAGAAGATGGAGGCCGACATCGCCCAGATGGACGGCATGGTCAGCGCGGTGCTGGCCTTTGTTCGCGGCGACAGCCAGGGGGCGCCCCGCGTGCGGCTGGACCTGCGCGCGCTGGCCCAATCGGTGGTCGACGACCTGGCCGAGCTCGGCATGGACGCGACCATGCTCTCCGGGGCGGAGGCGGCGACGACCGGCGACCCGGTCGGCCTGCGCCGGATGCTGACCAATCTGGTGGAGAACGCGGTCAAGTTCGGCGACCGCGCCCGCGTGTCGTTGGCGGTCGAGCCCGGCTGGGCGGTTCTGAGCGTCGAGGACGACGGCCCGGGCGTCCCGGCCGCCGCGCTGGAGCAGGTGTTCGAGCCCTTCCACCGCCTGGAGACCTCCCGCAGCCGCGCCACCGGCGGGGTGGGCCTGGGCCTCGCCGTCGCCCGCTCGGTCGCCCGCGACCACGGCGGCGACATCCGCCTCCAAAACCGCCCCGAAGGCGGCCTGACCGCGACCGTGCGCCTGCCGGCGGCGCCCTAGACGCCGAACGGGAAGGTGTCGGCGCCGCCTTCACTTTCGTCCGCGCCGGGAAGGGGCGTGACCGCCGTGGTCTGCTCGAACCAAACCCAGGCGTCGAACTGGCTCGAGAGTTCGGCGTCGAAGTAGTGGCTCCGGCGCTCGGTGCGGGGGCGGTAGATCACGCCGATCGCGCGTTCCAGCCGATCACGCTTCAGCATCGCGGCCAGCGCTTCGTCGTCGCGCCAGCTCGTCAGGGAAGCGGGCACGCCGGCCTCCAGGAACATCCGCTCCCAACTATCCGGCAGGGAGGGTGTGACAGACTTCACCTCCATCGGCTCGCCCCAATCGTCGGCGGCGGCGACCGTGCCGCGATCGGTGCCGAACCCGATCAGCACCGCCTCGCGCCCGAACGCCTCGCGGCAAAGCTGCCCGATGTTCCACTCGCCCGCACGACCCATGTCCGTCGCCGCCGCGTTGCCGATGTGCGAGTTGTGGGCCCACACCACCGCCTTGGCGCCCGGCCCCCGCGCGTCCAGCACCTGGCGCAGGGTGTCGTACATGTGTCGGTCGCGTAGGTTCCAGCTCTCCACAGCACCCCAGTACATGGCCCGGTAGTAGGTCTCGGCCGCCTGCACCACCCGCGCGTTCTGGGCGGCGTCGAAGAAGTCCTCGCCGTCGGCCCCGCCGATCAGCTGCTTCTCCAGCATCGCCAGCAGCTGGTCGATCGCCGCGTCTTCGCAGCTCTTTCCGGTGCGCGTCGCTACCGCGCCGTAGAGCTCCGGCCGCCCGTGGTAGGGGGTCAGGCAGCCGTATCGCTCCCGCGCTTCCTCCGCCGCCGCGCGGTCGGTGCGGTCCAGGTACTCCAGAACCGCGTCGATCGACTGGTGCAGGCTGTAGAGGTCCAGCCCCCGGAACTCGACCCGGTCCTCGGCCGGGCGCTTCTCGTTCCAGCCGCGCAGCCGCCGGAGGAAATCGGCCACCTCGGCGTTGCGCCACATCCAGCGCGGGAAGCGCGCGAAGGCCTCGCCGTCCTCGGAGGCGCCGTCGCGCAGGCGCACGAACCGGTCCATGCGCGCGGCGTCCGGCCAGTCCGCCTCCACCGCCACGATGCGAAAGCCGTGCGCCTCGACCAGGCGACGGGTGATCGCCGCTCGGGCCCGGTAGAACTCCGAAGTCCCGTGGCTGGCCTCGCCCAGCAGCACGATCTTGGCCTCGCCGAATCGGTCGAACAGGGGGCCGAACACCGCTTCGTCCTCGATCGGCGGCAGGGGCTCGGCGGCCTCGCGGAGGGCGCGGACCAGATCGGCGCCGCGGCGGTCGTGGGTTCCGTCCATGCCAGGTCAACCGGGGGATGACAACGTCGTTCCGGCCGCCCTCTTTCGATGTGCGGCTCGCGCGGCTAACCGGAGGGCATGAGCGCGCCTGAGATACTGTTCGTCGTCGACGCCGGCCCGGAGATCGGCGGCGGGCACGTGATGCGTTCGCTGACGCTCGCTCATGCTCTGGTCGAGCGCGGCGCCCGCTGCGCCTTCGTGGCGCCGCCGCCGGTCGCCGCCATTTTGGACGCCTTCGCCAGCCCGGAGATCGGGCGGGTGGAGCGGGCGCAGGACGCCCGATTCGACGCGGTGGCGTTCGACCACTTCCGCATCGGCGCGACGGAGCAGGCGGCGCTCGCGCGCGGGCGTCCGGCGCTGGTGATCGACGACCTCGCCGACCGGCCGCTGCACGCCGACCTGCTGCTGGACGTGGGCCCGGCGCGGCGGCCTGAGGACTACGCGGGCCTGCTGCCCGAGGGCGCGACCCTGCTGCTCGGGCCCTCCTATGCGCTGGTGCGCGCAAGGTTCGCCCAGGCGCGCCCGGCTGCGCTCGCCCGGCGCGGCGGCGACGAGCCGGCCGGGCGCGTGCTGGTGTCGCTGGGCCTGACCGACGTGGGCGGGATCACCGGGCGGGTGGTGAACCGGCTGCTGCCGCGCCTGGGCGAGGCCGCCCTGGACGTGGTGGTCGGGTCCGCCGCCCGAAGTCGGGGCGCGCTCGAGCGGCTGGCCGAGCGTGACGCGCGCGTGATCGTGCACGTCGACGCCGCGGACATGGCCGGGCTGATGACGCACGCCGACCTGGCCGTGGGCGCCGGAGGCTCCACCGCGTGGGAGCGCTGCACGCTGGGCCTGCCGACTCTGCTGCTGGTGCTGGCCGACAACCAGGAGCCCGCCGCCCGCGCGCTGGCCGACCTCGGCGCGGCGGAGGTCGTGGACGCGCGCGCCCCCGACTTCGAGGCCGCCTTCGACCGGGCCTTCACCGGCCTGATGCGGGCGCCCGAACGTCGCGCGAAGCTGTCCAGGGCGAGCGCCGCTCTTTGCGACGGGCTCGGGGCCGGGCGGGTGGCGGAGGCATTCCTCCGGCTGATCGCGGAGCGATCCTAAGTTGTCAACACGAAGGGCACGAAGGGGTCACGAAGGGCACGAAGACGCCCTTCGTGTCCTTTGTGACTCCTTGGTGTCCTTGGTGAAGAACCCTGCTCCGCAGGACCCTACTCCAGCATCTCCCAAGCCAGCGCCTCGCCGCGCGCCAGATCGCGTCGCGCGACGCGTCCCAGCACCGCCTCCAGGTGCTTGGGCGGCAGGCCGTGGCCGGGGCGGATGGAGCGCACGTCGGCGGGGCCGATCGGCGCGCCTGCGCGCACGTCGCGCACCACGTACAGCGAGCGGCGGAAGCTCAGCGACCCGCGCTCGGAGCCCTTCAGGTCGTAGTGGACGCGGCCCAGCGCCCGCCAGGCGTCCTTGCAGTCGCGCACCAGGGCCGAGAACTCGTGCGGCTCCAGGCTGAACTCGGCGTCCGGCCCGCCGTCGGCGCGGGCCAGGGTGAAGTGCTTCTCCACCACCGAGCCGCCCAGCGCCACCGAGGCCACCGCCGCGGCGGTCCCGAGCGTATGGTCCGACAAACCGCCGACGCAGCCGAAGCTCTCCGCCAGGTTCGGCACGGTGCGGACGTTGGCGTCGGCCATGGGCGCCGGGTAGGCGGACACGCAGTGCAACAGCACTAGCTCTTCGCAGCCGTTCTCGCGCGCGGTACGCACCGCCTCGCCGATCTCCTCCAGGTTCGCCAGGCCGGTGGAGACGATCATCGGCTTGCCGCAGCGGGCGACCCGCGCGATCAGCCCGAGGTCCACCGCCTCGAACGAGGCGATCTTGTAGGCCGGCGCGTCCAGGCTCTCCAGCAGCGCCACCGCCGTCTCGTCGAACGGGGTTGAGAACAGGGTGACGCCCAGCGCCCGCGCGCGGGCGAACAGGGCCGCGTGCCACTCGTAGGGGGTGTGCGCCTCGCGGTAGAGGTCGTGCAGGGTGCGCCCGCCCCAGAGGCCGCCCTGGATGCGGAAATCCGGCCGGTCGCAGTCCAGCGTCAGGGTGTCGGCGGTGTAGGTCTGGATCTTGACCGCGTCCGCCCCGGTCGCGGCCGCCGCGTCCAGCAGGGCCAACGCGCGCTCCAGGCTGCCGTTGTGGTTGCCCGACAGCTCGCAGATCACATAGGGCTCGTGCTCGGGCCCGATCCGCCGCCCGGCGATGACGACCTCCGGGCTCACGCGACCGCCTTTTCAAACCGGGCGAAGCCGCCCGCCTCGCCCGCGCGGGCGAAGCCGCAGTGCTCGAACAGGGCCAGGGACGCGGCGTTGGTCAGCCGCACCTCCGCCTCGAAGACGCCGACGTGCCGCTGCTCCGCCAGCCGCGCCATCCCCACCCGCAGCAGCGCCTTGCCGAGCCCCAGGCCGCGGAAGTCCGGCGCCACGTTGATGCCGACGGTCCACACGCCCAGGTCGCGCACGTCGAAGCGCACCAGCCCCACCGGCTCGCGCGTCTCGGCGTAGACGCCCACCAGCAACAGCCGGTCCACGCGGGTCAGCGACTGCTCGAACCACAGCCGGTGCGCGTCCCACGGCGCGGGGTCCGTGACGTGCGAGGCGGCGCGCGCGGCCGGGTCGTTCCGCCAGCGCCACAGACGCTCGGCGTCCTCGGGCCCGGCGCGGCGAAGGGCGAGCGTCATGGATCAGGCTCCCAGGACGGCGGCCAGGGCGTCGGCGACCCGCGCGGGGTCGTCTTCGCCCATGGCCGGATAGAGCGGCAGGCTGAGGCAGCGGGCGTACCAGGCGTCGGCCCCGGGCAGGCGCGCCTCGCCCCGCGCGCGGTAGTACGGCTGGCGGTGGACGGGGATGTAGTGGACCTGGGTCCCGATCCCGCGC
>DASPKD010000117.1:0-5115 GCA_035628275.1 Caulobacteraceae bacterium | reverse complement strand
CCACCTGGCCCAGCAGGGTCAGGATCAGGTGCTGGGCGGCGATGCGCGCCTGCAGGTCCAGGATGGTCTCTTCCAGGGTGGAGCGGTCGTCGTTCACGGTCGGTCGTCCCAGTCGGGGCCGAAGCTCGGCTTGATCATCCGTCCGTCGGGGACGGCCAGACCGTGTAGCCGCTCCATCTCCTGCGGCGAAAGCTCGAAATCGTGGATCGCCAGGTTCTCGCGGGCGCGCGCGGGGGTCGCGGTCTTCGGGATCGCGATCACGTCGCCCTGCTGCACCAGCCAGCGCAGCGTCACCTGGCCCGGCGTCTTGCCGTGGCGGGCGGCGATCTCGGCGATCGCCGGGTCCTGCGCCACCCGCCCGCGCGCCAGCGGGGAATAGGCGGTCAGGCTGACCCCGTGTCGGCGCAGCGCCTCCAGCACCGGCTTCTGCGACAGGTAGGGGTGGTACTCGACCTGGTTGGTGGCGATCGGCTCGGTGGTCAGCCGCACGGCCTCCTCGATGTGTTGAACGGTGAAGTTGGATATGCCGATCGCCCGGGTCAGGCCGTCGCGCTTGGCCCGGCACAGCGCCCGTATCGTCTCCTCCAGCGGCACCTCCTCGACCGGCCAGTGGATCAGCAGCAGGTCGACGTAGTCGACGCCCAGCCGCTTCAGACTGGCCTCGGCCGAGCGGCGGAAGTCGTCCTCGCGGTGGGCGTCGTTCCACACCTTGGTGGTCAGGAAGATCTGGTCGCGCAGCACGCCCGAGGCGCGGATCCCTTCGCCCACCTCCCGCTCGTTCTCGTAGATCGCCGCGGTGTCGACGTGCCGGTAGCCGGCGCCGATCGCCTCGGCCACCATCGGCGCGCAGGCCTCGCCGGTCAGCATCCAGGTGCCGAAGCCCAGGGTGGGAATCTGCACGTCGGCGACGGCGATCGAGCGCATGGGGAACTCCTCAGTAAGCCAGCGCCAGCCCGTCCTTGCGCATCTCCGAGGCCGCGCCGTAGGACTCCGGCCCGGCCAGGATCGCCTGATAGCCGCCGAAGCCGCCGTCGCTGTCGCCGAGCTTCCAGCCCATGGCGGCCAGCTGCTTCTTGGTCGCCTCCGGAACGCCGGTCTCCAGCCGCAGCACGCCCACGCCTTCCGCCGCCTGGCCGGTCGGCTCGGACGAGCCCTCGTGATGCCAGCGCGGCGCGTCGCCGGCCTCCTGAACGCCCAGGCCGTAGTCGACCATGCTGGCGATGATCTGGGCCTGGCCCTGGGGCTGCATGTCGCCGCCCATCACCCCGAACGACAGCCACGGCTTGTCGCCCTTGGACGCGAACCCCGGGATGATGGTGTGGAAGGGCCGCTTGCCCGGCGCGTAAAGGTTCGGGCTGCCGTCGGTCAGGGAGAACAGCTCGCCCCGGTCCTGCAGCATGAAGCCCAGGCCGTCCGGAACCAGGCCCGAGCCCATGCCCCGATAGTTGGACTGGATGAAGGAGACCATCATCCCGTCCGCGTCGGCGGTGGTGAAGTACGTGGTGTCGCCCTTCGACGGAGCGTCGCCGGGGAACACCCGGTCCATCACCCGGTCCTTGCGGATCAGCTTCGCCCGCTCCTGCGCATAGGCCTTGGAGTTCAGGTGCTCGATCGGGGTTTGCGAGAAGGCCGGATCGGCGAACCAGCGGGCGCGGTCCTCGAACGCCAGCCGCTTGGCCTCGGCCTGGTGGTGGATGGAGGCCGCCGACTGGAAGCCCATGGCCTTAAGGTCGAACTGCTCCAGCACGTTCAGGATCTGCAGGGTAGACAGGCCCTGGGTGTTGGGCGCCAGCCCCCAGACGTCGACGCCGCGATAGTTGGTCCGCAGCGGATCGGTCCACTCGGTGCGGTGGGCGGCCAGGTCCTCGCGCGTCATCCAGCCGCCGATGCGGCGGAAGTAGCGCTCGATCACCTCGGCGATCTCGCCCCGGTAGAAGGCGTCGCGCCCGCCGCGGGCGATCAGCCGATAGGTGCGGGCCAGGTCGGGGTTGCGGAACACCTCGCCCTCGGCCGGGGTGGTTCCGTTCGGGGCGTAGGTGCGGAAGGCGTTCTCGTACTCCTCCACGCCCGAGTTCGGCGCATTGAAGCGCTTGAGGTTACGCTCCAGGTACCAGGCGATGGTCTGGGGCATGGGCGCGCCGTAATCGGCCAAGGCCGCGGCCGGCTCCAGCACGTCGGCCCAGGGCAGGCGGCCGTAGCGGCGGTGCAGCTCCCACCAGGCGTCGACCGCCCCCGGCACGCTGACCGACACCGCGCCGAAGGACGGGATGCGGCCGTTCTTCGCCCGCGACCGCACCGTCTCCAGCGACAGGCCGCGCGGCGAACGGCCCGAGCCGTTCAGGCCCACCACGGTCTTCAGCTTGGGGTCCCAAAGCATCACGAAGGCGTCGCCGCCGATGCCGTTGGCGACCGGCTCGAGGAAGCCCAGCGCCGCGTTGGCCGCGATCGCCGCGTCCACCGCGCTGCCGCCCCGGCGCAGGGTGTCGATCGCGATCATGGTTGCGTGCGGGTGGGCGGTCGCCGCCGCCCCGTGCCGCCCCCACACCGCCGAGCGCCCGGCGAAGTTGGCGCCCGCGATCCGGTCGCCGGCGTGGACGCCCGGATAGACCGTGGGCGCCGCGTTCGCGGCGGCGGCGGCCAGCGAGGCGGGAATGGCGGCGAGGAAGGAGCGGCGGCGCATGGGGCGAGCTCTCACGGTGGGCTGATCAGGGCGATAAGAGCCCGTCGATCACGCTCAGGCAAGCCGCCGACACGCCCTTAGAAGGGATCGATCCCGCGGGCGCCGGTGCGGACCGCGCCCGTGAGGTCGGCCTGGCGCAGGTGCGCGCCCAGCAGATTGGCCCGGGTCAGGTCCGCGCCCGACAGGTTCGCCGCCCTCAGGTCCGCGCCGGACAGATCCGCGTTCTTCAGCATCGCGCCCTTCAGGTCGGCCGGCAGCAGCCGGTCCGGGGCGATCATCAGCGGGCCCAGCATGGCCTCGCGCAGGTCCGCGCCCGACAGCTTGGCGCCGGCCAGCCGCGCACCCCTCAGGTCCGCCCGACGCAGCCTGCATCCGCGCAGGTCCGCCCCCTCCAGCCGAGCGCCCTGGAGCTGGACGCCCTCCATGTCGAGACCGAAGAACACCGCGCCGCGGGCCGACAAGGCGGTCAGGTTGAAGCCCCGGATCGACTTAAGCGCCCGCAGGTCGGCCTTGTCGAACACCGAAGGCGCGCCCTCGCGCCCGTCGCTGGCGCACCATTGCGCGTGCGCGCGCAGCATGTCCTCGTAGGGCAAAGCGTCCACCGGGCGTCCCGCCGGCTTGTCGGTCAAGGCGCCGGTCATGTCGGTGCCGTCGGTGTTGATCTGCACCAACTTGGCCCCGACCAGCACCGCGTCGCGCAGGTCAGCGCCCGACACGTCGGCCCCTGAAAGGTCGGCGCCCGACAGGTCCACACCCGTCAGGGTCGCTTGCTTCAGGTTGGCGCGGACCAGCTTGCAGTCCTTCATGATCGCGTCGGAGAAGTCGGCCTTCAGCGCGATCACCCCCGACAGCTTGGACCGCTCTAGGTTGGCCCCGATCAGCACCGCCCCTTGCGCCTCGCTGGCCCGCTTGGCGGTCTCGATGACGCGGAAGCCGGCGTCCTTGTCGGCGGCGGCGATGGTCCCCTCGCGCAGATCGGCCTCGAACAGGTCCGCGCCCGACAGGTCGGCGCCGCGCAGGCAGGCGCCGCGCAGGTCGGCCCGGCGCAGGCTGGCCTCCCGCAGCTTAGCGTTCTGCAGGTCGGCCCCGAACAGGTTGGCGTGGTCCAGCCGCGCGCCGGACAGGTCGGCATCGGCCAGGATCGCGGCGGTGAAGTCGGCGTCGGACAGGTTGCGGCCCTTCAGGCTCAAGCCCGACAGGTCGGCCCAGGCGAACACGGCGCGCGCGCCGCCGGGCCGGGCGGTCCATAGCCGCTCGTGCCGGTCGCAGACCGCGTCCACCTCGCTCTGGGTCAGGCGCCGATAGCGGACGCCCGCTTCTCTCGCGGCCATGGCCGGCGCTCGCGGATCACCTTCGGCCCGCAGTATCGGCCGCTCAGGGTTAACGGATCGCTCGCGGCCTCAGGGCTTCGGCGCGATCTCGCCGTGCAGGTAGGCGAGCGCGGTCAGCACGTGGGCGCGTACGCCCACCTCCATCGCCGCCTCGTCGATGTCGAACATCGGCGAGTGGTTCGGCGGCGCGGTCTTCGGGTCCAGCCCCGGCTTGCTGGTCCCTAGGAAGTAGAACAGGCCCGGGATCTTCTGCTGGTAGTAGGAGAAGTCCTCCGACACCGTGGTCGGCAGGGCGTCGCGGTTCACCCGGCCGGGGCCCGCCGCCTGCTCCAGCGCAGCGAAGGCGCCCTGGGCCAAGCCGGCGTCGTTCCAGGTGACCGGCCCGGACTCGATGAACTTCACCTCCGACGTCGCGCCGTAGGTGGAGGCCATGGCCGCGACCACCTTCTCGATCCGCGCCTTCATGTCGGTGCGCTGGCCGGGCTCGAAGGTGCGCAGGGTGCCGGTCATGGTCAGTTCGTCGGGGATGATGTTGTAGCGCACCCCCGCGTTCACCGTCGCGATGGTCAGAACCAGCGGGATGCGCGCGTCGTTCTGGCGGGCCGCGACGGTGTTCAGCTCCGACACTATGCCCGCCCCCAGCGACACCACGTCGATCCCCTGCCACGGCCAGGCGCCGTGGGTCTGCTTGCCCTTCAGCTTGATGTGGATCTGGTCGGCGGCGGCCATCAGGCCGTTGGAACGATAGAAGATCGTGCCGCTTTCCCCGGGCAGGGAATGCAGGCCGAAGATCGCCGACGGCGCGGGGTTCGAAAGGGCGCCCTGCTCGATCATCATCTTGGCCCCGCCGCCCTCGGCCGGGGGCGGCCCCTCTTCCGCCGGCTGGAACAGGAAGACGATCGTGCCGGGGATGTCGGCCTTCATGCCGGCCAGGATCTCGGCCGCGGCCATCAGCATGGCGACGTGGCTGTCGTGGCCGCAGGCGTGGGCGACCGACACCGGCTTGCCGTCGAACTCGCCCTTGGCCTTGGACGCGAACGGCAGGCCGGTCTTCTCCTCGACCGGCAGGGCGTCCATGTCGGCGCGGATCGCCACCACCGGCCC
>DASPKD010000116.1:0-2693 GCA_035628275.1 Caulobacteraceae bacterium | reverse complement strand
CGCGGCACGTACTTGGCCCGCAGCGCCGCCGAGCCGTACCGGTCGATCATCCAGCTGGCCATGTTGTGGATCGACACGAAGGCGGCGGTGGACACGTCGCCGTAGGCCAGCTCCTCGAACACGATCGCGGCGTCCAGCCGGGTCAGGGCCGAGCCGCCGTGCTCCTCCTGCACGTACAGGCCTGCGAAGCCGAGCTCCGCCGCCCGGCGCATGACGTCCACCGGGAAGATCTTGTGCTCGTCCCATTCGGCCGAGTGCGGCATGAGCTCGGCGCGGGCGAACTCGCGCGCGGCGTCCTGGATCGCGCGCTGGTCTTCGGTCAGGCTGAAATCCATCGGTCACCTGTGCGGGTTGTGGCGAAAGCGCTTCCGACGCATGCTGCGCCGCGAAAACGGGAGCGCCTTGAATGACGGACACGGTGTCTAGCGGACCCGCCGCCGCCTCGTCGAGCGACGATCGCAACATGGCCATGCTGGGCTACGCCCTGCTGTTCACCGCGCCCTTCTTCGCCGGCCTGACCGCCATCGCCGCCGTAGCCCTGGCCTACATCCGCCGGCCGGAGGCGGAAGCCGTCACGCGCACCCACTACGGCTACCAGATCAAGGTGTTCTGGATCGGCTTCGCCCTGGCGCTGCTGACCGGCGTCGCCTTCGTCACCGGGGTGGGCGTGCTGTTCGGCGACTTCGTGCGCGTGGCCACCAACGGCGGCCAGGGGTGGGACGCCTGGGACGTGGCCGGCATAGACGAGAGCGACTTCCACCTGCGCCCGGTCAGCCTGGTCAGCTTCCTCGCCGCCCTGGGCCTGGGCCTGCTCACCAGCCTCTGGCTGATCGCCGCCTCCGTAGTGGGCCTGATCCGCCTGGGCGCCCACAGGCCCATGGGCCGCGCGGGCTGAACCCGGCCCGGCGCTCGCCGACGGCGCTTGAGCCGTCCGCCGCATCCTCCTAGCCTCGCGCGGACGCGCCCCCGAGGAGTCGCATGCGGATCGCCACCTGGAACGTGAACTCGATCAACGCGCGGCTGGACAACGTGCTGGACTGGTTTCGCGAGGCCGCGCCCGACGTCGCCTGCCTGCAGGAGATCAAGTGCGTCGACGAGAAGTTCCCGCGCGAGCCGCTCGAGAGCCTGGGCTACAACGTCGAGACCTTCGGCCAGAAGAGCTACAACGGCGTGGCCCTGCTGTCGAAGACGCCGCTGTCGGACGTGCGGCGCTCGCTGCCCGGCCGCGACGACGACGAGCAGGCCCGCTACATCGAGGCGGTGGTCGAGGGACCCAGGCCCGTGCGGGTGGCTTCGATCTATCTGCCGAACGGCAATCCGGTCGGGACCGAGAAGTTCGCCTACAAGCTGGACTGGTTCGAGCGCCTGCGCGCCCACGCGGCCGAGTTGCTGCGGTTCGAGGAGCCGCTGGTGCTGGCGGGCGACTACAACGTCATCCCCGGTCCCGAGGACTGTCACGACCCGGCCGCCTGGGCGTCGGACGCCCTGTTCCAGCCGGAGAGCCGCGCCGCCTGGCGAGCGATGAAGTGGCTGGGCCTGACCGACGCCTACGAGGCCGCCGACGGCCGGCCGCGCCAGTTCACCTTCTGGGACTACCAGGCCGGGGCCTGGCAGCGGAACCACGGCATCCGCATCGATCACGCCCTGCTGTCGCCCCAGGCCGCCGACCGGCTGAAGGGCGTGGAGATCCACAAGGACACGCGTTCGCGGGAGAAGCCGTCCGATCACGTGCCCGTCGTCGTGGAGCTGGACCTCTGAGCGAAGCCCTCCGCGCCCTGCTGCTGATGGCCCTGGCCGCGGCCGCCCTGACGGGGGGCGCGGCGGCGGCGGCGTGGTGGTTCGAGGAGGCGCGGCGGCTGAGCCGGGCGATGAAGCGGGTGCTGAAGCGCCGCCCCGAGGTCGAGGCGGTCGATCCCTTCTCCGGCCGCGCGGCGGGGCTCGATTTCGACGGCGAGGCGGCGGCGGTGCTCTGGGACAAGGGCGGGGCGGGGCTGGTCTATCGCTTCGACGAACTGGACGGGGCCGAACTGATCGTCGACGGCGCGGTGGCCGCGCGGGTGCGCCGGGGCGAGCAGCGCCGCGCCCTGGACGCCCTGTCGCCGAACGCCGGGCGGGTGACCCTGCGGCTGCTGTTCGCCGACCCGCGCTGGCCGGAGTTCGAGCTGGACCTGTGGGAGCCCCGCTCCGTCGCCCGCCCCCGCGCCGGCACGCCCGAGGAGGCGGTCAAGGCCGGCCGCAAGTGGCTGACGCACGTCGAGGCGGTGTTCCGCCGGCCGTCGCGGGAAGCGGCGCCGGAAGACGTGGAAAAGGGGGATTGAGGACGCCCGTCGACATGCGTTCTCGTCATCGGGCTGATTGCTCCGAAGGGGTGGGGAGGCGCGGAGCGCGGGCGGACCGCCCGGAACCGATGACCCTCCGGGGAGGGCCGCTATGAATTTTCGGCGGGTTCCCCCGCGCTCCGCGAAGTCGTTATCCGCAAGCGGCTCCTGGGCGGGTTCTCCTTGCCGGGGCCGAGGGGGCCACAGCGTTTTGCCGTCCCTCGGTACGCCTCTGCCCGGTTCGACCTTCAGGGAGCGACTGAGCCTGCGGCGGGCGGGAGGGTCCAGACCTCCCGGGCCCCGGGGTTTCGCCCCGGGCATGCACGCGCCGCCATGGCCAGTCTCGCACGGCGCAACCTTTCGGCCGCACCGCCG
>DASPKD010000115.1:0-2310 GCA_035628275.1 Caulobacteraceae bacterium | reverse complement strand
CTCGGACCCGCGGTCCATCGCCTCCTCCACCGCGATCCTGCCGTCCAGCAGCGGCTTGACCGCCTCGGCGTGGATGCTCGCCGCGGCCGGCATCATGGTGAAGGCGGTCAGGAACAGGGCCAGGCTGACCAGCACCTGGTTGGGCGGGGTCTCCGGCATGCCGAACGCGTGGCGGATCATCGACAGGACGACGATGATCCGCACGAAGGGCGTCATGCAGATCAGCAGCGCCGGGATCAGGCTGAGGAAGGTCAGCACCAGCGCGATGCGCACCGCCTCGGCCGTTTTCACCCCTTCGGGGCTGGTCACCGGAACGGGCGCAGGCGCACGCACCGATTCCGCGGCGGTCACCGCGACGGCTTGCGAAGCGACGGGCTGCGCCGGAGCAGACGGGACGGGCGGCGCGGAAGGCGCCGCTTCTCCGCTCGCGGTAGGGACCGGGACGACGGGCGGCGCCGCTTCGGCAGGCGCCGAAGCGGCGTCCGAGGGTTCTTGCTGTCCTGCGGGGCCCGCAGCCGAAGCGGACCCGGCGGCGAGGCAGCACAACATCGCCAAGGCGGCCGCCGCCTTTCGACCCGTCTTCATTTCACGGACTTCCTGGTCGCAACGGTAGGCGGAGCGGCGACCAGGATCGCTCCCTGCGGAGAGGTCGAGAGGATGAACTCGCGTCCGTCGCAGCGCAGCAGGCAGACGTCGGTCTGGTGGCTGAGGCGCACCGTCTCCAGCAGCTCCAGCCGCCGCGCGTCGGTCTGGTCCGTACGCAGGTCCAGCAGCCGCGGCAGGCCGGGGCCGAGGCGCGGGAGCGCGCCGCCTTGCACCAGCCTTCGGCGCAGAAGCACCGCCGCCCCGACCGCCAGGCTCAGGCACACGGCCAGCGCGCCGAGCACGCGCCACAAGGGCACATCGACGCCCTGCGCCTGCCCGAGCTGCTGAGCCCAGGCCGGGGAAGCGGCGCAGGCCGCGGCCGTCGCGAGCGCGGCGACAGAAGGGAAGCCCCGGAGGGTCATGCGACCTCGGCGATCTCGACGATGCGGACGCCGAAGTGGTCGTCGACGGCGACGATCTCGCCGCGCGCGACCAGCGACTGGTTCAGCCGCAGCTCGATCAGTTCGTTCAGGCGCACGTCGAGCTTGACCACCGACCCGGCCCGCAGCGCCAGCAGCTCCTCCACCGACAGGGTGGCCAGGCCGAGCTTGGCCTGGATTGCGACGTTCACGTCCTTGAACAGAGCGGAGTCGAGGGGGACCAGCGGGCGCGCCTTGGTCAGGTTGGTCGGGCCGGCGTCCGCGTCGGGGCGGGCGGGCTCCGCGTTATGTCGCGCTTTCATGGGGAACTCCGTCACTTCAGTTTGAGGGCGAGGGCGTCTTCGTCCTGGGTGAGCACGCCTTCGGCGACCGGGCGTCCGGCGCCGGCGACCCGCAGGAGCGCCGGGCCGTCCAGCCGGGTGTCGAGCACCAGCACGTCCCCCGGCGCGAGCGCCTTCAGGTCGGCCAGGGCGACCTCGGCCTGGCCGAGCACGGCTTCCAGCGCCACGGGGGTGGAGGCGAGAGCGCGGACCCGCGAGCCCGGCGGTTCTTCCCCCGGGCGCGGCGGGCCGAGCGACTCCCGGCACAACGGCAGGAGGCAGGCCTGCGGCAGGGCCAGCGTGAGCAGCGGCGCGCCTCTATCGTCGGCGAGGCCCGCGGTCGCACCGCCGAGGCGGCCGAGCGGCTCGGCCGGAGTCTCAGGCGCGGGGCGCCAGTCTCCGAGAACGCCCAACGCGTCTTCGACCGTCTGCGACAGGTCGCGCAGCACCTCCCGCTCGAACGCGTCCACCAGCCTGCGATCCGCCTCGCCGAGGGTCAGGCGGTCCAGACTGCAGTCCAGACCCAAGTCGGCGATCCGGGTGCGGGCCTGGCGGGAGCAGTCGATCGCCGCCGCCCGCCGGTACACGCGCCAGTCGCCGCGCGGCCGCTCCGTCGCCGGGACGGCGGCGAGCCGGGGCACCCCGACGCTGCGGCCGGCGAACCAGCGCGCCGACCACCGCCGCACGGCCGCGTCGAGCGGCGCGCGGACGGCCTCGCGCACCAGCGCGTCTACCGGCAGCCAGGGTTGGGCGGTCATGCTCACCCCTGCCCCCGGATCCCGAACAGCTGCTGGATCATGTCGTTCGAGACGCTGACCACCTGGGACGAGGCCTGGAAGCCGCGCTGGATCAGGATCAGGTCGCCGAACTCCTGGGACAGATCGACGTTGGAGGCCTCGACCTGCTTGGAGACCAGCTTGCCCACCCCGTCCTGGGCGCTGGCCAGCAGGCGGTGCTGGGCGCCG
>DASPKD010000114.1:0-8252 GCA_035628275.1 Caulobacteraceae bacterium | reverse complement strand
GACCGCTGAGTACGGGATGCTTCCCCGCGCGACGACCACCAGGTCGCAGCGGGAATCGACCGCCGGCAAGGTCGGCGGGCGGACCCAGGAAATTCAGCGGCTGATCGGCCGGTCGCTGCGCGCGGTGACGCGGCTCGAGGAGCTTGGCGAGCGGACCATCACGCTCGACTGCGACGTGATCCAGGCCGACGGCGGCACGCGCACCGCGGCGATCACCGGTGCCTGGGTCGCCCTGGCCTCGGCCTGCCGCTACCTGCGCGAGGAGGGCGTGCTGAAGACCGACCCGATCCTGGACCAAGTGGCGGCGATCTCCTGCGGCGTGTTCCAAGGCGTTCCGGTGCTGGACCTGGAGTACGAAGAGGACTCCGCCGCCGAGGCCGACTCCAACTTCGTCCTGACCGGCCAGGGCTCGATCGTCGAGATCCAGGCCACCGGCGAGAAGCGCGGCTTCACCCAAAGCGAGTTCGACGCCCTGTTCAGCCTCGCCCGCACGGGCTGCGCGCGCCTGTTCGAGATGCAGCGCGCGGCCCTGGCCTGACCGCGGCCGATCGCGACCAGCTCGAACAGCAGGGGGCGAACCAGGCCGCCGAGGCGGTCGAGCAGAGGGGCGACGAAAAGGCCGCCCTCCCCTCCCCTTCTCTCCCGAGAAGGAAGGACACGCCCAAGCTCCTCCCCCGTAGCCGAAGGCGTGCGGGGGAGGGGGACCGCCGAAGGCGGTGGAGGGGGCGTGCCGCAGCCGCGCCGTTCGGCCTCCCGGCTCGCTTGACGGAGGCTCGCTGCCGACGTCCACTTCGGCCGGTAGGCAGACCTGTATCGGCCTCCGCCGAACGGATTCGAAGCACAGAACGGAGGACGCCATGCCGCCGGACGGTCAGCATGACCCCAAGACGCATGGTCCCGCCAAGGCCGACCTGATCAAGGCCGCCGGTTACCTGCTGGTCGGATTCGGCGCTCCTGTAGCCCTGGCCTTCCTATACCCGTTCTACCGTCGCCGCGGCTCTTCCATGTGGGACCACATGGAGCAGACCGACGACCATCTCACCGTGCTTTTGGTCGGAGGCGCTGTGGGAGTCGTCATGCTCGTCGCGGGCTTCGTGCTCATCAACCTGGCGCCGGGCTCGACCAGACGCTGAGCACGCCTGCGTTCCAGGCGCACCTCGAACGGCACCGGTGTTTCGCGGATCGGGTCGGGAGGCGTTCCGACCCACCCCCAGCCGTAGATCGGTTCGACCGGCAACGTTGTCGGCGCGGGCTCCTGCCGGGCGGGCGGGGTCATGGCTCATCCCGCCGCCGCCTCGCCCCCCCGCGCCTCCGCCGCGCGCGTGCGCCGCGCCACCATGAAGGCCAGCACCACGGCGAACACGCCGACGACGGCCGAGTACAGGAAGAAGGTGGTGTATCCCGCCGCCAGCGAGGCCGCGCTGACGCCGGTTTTCTCCGCGCCCGATGCCAGGGCGCCGACCGGCATGTCGGTGAACAGCATCCGCAGGGGCGCAGTCGCGCCGCCCTCCTCGGCCGCGTGCGCCGAGCCTTCGACGATGCGCCCGGACTGGGTGGCGACCAGCCGCCCGGGCAGGCCGTACAGCGATGAGAACAGGGCGTACTGGACTGCGGTGAAGCCGATCGAGGTCAGGCTCGACATGTAGGCGATCAGGGCCGTGCCGGCGAAGCCGCTGGCGGCGTTGTCGATAGAGTTGATCACCGCGAACTGGGTGAAGTCGGTCCCCTGCCCGGCCAGCCAGATGAAGCCCAGGTTCGACAGGGGCCCGGCGAACGAGCCGATCACCAGGGTGCGCAGTATGCCTAGCCGCGCCACCGACACCGCGCCCAGGAACACGCCGACCGAGGTGCCGATCACGCCCCACAGCTTGCGGGCCTCGGCGATCTGGATCTTGTCGAAGCCGAGGTCGGAGAAGAACGGCCCGGTGATGTTCAGCACGAAATCGGGCAGGCGGTAGACGCAGATCAGGGCCAGGATCAGCCCGGCCATGCCCGCATGGTTGCGCCAGAACGCCATCAGCGGCGCGATGAACGCCTCGGACAGATACACGCCCGGCCGGGTCTTGCGGCCCGGCAGGGGCAGCACCGACAGGGCGATGACCACCAGCCCGACCAGCGCCGCGCTCAGTTGCAGCCACACGCCGTAGGGTCCGCCCCAGGCCTCGATCAACCCCTTCTCGGCGCCCTCGCTAAGCAGGCCGACGCCGCGCAGCAGGCCCGCGCCGAAATCGACCTTGCCGGTCAGGGCCGAGCCTAGCACCAGGGCGCCGATCACCAGCACCGCCAAGCGCACCAGCCATTCGACGATCTGCAGGGGCAGGGGCTGGCTGACGCCCTCGTCGGGGATCGGCCGCACCGTGTGCTTCTTCTCGCGCGGCGCCAGCAGCGCCCCGGCCGCGCCCAGCGCCATCAGCCCGGCCATCACCGCGTAGGAGAGGTTCCAGTTGTAGATCTCGGCCAGCACCAGCGGCAGGGCGCCGGCGGTGATCTGGGCGGCGCGGAAGCCGTACTGATAGGCCGCCGCCATCACCCCTTGCGTCTCTTCGTCAGACACCTCGATGCGCCAGGCGTCCACGACCACGTCCTGGGTGGCGCCCGCGAAGCCGACGCAGACGGCCGCCAGCACCATCGCCATCAGCGACTGCCCGGGGTCTCCGACGGAGATGGACCACAGGCCCAGCGCGATCAGCGCCTGCACCACCAGCATCCAGCCGCGCCGGTGCCCGACCAGGCGGGTCAGCACCGGGATGGTGGTGCGGTCCACCACCGGGGCCCACAGGAACTTGAAAGAGTAGGCCAGGGTGGCGATGCTGAAGAAGCTGATCGCCGACAGGGTCACGCCCGCGTCGCGCATCCATATCGACAGGGTGTCAAACACCAGCAGGAACGGCAGGCCCGACGAGAAGCCGAGCAGCAGCATGGCCAGCGCCCGCCGCTCTCCGAACCGCGCCACGGCGGAGAACAGGTTGCCTTTGCGCGGGTTCGCGGACTTGTCGGTCATGGAGCGGCCTCGTGCTCGGCCGCCCTGGGCGACCAAATCAGGAGGCGAGCTTCACCCGCCCGTCGCGGTTCGTCCAGCGCGCGGGGCGACGCGGCGCCGCCAGGGCTACGCGATGTAAGCTTCCGGGGCGTCACCCCGGTCGCGACCTGGTCGCGAACACCGCCCGCGTGACCTCCACGAAACCGGCGACCGCCGCGTTCGCGGGCTCGTCGGGAACGCCGAGAAAGATGGCGGTCTGCTCTGTGACGTCGTCGAGCGGCACGTAGGCGACTTCGCCCCAACCGAGCTTTCGGAAGGACCGCGGCACGATGGAGACGCCGATCTCGGCTTCGACGAGGCCCACGATGGTCAGCCACTCGCGCGCATGCACGGCGATCCGGGGATCGAAGCCGGCGCGTCGAAAGAGATCGCGGATCTGGTCGTGCAGGCTCGGCGCGACCTCCCGGGGGAACAGAATGAACGGCGACGCTTCGAGCGCCTTCAGCTCAAGGCTTGGAGAAGCGCTGAGCGGATGACCGGGGGGCAGCACCGCGATGAACGGTTCTCTGTATATGCGCTCGAACTTCAGCCCCGAAGCGGATGCGGGGGGCATGCGCAGGAAGCCCGCGTCGATGCGTCCCTGCTGAAGTTGCGCGATCTGGTCCGCGGTCGAGAGTTCGCGAAGCACCAGCTCGACCCCCGGACGGACGCTTCGATACGAGCGGACGACTTCCGAGAAGGGGGAAAGCAGCGCCGATGCGGCGAAGCCGATGGTGAGCCGGCCGACATCGCCGGAAGCGGCTCGCCGGGCTGCGTTCACCCCTTGCGAGACCTGCTCCAGGCTCCGGCGGGCGTATGCAAGGAAAGCCACGCCCGCCTCGGTCAGCCGCACGGCAGGCCGTCTGGTGAACAGCCGCTCTCCCACGATCCGTTCGAGCTGCTGTATCTGCTGGCTCAGAGGGGGTTGAGCCACGCCCAGCCGCTCCGCCGCGCGCCCGAAGTGCAGATGCTCAGCGACCGCGACGAAGTACCGAAGATGGCGCAACTCGACGTAGCTCATATGAAATTCGTATCGCGACCCGCGCGGTTATTAAATAGACCGGCGGACGTCGGGTCGATAGATTTCCTCGCACCACACGGTGCGCGGCAGTCCTGAGGCGACGATGACGTTCAGAGCATGTGCGGCGGGCGCCGGCTTGGCGCTGGGCCTGGTCCTTTCAGGTTGCGCCGCGCTGCCTCGCGAGGAGCCGCCATCGCTGGCGGAGGCGGCTGCGGAGCAGGCGATCGCTGAGGGCGGAATGCCGGGCGTCGCGGTTCTCGAGATCAGGAACGGCCGAATCTTCAGGGAAGCCGTCAGAGGCGTCCGCGCCGCCGGCGGCTCCGATCCGGTTCGGCCGGGGGACGTGTGGCACCACGGCTCCAACGGCAAGCCGATCACCGCGACCCTCGTCGCCCGCCTCGTCGAGCGGGGACTTCTGTCGTGGGACGCGCCGCTGCGGGAGCTGCTTCCCGAGCTCGCGGCCGGCATGCGTCCGGAGTTCCGTGACGTGACGCTCACCCAGCTGCTGTCGCATCGCTCAGGCCTCGCTTCCGAGAGCGACAGCGCCTTCATCCAGGGTTTCTTCGACGACGCCCGCTCTCTGCCGGAGCAGCGGCGCGCCTATCTGCAGCGCGCGCTGTCGGAGGAGCCCGCCGTGCCCGCCGGCGCCTACAACTACAGCAACACGGCGTTCCTGGTCGCCGCCGCCGCGGCGGAGCGGGCGACGGGGCGCAGCTTCGAGGATCTCGTCCGGGCCGAGATTTTCCGCCCGCTGGGGATGCGGACCGCGGGCTTCGGCCCGACGCGGATCGGGCAACCGCTGGGACATGAGGACGGCGCGCCCCTCACCGGGCCGAGGGCCGACAATCCGCTGATGTGGGCGCCGGCCGGCGCGATTCACATGAGCCTGTACGACTACGGCCTGTTCGTGATCGACCAGATGCAGGGCGAGAGGGGCCGGGGAAAGCTGCTTAAGGCGAGCACCTACCGCTTGCTTCACCAGCCGGTGCCGGACCCGACGGGCGCGCGCAGCAACGGGCTCGACTGGGGCGTGCGGCAGGAGCCCTACGGCCGCCATCTCATGCACGCGGGCTCGAACGGCTACTGGGTGGCCGTCGTCAGCGCCGCTCCGGACGTGCTCAACGCCGCGATCGTGGCCGGCAACGCCGAGGGCGCGAACGGCGAGAGAGCGGCGGCGCGCGCATTGAAGCTCGTCAGAAGCGCCTGGCCCGCGCAGCCCTCAGCGCCCGCCGCTACCGCACGGCCTTAGGAAGCGAGCTTCACCCGCCAGTCGCGGTTCGTCCAGCGCGCCAGGGCGACGCGGAGCGCGGACGGTTCCAGCGGCTTGGTCAGGAAGTCGTTCATGCCCGCCTCCAGGCAGGCGCGGCGGTCCTGCTCGAAGGCGTTGGCGGTCAGGGCCACCACCGGCGTCTGGTCGCCGCGCGCGCGCATCGCCCGGGTCGCGGCGGGGCCGTCCAGCCCCGGCATGCGCATGTCCATGAACACCAGGTCGTAGCGGGCCCGCGACAGCGCCTGCAGGGCTTCGCGCCCGTCGCCGGCGGTCTCCACCGTGCAGCCCTCGCGGCGCAGCAGGGTTGTGACCAGCAGCGCGTTGACCGGGTTGTCCTCGGCCAGCAGCACCCGCACCCCCGCGACCGCCGCCGGGGCCACGCGCTCGTCGTCCGTGACGGGCGCGCCCGGCGCCGCGGAGGCGCCGTTCAGCACCGCAAGCACGCGGGTGGCCAGGGAGGCGCGGCGCAGCGGCTTGATCAGATAGCCGGCGTAGCCCGCGCTCCGGTACTTCTCGATCAGTTCCCGTTCCTCGGGCTTGAGCAGGATCAGCGCCTTGCGGCCCTTGGGCCTGGGCGCCAGCGGCGCCTCGCCCGCCAGCGCGTGGTCGATCAGCACCACCGCGTCGTGGCTCGCGGCGCGGGCCGCGGCCTCGATCGTGTCGGCGACGACCGCGGTCCCGCCGCAGGCGCCCACCTGGCGCGCGGCCGCCTCGCCGACCGGGAAGGACGGGGAGGCGATCGCCACCGCCAGCCCTTCAAGCGCCTGTTCGCGCGGCTCGGCGTCGGCGCTGCGGAAGGGGGCCTCGAACCAGAAGTCGGAGCCTTCGCCGACCGCGCTGGCCAAGCCGACCCGGCCGTCCATGGCGTCGACCAGCCGCTTGACCACCGCCAGCCCCAGCCCCGCCCCGCCGTAGCGGCCGGCGTGGGACGGGTCGGCGTGGCCGAACTCCTCGAAGATCACGTCGCGCGCCTCGGCCGGCACGCCGGGGCCGGTATCGCGTACCGAGAAGCGCACCTTGCAGGTTTTGCCGCGTCCGCCCTCGCGGGTCACCGCGATCAGCACCCCGCCGCTTTCGGTGAACTTCACCGCGTTGCCGGCCAGGTTGAACAAAATCTGCCGCAGGCGCCCCTCGTCGGCCAGCAGGGTGGCGGGCACGTCGCCGGCCACCGACCAGGCGAGGTCCAGTCCCTTTTCGTGAGCCTTGGGGCTGAGCAGCTCGGCCACGCCCTGGACCACCCGCTCGACGTCGACCGGCGCGGTCTCCAGCTCCAGCTTGCCGGCCTCGATCCGGGCGAAGTCCAGCAGGTCGTTGACCAGGCCCAGCAGGTGCTCGGCCGACTCCCGCGCGTTGGCGACATAGGCGCGCTGGGCCCCGTCCATCTTGGTGCGCGCCAGCAGCCCCAGCATGCCGATCACCCCGTTCAGGGGGGTGCGGATCTCGTGGCTCATGTGGCGCAGCAGTTCCTCGCGCGCCTTGAGCTTCTGGTCGGCGTCGGCGGACATGGCTTCTCCCGTCTCGGACCGGCAGAGCCTCGCACGGGAGCGTTAACGCCCGCTCAAACGAATGAAAATCAGCGCGGTTCGGCCACGTCGACGAACACCTCGGTCCGTCGGCGCAGCGGTTCCTGGCGGCCGCCGGCCTTGATCGCGCCGGCCTCGCCCGCCGCCGAGACCTCGAACGCCGGGGCGGGCCAGCCCTGGGCGGTGAAGGCGTCGACCACGCGCTTGGCGCGCGCCTCGCTCAGCGCCCGGTTCAGCTCGACGGGGCCGTCGGCGTCGGCTAGGCCGACCACGCGGATCGCCTGCACCTCGCAGCCCTTCAGCGCCGAGGCGGTGTCGGTCACCAGCTGCTGGGCGGCGGGGCTCAGGTGGTCGGCGCCCTTGTCGAAGTAGATCGGAAACGCCGCGTCCTCGCACGGCCCCCGCTCCACCACCAGGTCGGCCCGCCGCTTGAACGGGTTCTGCGCCGCGCAACCCGAAACCGCGACCGCGGCTCCCAACAGCGTCGTAAACGCCAGGCGTTTCATGTTCAGCTCCCCTCCCACGGAAAGGGCGACCGGAAATCTCCGGCCGCCCTTCTCCTGATGACGGTCCCGGTCAGTAGCGCCGCTGACCGTTCTCCCAATAATAATAGCCGGTCCGCGCGTCGTAGTAATAATACCGCCCGGACCCTTGGTCGTAATACTGACGGCGGTTGACGTCGTTGTTGCGGTTGGCGTTGGCCGCCCCGGCCACCGCGCCCACCGCGGCGCCGATCGCGGCGCCGGTGCCGGCGTCGCCGTCGCCGACGTTATTGCCGATCACGCCGCCCGCGATCGCGCCGACAGCCGCCCCGGTGGCGGCGCCGCGGGTCACGGCCGGGTCGCTGGAGCAGGCTGCGGTGAGCAGGCCGGCCCCCGCGAGAGCGATCCAGGTCTTCTTCATGCGTACTCTCCATACTTCGCCCCCGAGGCGAGAACGCTGGCGCTCCGGGGCGGTTCCCGGCCTATTCCTTGGCTTGACAGTAGGTTAAGGTGCCCGCGAAGCGGGGCCGTTCGACCCTGCGCGCTTGTCTTTGGGGTGAGGAGGACACCATGCGTATGCCCGAAGCGGCCCGATCGGCCGACCACGGAGGGGGCCCGGTCTGGGCCAAGGCCAACCGCAGCGGCGGCGGCGGTTCGCCGTTCGCGTTCATCGGCTTGCTGCTAGGCCTGATCGGGGCGCTGACCATCGGTCTGGCCGTCTGGAAAGGATCGTTCGCCGCCGGCGGCGCGACCATCGACGGCTGGATCTCGCCGGTCACCGGCCAAATCGGCAAGCTGACGGGCGGGGCCAAGAAGGACGAGGCCGAGGTGGTGCAGACCGCCGCCGCCGCGCCCGCTCCGGCCGAAGCCGTCGCCGCGGCCTCGCAAGCCGCCGCCGACGCCGCGCAACCCGCAAAGAAGTAAGGCGGAACCGGGC
>DASPKD010000113.1:0-5342 GCA_035628275.1 Caulobacteraceae bacterium | reverse complement strand
GTGAGGGATGGCCTTCTTCGTCTACATCATGGCCAGCCGACGCAACGGAACGCTCTACGTCGGCATGACCGATGATTTGTCCGGTCGCGTGGCGGTCCACCGGGGCGGAGACATGCCAGGGTTTGTTCGCAAGTACGGTGTCACCCGTCTCGTGTGGTTCGAGGCCCATCCCACAAGGGAAAGCGCGTTTCTGCGCGAGCGCCGGATCAAGAAATGGAACCGCGACTGGAAGCTGGCCCTGATCGAGCGGGACAACCCGGACTGGAACGACCTGTTCGAGGCTCAGATCGAAGTCGGTGTGGCGGCCTTCCAGCCGTAGGTCAGACGTCCGGTGCGTCGCCTTCCGTGGAACAGCCCGTGAGTCGGTCCAGCTCCCGCTCCAGGTTCCCCCGCGCCGCCGCCTCGTACCGCGCCCTGAACGCCGCGTCGGGATAGATCGTCTCCGTCTCCAGGAACCGCCGCAGCACGGCCGAGCGCCCCGCGCGCCAGGCGTCCTCGGGACGAAGGCGTACTCCTGGCGGATGGCGGCGGCGTAGGCGTCGTAAGCCTCCGGCGCGCGGCCCAGGATCGACAGGTCGATGGAGACCAGCAGAGCGCCGAGGCGGTCGCCGGGCTCGACCGCGTGCCCCTTGGTCAGCCGCACCAGCCGCGCGACCTCGGCGGCGACGGCCTCGGGCTCCCCCGCCTCGCGCAGGGCCGCCTCGGCCCTGACGGCGCTGCGCTCCTCGTTGTCGGGCCGCGCCGAGTCGTACACCGCGTCGTGCCACCAGATCGCCAGCTCCAGCACCCGCCGCTCGTCGGTCGACAAGCCCTCGACCTCGCGCAGCTGCTCCAGGCAGTCCTCGACATGCGCCAGACCGTGATAGCGCCGGTGCGGCTCGGCGTAGGCGGCGAACAGTTCAGGGGTCATCCATGTCGCCCTAGACCGGCAGCTCCACCGCGGCGATCGCCTGGGCGGCCAGGCCCTCTTCGCGGCCGGTGAAGCCCATGCCCTCGGTGGTGGTGGCCTTGACGCTGACGGCGTCGAACGGGACGTCCAGCAGCTCGGCCAGGCGCACGCGCATGGCCTCGCGGTGCGGCTTCACCTTGGGGCGTTCGCAGATCAGGGTGACGTCGGCGTTCAGCACCCGCCCGCCGCGCGCCCGCACCAGCTCGACCGCGTGGACTAGAAAGCGGTCGGACGAGGCGCCTTTCCAGTGCGGATCGCTCGGCGGGAAATGATCGCCGATGTCGCCGGCGCCGATCGCGCCCAGCAGGGCGTCCGTCAGGGCGTGCAGCCCGGCGTCGGCGTCGGAATGGCCGATCAAGGTCCGGTCGTGATCGATACACACGCCGCACAGCCACACCGCATCGCCGGGTCCCCAGCGGTGGGCGTCGAACCCCTGGCCGACGCGGGTCACGCGCGCCGAACCGGCCAGCGCCTCGGCCATGGCGAAATCCTCCGGATAGGTCAGCTTCATCAGCCTGGGGTCGCCCTGAACCAGCCGCACGCGCCCGCCCGCGGCCTCGACCACGGCGGAGTCGTCGGTGGGGTCCTCGGCCGAGGCCCAGGCAGAGTAGGCGTCCGTCAGCGCGGGGTAGCGGAACGCCTGGGGGGTCTGAGCCCGCCACAGGCCGTCGCGCGACGTGGTGGCCTCTACCGTGTCGCCGGACCCTCGCTTCAGGGTGTCGGCGACCGGCAGGGCGGGAACCGCGCCGTCGGCGTCGGCGAGCGCGTCCAGCAGGGCGCGGACGTGCGCCGCCGTGACCAGCGGCCGGGCGGCGTCGTGAACCAGCACCGCGTGGGGCGGCTCGCCGGCCAGCACGGCCAAGCCGTTCTTCACCGACTCCGCGCGGGTCGCGCCGCCCGCAACCGCGAACCAGCCGCGCAGGCCTTCCAGCGCCGTCTGCGCGAGCTCGTCCTGGCCCTCGGGGATCACCACCGCCACGCGGCGGGCGCCGGCGTTCAGCAGGGCCTCCACCGACCAGCGCACGACAGGTTTGCCGGCCAGCGGCCGCCACTGCTTGGGCCCGCCCGCGCGCGCGCCGGAGCCGGCCGCGACCACCACCGCGTCGAAGATCATGCAGGCCTTCTATGGCGCCGGTTCAGCGCTGGCGAGCCTTGGCCGCGAACCGCTTCATCGCTTCCTTCAGCGGCCGGGCGGTCTCCTCGTAGCCTTCCCAGGGGTCGTGCCTGCCGATCAGCTCGGGGGCGGTGCGCAAGGTGTACTTCTTCGGATCGAGCCCCTTGCGCGCCTGGGTCCAGCTCAGCGGAAACGAAACCGTCGCCCCCGGCCGTGCGCGCGGCGACAGCAGGGAGACCGCGGTCGAGAGCCGGTCGTTGCGCAGGTAGTCCAGGAAGATCTTCCCGGGCCTGACCTTCTTGCTCATGTTCGTGGTGTAGCGGTCGGGCTCCTCGGCGGCCATGCGCTCGCAGATCGCCTTGGCGAAAGCCTTGGCCTCAGGCCACTCGATCTCGCCGGACTTCGGCTGGGTGAACGGCGCGACCAGGTGCAGGCCCTTGCCGCCGGTGGTCTTTAGGAAGGCGGTCAGGCCGACCTCCTCCAGACGGTCGCGCACCTCGCGCGCCGCCTCGATCACCCGCTCGAACGGCATGTCCTCGTCGGGGTCCAGGTCGAACACGAACCGGCCGGGCAGCTCCGGCTGGCCGGGCACGCAGTTCCAGGGGTGCAGCTCGGTGGCGCCGGTCTGGGCGGCGGCGACCAGGGCCTCGGCGCTGTCGAACTGGACGTAGGGCTTCTTGTCGCCGCGCACGGGAACGAGCGTGATCAGGGCCGACGACCCGGCGCCGGCGTGGCGCTGAAAGAACCGCTCCGCCTGAATGCCGTCGGGCGTGCGGATCATCGAGCAGGGGCGGCCCTTCACATAGGGCAGCATCCAGGGCGCGACCGCCTCGTAGTACCGCGCCAGCTCGATCTTGCTGACCGGCGGCTCCGAACCGGCCTGCGGCCACAGCGGCTTGTCGGGGTTGGAGATCGAAACGCCCAGCACCACCGATCCGCCTTTCGGCGTCTTGGCGGCGGATTTGGCGGGCGGGGTGTCGGCGGTCTCCGGGACGACCTCACGGGCGGGCTTGTCCTCGCGCAGGCCCTTGAAGCTGGCCTGACGGATGGAGCCGTCGGCGGTCCAGCCGGCGAACTCGATCTCGGCCACCAGTTCTGGCCGGACCCAGTGGATGTCGGCGGTCTTGCGCGGGGCGCCGGGCCCGGAGAAGGGGGAGGCGTCGCTCTCCACCGCCCGCAGGCGCGGCAGCAGCTTCTCGACCTTCTCCCGCCCGAAGCCGGTGCCGATCCGGCCGACGTGGACCAGCCGCCCGTCGCGGTGGACCCCGGCGATCAGCGAACGGAACTTGGTCCCGCCGGTGGTGGTCCAGCCGCCGATCACCACCTCCTGGCCGCCGCGGCACTTGGACTTGGTCCAGATGTCGCCGCGTCCGGAGCGGTAGGGCGCGTCCAGCCGCTTGGAGATGATGCCCTCCAGGTCCATGCGGCAGGCGGAGTCCAGCACCGCCTGGCCGGCGGTCTCGAAGTGCTCGACGAAGCGCAGGCGATGGCCGCCGTCGGCCTCCACCAAGACGCGCAGGCGTTCCTTCCGGTCCCTCAGCGGCAGGCCGCGCAGGTCCTCGCCCTCGGCGAACAGCGCGTCGAAGGCGAAGAACACCAGCGCCTCGGTGCGGCCGGTCGACAGCGCCGTCTGCAGGCCCGCGAAGCTGGGCTTGGCCTCGTGGTCGAGCGCGACGATCTCGCCGTCGAGCATGCAGTCGGGCAGGTCGCCCGCATCGTCGGCGATCTCGCGGAAACGGTCGGTCCAGTCGAGCGCGCTGCGGGTACGCAGGGCCGCCTTTCCGGCTTGGACGCGCAGCTGCATCCGGTAGCCGTCGAACTTGATCTCGTGCGCCCAGCCGGGACCCGCGGGCGGACGCTCCACCAGCTTGGTCAGCTGCGGTTCGACGAAGTCGGGCATGGCGGCCTTCTTCCCACGCGGGGCGGGCTTCGGCCGGGCGCTCGCAGCCGCCTTGGGGGCGTCGTTCTCTCGCGCGGCCTCTTCCCCGGAGTCCTCGGGATTTTCCTTGGAGTTCCAGATCGCTTTGGCCGACCTCTTCATCTTGGTGATGAAGGACTTCGGGGCCTTGCCCTTGCCGGCGGCGATGTCCTCCATGGTCCGGCCCGAGGCGATCGAGCTGGCGGTCTCCTCCAGGAAGGCGTCGTCGTCGCCGGGGCGCGCGGCGTCGTCGTCGCGCTTGATCAGCAGCCAGTTCGCCCGCTTGCTCTTCGTCCGGTCGTTCCTGATCTTGATCAGGTGGTAGCCGCCCTTCAGCCGCTCGCCGTCGAAGCGGAAAGTCAGGTGGCCCTTCTTCAGCATCTGCTCGATGGAAAGGCCGGGCTCCGGCTCCCACCAGCCGCGGTCCCACAGCATCACCGTGCCGCCGCCGTACTGACCCTTGGGTATAGTCCCCTCGAAGTCGCCGTAGTCGAGCGGGTGCGGCTCGACCTCGACCGCCAGGCGCTTGTCCTCTGGGTCCAGCGACGGCCCCTTGGTCACCGCCCAGGACAGGAACACGCCTTCGTATTCCAGCCGCAGGTCGTAGTGCAGGCGGGTGGCGGCGTGCTTCTGGATCACGAAGCGGGGCCGGTCGGCCTTGGCCACCCGGGTCTGGCCGCTCGGCTCGGCGGTCCGGGTGAAGTCGCGTTTGCGCCGGTACTCGTCGAGATGGCTGTTCGGCACGGGCGGGCTCCGTCTTGCGACAGCATAAGCCTTGCGGGTGCGCGACGGTTCCTAGCTGAGCCTTTTCAGCCGCTTGGCCGTGTCCGTTGGTCACAGTCTCGCGTTCGCCCAATTCGGGTACACGCGATGAGGAAGCGGCCTTCGGAGCCCTCGTCCGTCGTGGACGGCGATCCGGATGCAGGGCTCAAGCGTAGCGGTTACAGTACGCGTGGGTGTCGGGGTGGTGGGTGGAAGCGTCGCTTAACGAGTTTCTGGCGACCGCCGGGACCTGGTTCACAGGCGAGAACCTGTTGCAGGTCCTGCTCGGCTACTGGTTCGTGCTGAAGATCGTGATCATCACCGTGGCGGTGATCATCTTCATCTCCTCGATCGACGATCTGGTCATCGACTTCTTCTACTGGGACATCGCCTGGCGCGAGCGTTGGCGGCACGCGGTGAAGCGGCCGCCGGCCCAGAAGGTGCTGGCGCGCCACCCTGAGAAGAACATCGCCATCATGGTGCCGGCCTGGCAGGAGTCGGACGTCATCGCCTCGATGGTCGCCAACTCGGTCAACACCTTCGACTACGAGCGCTACCACATCTTCGTCGGCGTCTACGCCAACGACCCCGACACCCGT
>DASPKD010000112.1:0-6274 GCA_035628275.1 Caulobacteraceae bacterium | reverse complement strand
CTGACCGCTTCTATGCGATCGGAAGAGCGGGGACGGCTTGAACCAGGAAGGCGTGGCGCGCCTGATCGTGACGGCCTGGTGGCTGCTGGCCGGGCTGTGGCTCGGCCTGGAGATCGCCAGCCTGACCGGCTACTGGGGCGAAATCCCCTACGGCGCCCTGGTGGCGCTGGCCGTGTTCATCTGGGCGACCTGCCGCTGCCCGCGTTGCGGCCTGCCGGTGTTCTTCCGCCCAAGCGGCCCGCCGGGGCGTCACCGCATCCGCTACTTCATGACCACGCCCGACCGCGCCTGCCCCCGTTGCGGCCTGAGGTTCAAGCGGCGCAAGCATTAGGATGAACGCGCTCAACGAGCGCGTGACCGGCTTCACTTTTGCGGCTATGTCTGACCCTGGACTACGGGATCGGATATGGACGACGCCAAGGCCGCGGGCCTTCTTTCGCAGGCGGCCACGGGAGTAGCTGGCCTAGACGACATTCTGGGGGGCGGGCTGGAGCGCGACCGCGTGTACCTGCTCGAGGGCAGCCCCGGTACCGGCAAGACCACCGCGGCCCTGAGCTTCCTGCGCGACGGCGCGGCGCGAGGCGAGCGCACCCTCTACGTCACCCTGTCGGAGACCGAGGAGGAGCTTCGCACCAGCGCCGCCTCCCACGGCTGGACGCTGGACGGGGTGAAGGTCTTCGAGCTGGTGCCGCCCGAAAGCCTGCTGGACGAGCAGCAGCAACAGAGCCTGCTCTACTCCTCCGACCTGGAACTCGGCGAGACCACCCGGCTGGTGTTCGAGGCGGTGCAGGCCCACAAGCCCTCCCGGATCGTGATCGACAGCCTGTCGGAGATCCGCCTGCTGGCGCAGAGCTCGCTGCGCTACCGCCGCCAGGTGCTGGCGCTGAAGCACTACTTCGCCAAGCACGGCGCCACCGTCCTGCTGCTCGACGACCTGACCACCGACACCCTGGACAAGACCGTGCACAGCGTCGCCCACGGGGTGGTGCGGCTGGAGGAGATGGCTCCGGAGTACGGCGCGGAACGTCGGCGGCTGCGGGTGGTGAAGTACCGCGGTCGCCGCTTTCGGGGCGGTTATCACGACTTCACCATCAAGACCGGCGGGCTGGAGGTCTATCCGCGCCTGGTCGCCTCCGAACACCGCACGAAGTTCGAGCGCACCGCCCTGCCTAGCGGCATCTCCGGCCTGGACCAGCTGCTGGGCGGCGGGGTGGACCGGGGATCGAGCGCCCTGATCCTGGGGCCGGCCGGCACGGGCAAGTCGCTGTTCGCCATGCACTTCGCCGTCTCCGCGATCCGGCGCGGCGAAAAGGCCGCCCTGTTCGTGTTCGACGAGGAGCTGGGGCTGCTGATCGACCGCACCCGGGCGCTCGGGATCGACCTGAAAGCCCTGCAGGACCAGGGCTCGCTCACCATCGTCCAGGTGGACGCGGCCGAACTGTCGCCCGGCGAATTCACCGCCAAGGTGCGGCAGTGCGTGGACGAGCACGGCATCAAGACCGTCGTGGTCGACAGCCTGAACGGCTACCAGGCGGCGATGCCCGAGGAGCAGTTCCTGGTGCTGCACATGCACGAGTTGCTACAGTACCTGAACCGCCAGGGCGCCACCACCTTCCTGACCGTTGCCCAGCATGGCCTGGTCGGCGAGATGAAGGCGCCGGTGGACGTCACCTACCTGGCCGACACGGTGATCCTGCTGCGCTACTTCGAGGCTGTGGGCCGTGTGAGGCGGGCGATCTCGGTGATCAAGAAGCGTTCGGGGACGCACGAGAAGAGCATCCGAGAGTTCGAGATCGACCAGCGCGGCCTGACTCTGGGCGAGCCGCTGGAGGGCTTCCAGGGCGTGCTGCGCGGGGTGCCGAACTTCGTCGGCCAAGGTTCGGGCCTGATGGGCGACCGCTCCGCATGAGCCAGGGCGGGCCGTTGTCTCAACGGGTGCTGGTGCTGGCGCCCGCCGGGCGCGACGCGGCCATCGCCGCGTCGATCCTACGCGAGGCGGGCCACGTCGTGGAGGTCTGCGCCGACCTGGCGTGCCTGTGCCGGGACCTGGTCAAGGGCGCCGCCCTGGCAGTGGTGGTCGAGGAGGCGCTGCACGGCGCGGATCTGCACGAGCTGTCGCGCTGGATCGAGAGCCAGCCCGCGTGGTCGGACTTTCCGTTCGTGCTGCTGGCGCACCGCGGGGGCGGGCTGGAGCGCAACCCGGGCGCCAAGCGCCTGTCGGGCGTCCTCGGCAACGTCAGCTTTCTGGAACGCCCGTTCCACCCCACCACCCTGGTCAGCGTGGTCGCCACCTCCCTGCGCGGACGCCTGCGCCAGTACGAGGCGCGCGAGCGGCTGGAGAGCCTGCGCGAGGCCGAGGAACGCTTCCGCACCATGGCCGAGACCATCCCGCAGCTCGCGTGGATGGCCGATCCGGAGGGGAGCATCTTCTGGTACAACCGCCGCTGGTACGACTTCACCGGCACCGATCTGGAACAGATGCGGGGCTGGGGCTGGACCGCCGTCCACCACGCCGAGCACATGGACCGGGTGGTCGAGAGCTACGGCGCATCGGTGCGTTCCGGGCAGCCGTGGGAAGACCTGTTCCCCTTACGTAGCAAGGACGGCGAATACCGCTGGTTCCTGTCGCGCGCTCGCCCCATGCATGACGCCGAAGGCCGGATCACCGGCTGGTTCGGCACCAACACCGACGTCACCGAACAGCAGGAGATGGAGCGGCTGCTCGAACGCCGGGTGGCGGAACGCACCGCCGAACTGGAATCCGCGAACCGCCAGCTCGCCTCCCAGATCGCCGAACGCGAGCGGGTGGAGAAGGCCCTGCGGCAGGCCCAGCGGCTGGAGGCTGTGGGCCAGCTGACCTCGGGCGTGGCGCACGACTTCAACAACCTGCTGACCGTGGTGCTGGGCAACGTACGCCAGATGCAGAAGTCGGCGACCGACCCCGTCTCCGCGCGGCGGCTGGCCATGATGGGAGAGGCGGCCGAGCGAGGCGCCAAGCTGACCGCTCAGATGCTGGCCTTCTCTCGCCGCCAGAAGCTGGAGCCCCGGTCGGTCGACCTGAACGAGACCGTCGCCAGCATGCGCGACCTGCTGCAGAGCACCATGGGCGGCAGCGTGCGGATCGAAACCGTGCTCGCCCCGCGCCTGTGGCCGGCGATGATCGATCCGACGCAGATCGAACTGGTGATCCTGAACCTGGCCATCAACGCCCGCGACGCCATGACGGTCGGCGGGGCGCTTACGGTGGAGACCGCCAACGTGACGCTCGGCGAGCCGCGCCGACCGGAGGAGCCGCCGGCCGGCGACTATGTGATGGTGGCGGTCAGCGACACAGGCTCGGGCATGAGCGAGGAGGTGCTGGGAAAGGCGTTCGAGCCGTTCTTCACCACCAAGGAAGTCGGCAAGGGCTCGGGCCTTGGGCTCAGCCAGGTGTTCGGCCTGGCCAAGCAGTCCGGCGGCGGGGTCCGCATAGACACGCGGGAAGGGGAGGGGACTTCGGTCAAGGTGTACCTCCCGCGCGCCGCCGAGGGGGCGGTCGGCGACAAGGCGGCCGGCGTCCGCGCCGCCGCGGCCGACCCGCACGGGGCGGTGGTGCTGCTGGTCGACGACGACAGCGCGGTGCGCGAGGTCACCGCCGGAATCCTCGGCGACCTGGGCTACGCGGTGATCGAGGCCGGCAGCGGGGGCGCGGCGCTGGAGGCGCTGGAGGGAGAAGCCGAGGTCGACCTGGTGCTGCTCGACTTCGCCATGCCCGGCATGAACGGGGCGGAGGTGGCGCGCGAGGTGAAGGCGCGGCGACCGCACCTGCCGATTCTGTTCGCCACCGGCTACGCCGACGCCGCCGCGCTGACCGAGGCCGAGGACGAGCGGATCGTGCACAAGCCGTTCGTCGAGGACGAACTGGCGTTGAAGCTCGCCGCCGCCGTGGGACCGCGCGAGGCCCGAGGCAACGTGGTGCGGTTGAAGCGCTGAGCCGCTGGACGGGGCGTCGCGCAGCGGCCAAGCTCCGGGCATGACCGAGATCGTCGCCTATCGCCGCCGCACGAGCGTGCTCGAAGCCGAACAGGAATACCGGGTCGAGCCCGACGCTCTGGTGATCGCCGCGTCCGGGGGAACTGCCGAGCGGAGGCTGCCCTGGTCCGAGGTGCGCCGGATCCGGCTGAGCTACGCCCCGACCGAGTTCAAGCTCGGCCGCTACATGCTCGCCCTGGCGTTCGGCTCCGGAGAGAAGGTGCAGGTGGACAACATGCATTGGCGCGGGCTCGGGGACTTCGAGGACCGCAGCGGTTCCTACCGGGCGTTCGCCGCCGCGACGGCCGACCGGGTCGCCGCCCTGGCGCCGGCCGCTAAAGCCGAAGCCGGCGCTCCCGCCTGGAGCTGGGTGATCCAGATTTTGTTTCTGGCCGGCGCGATGACGCTGCTGAGCTTCGTGGTGATCGGCCTCGGCGCGTTCGGCGGCGCGTTCGAGCTGGTGCGCATGGCGCTGGTGGTCGCGATGCTCCCCGCCGCGGCCGTCTGGATGATCCGCGCCCGGCCCCGACCGCTGGACCTGAACGCCTTGCCCGAGTCCGTCCTCCCGCCCCGGCCCGCCGCATGACCGTCTATCGCCGCCGCACCAGCATACTGGAACCCGAACTCGAGTACCGGGCAGAGGCGGACGCCCTGGTGATCGCCTCGCCGACGGGCGAGCGGCGGCTGCCTTGGCCGGATGTACGCGAGATCCGGCTGACGTTCGCGCCGACCGAACAGAAGGTCGACCGCTACGTGCTGGCGCTGCGGTTCGAGCGCTGGGGCAAGGTGCAGATCGACAACATGCACTGGCACGGCGTGGCCGATTTCGAGAACCGCAGCGAAAGCTACCGGCCGTTCGCGCTGGCCGTGGCGGAGCGGGTGGCGCGGCTGGCGCCCGGCGCGAAGGCCGCCGCCGGGGCGCCGTTCTGGAGCTACGCCCTGCAGATCCTCGCGATGGCCCTGCCCGCGACCTTCCTGGTCTGGCTGCTGCTGGAGATCGGCGGGTACCGGCCGGGTGAAAGCGTGCTGGGCAAGGTGCTCTACATCGCCTGGGCCCTGCCGATCGCCTTGGTGTGGATGGTCAGGGGCCGCCCGCGAAAGCTGGACCTGAACGCCCTGCCGGACTCGGTGCTGCCGCCGGTGTGGGAGAGCGCGGCGTGAAGGCCGCCGCGACCGCCGTGGCCGCGACGCTCGCCGGTTGCGCCCTGCTGCCGGACGGGCCGAGCGCTCCGCCGCCGCCCCCGCCGGACGTCGCCGCGCTGGTCGGGGAGTACGGAACCGCCGACCGGTTGCTGATCGTCTACGTACGCGACACCGTCCTCGCCTTACAGGGGCGCGGACTCGCCCACACGCCGCTGACGCGCGCCGACGGCGGGTGGGCCGGGGCCACCGCGACCCTTTCGGTCGAGCGGGGCGCGGACGGCGCGGTCGACGCGGTGGTGCTGAACGGCGAACGCCTGCCGCGGATCGACGTGGGCGCGCAAGTGCAGGCGGCGATCCGCGCCGGTCTGAAGGGCTCGCCCGACGCGCTCAGGGCCGCCGCGCTCGCCGCCTCCCCGCCGGTCGAGACCGACCCGAAGCGGCGACCGACCTGGTCGACCTGTCGACCGTCCACCCGCGCCTGCGCTTCGACATCCGCTATGCAGGCGCCGACAACTTCATGGGCTTTGCGCTGTACGAGCGGGCGGGCGCCTGGCTGCAGCGCCCGGCGGCCGAGGCGGTGGGGCGGGCGCAGGCGGCGCTGGAGCCGCTGGGCTACGGCCTGCTGATCCACGACGCCTACCGGCCGTGGTTCGTGACCAAGATGTTCTGGGACGCCGTGCCGGCGAACGCGCGCGACTACGTCGCCGATCCGTCCAAGGGCTCGCGCCACAACCGCGGCTGCGCGGTGGACCTGACGCTCTACGAGCTGAAGACCGGCCGCGCGGTCGAGATGCCCGGCCGCTACGACGAGTTCTCCCGCCGCTCGCACCCGGACTATCCGGGCGGAACCGACCGGCAGCGCTGGCACAGGGACCTGCTGCGGCGGACGATGGAGGCAGAGGGCTTCGCCGTCTATCCGGAAGAGTGGTGGCACTTCGACTGCGCCGATTTCCAGCAGTACGCGATCGGCGCCGACACTTTCGACGCCCTGGCGAAGCGCTGAGCTAGAGCCCCGCCAGCGCCTCGGACAGCTCGTCCACCGCCGCTTCGGTCGTCGCCCACGAGCAGACGAAGCGCACCGAGCCGTCGTCGAAGCGGTAGCAGGCCCAGCCCAGGTCGA
>DASPKD010000111.1:0-6354 GCA_035628275.1 Caulobacteraceae bacterium | reverse complement strand
CCTGGCCAACATCCGCGACTGCGACGCGGTGGCCTTCGTCGCCCGCTGCTTCGAGGACGACGACATCACCCACGTCGAAGGCCGGGTCGACCCCATCTCGGACCTGGAGATCATCGAGACCGAGCTGATGCTGGCCGACCTGGAGAGCCTCGAGAAGCGCCTGCCGAACGTCGAGAAGAAGGCCAAGGCCGGCGGCGACAAGGAGGCGGGCGTCACCCTGCGCCTGATCAACCTGGCCTTGGCCCAGCTGCGCGACGGCAAGCCTGCCCGCACCGCCGAGGTGTCCAGGGAGGACGAGAAGGCTTGGCACATGCTCCAGCTGCTGACCGCGCTTCCCGCCCTCTACGTCTGCAACGTCGACGAGGGCTCGGCCGACAAGGGCAACGCCCTGTCAGACCGCGTCGCCGAGCGCGCCACCGCCGACAAGGCCAAGGCCGTGGTCATCTCGGCCAAGATCGAGAGCGAGATCGCCCTGCTGGACGAGAGCGAACGCGCCGAGTTCCTGGAGACGCTGGGCCTTTCCGAGCCCGGCCTGAACCGCCTGATCCGCGAGGCCTACACCCTGCTGGGGCTGCAGACCTACTTCACCGTTGGGCCGAAGGAGGCCCGCGCCTGGACCATCGAGGTCGGCACCCAGGCCCCCGCCGCCGCCGGCGTGATCCACGGCGACTTCGAGAAGGGCTTCATCCGCGCCGAGACCATCGCCTACGAGGACTACGTGCGCCTGAACGGCGAGGCCGGCGCCAAGGAAGCCGGCAAGATGCGCTCCGAAGGCAAGGAATACGTCGTCAAGGACGGCGACGTGATGCACTTCCGCTTCAACGTGTAGGGCGCGTCACGCGATCTCCAGACAGTCGATCTCCGTTCCTTCGGAAAGGGCCGAGATCTGAACTGCGTGAGTGCGGATGAGCCCTGCGATGTAATCGGTCGAGCGGTTGCCGCAACGCAGGAGCACCACCTGCGGCGGCGTCCCCTTCAAGGCGGCGATGTCACGAAAGTCTGCGTCTTGCGTGACCAGGACGTACCCGTCCTCGGCCGCTCGCCGCCAGATGGCCAGGTCGTCAGCCTGATCGAGGCCCAGCATGCGAACCTGGCTCGAACCGGGGAACAACTCCTGCAGAAGGTCGCACAGCTTGAAGCTCAGATTTTGATCGAAAAGCAGCTTCAAGCCGCGGTCGCCACCACGGTCCGCCGCTCGCGATCAGCGGCGAAAGCGAGCACGGCGCGGATGTCGGCTTCGGTCAGCTCAGGGAAATCCTCGAGAATCTGAGGGACGGAGAGACCCACGGAAAGCCAGCCGAGCACGTCCGCCACGGAGATCCGCATACCCCTGACGCAAGGGCGCCCGCCGCGCTTGCCGGGTTCGACCGTGATCAAGCCTTGGTAGTCGGTCATGGGAGGCACGATATCACGCCGGGAGCCTCATAGGCCACCATCCCCGGCCCGCTGGCCCAGTCGCGGGTTCCGCGTTACCCTTCGCCGTGCGCTGCGCCGGGGGGAGCGGGTCATGCCGAGGACGGGGTACGGGCAGTTCTGTCCGGTGGCCAAGGCCGCCGAGGTGTTCGCGCAGAAGTGGACGCCGCTGATCGCGCGCGAGCTGTGCTTCGGGCCCAAGCGCTTTTCCGACCTGCAGACCGCCATGCCGCTGATCTCGCGCGCCCTGCTGGCCAAGCGGCTGGTCGAGCTCCAGGCCGCCGGCGTGGTCGTGCGCGAGGTCGGCGGCCAGAGGCGCTACGCCTTCACCGAGGCCGGCGAGGCGTTGCGGCCGATCATCGAGCACATGTCCGCCTGGGGCCAGCGCTGGGGGCAGGGGCGCATCGCCGAGGACGAGCTGGACCCCGGCATGCTGGTCTGGGGCCTCCTGCGCCAGATCGACCCCGCCGGGATTCCGTCCGACGGCCTGACGGTTCGTTTCGAGTTCCGCGGTCTTCCACGGGAGCACGCAGCGCTGCGCTATTGGTGGCTGGTGCTTAAGCCCGGATCTTCGGACGTCTGCCGCGTCGATCCGGGACATGCGGTGGACGTGGTCGTGGGGGCCGAGCTGCGCGCCTTCGTCGAGGTCTGGCTGGGCCACGAAGGGCTGGCCGCCGCGGCCGAGCGCAAGGCGGTGAGCTTCCACGGTCCGCCCGACGCGGTCGACCTGGCCGTGCGCCTTATGCGGCTGGGCGACGAGCCCCACGCCAAGGCTTTCGTGTTTCGCGACCAGGCCGCCTGACCCGGCCCAGGTTCACTTAATGAACTATCGCCCCGCGCCGCCTGTCGCCAAAAGCGCCGCCGAACACGTCGCGAGGGGAACCATGCGCACCGCCGTCACCAAGTCCGTCCAGGCCGCGCTCGCCGCCGCCGTCCTGCTGTCCGCCGCCGCCGCCCGGGCCGATCCGGTCGCCGAGTGGAACGCCCGCGCCGCCGAGATCGCCGCGGCCGAGCGCCTGCCCGCGCCCACGGCCTACCGCGCGCTCGCCCTGATTCAGGTCGCCGTCTACGAGACCGTCCGCCGGGTCCAGGGGGCCGGCGCGCCGATGCTTCCGATCGACGTCGCGGCCGAGCCGGGCGCCTCGCTGGAGGCCGCCGTGGCCGCCGCCAACCGCACCGTGCTGCTGTCGGTCGCGCCCGGCCGCCGGGCCGAGATCGAAGCGGCCTATCAGGCGGCCCTGACCGGCCTGGAGGCCCAGGCCCGCGACCGCGGCGTGCGGTTGGGCCAAGCGGTGGCCGAGCGCGTGCTGGCCGCCCGCGCCGACGACGGCGCCGCCGCGCCCGAGAGCTGGCGGCCGGTCACCGCGCCGGGCGTCTACGTCCCGACCGCCACGCCGGTAGCCAGCGGCTGGGGCGCGCGCCGCCCGTGGGCGCCCGGCGCCGCCGCCCGCTTCCGCCCCGCCGCGCCGCCGTCGCTGAACAGCCCCGCCTGGGTGCGCGACTATCAGGAGGTGCAGGCCGTGGGACGCGCCGACAGCGCCGTGCGCACGGCGGAGCAGACCCAGGTCGCCCGGTTCTGGGAGACCACCCAGCCGCTGATCTACTTCAACGTGGTGCGCTCGGTGGCCGAGCGCCCGGGCCGCACCCCGGCCGACAACGCCCGCCTCTACGCCCGCAGCGCCGCGGCGATGGACGACGCCCTGATCGCGGTGATGGACGCCAAATACGCCTACGCCTTCTGGCGGCCGGTCACCGCCATCCGCAACGGCGACCTCGACGGCTCCGACGCCACCGTGCGGGAAGCCGGCTGGCGGCCGCTGGTCGAGACGCCGATGCACCCGGAATATCCCTGCGCCCACTGCGTGCTTGCCGGCGCGGTCGCCGAGGTGCTCCAGGCCGAGGTGGGCGACGGCCGACCGCTCGACGCCTCCGCCGCCAGCCCCACCGCCCCGGGCGCGCCCCGCCGCTGGCGCACCGGCGAGGAGCTCACCGTCGAAGTCGCCTCCGCCCGCATCTGGGCCGGCGTCCACTACCGCACCTCCACCGAAATCGGCACGACGCTCGGCCGGCGGATCGGGCGGGAGACGGTGGAGAGGATCGCGAAGTAGGCGCGTGCGCCCTCACCCCAGCTTCGCCAGGATCGCCCCCAGCGCCGCCGTCTCTTCCGCCGTCAGGCGATCGCCCACGTGCTTGCGGACGGCTTCGGCGTAGGCGGGCCACATGCGTTCGCGCAGGGCGCGTCCGGCGTCGGTCATGCCGATCACCGCGCAGCGGGCGTCCTCGGCGCAGTCGTCGCGGGTGATCAGGCCCTCGCGCTCCAGCCGGTCCAGCAGGCGGGTCAGATTGTAGCGCGCGATCAGCAGCTTGCGGCCGAGCTCGGTCTGTTTCAGCCGCCCGCCTCCCCGGTCGAGCTCCAGCAGCACGTCGTACCATTCCAGCGGCGGAAACCCCTCGCCCTTCAGGTCCGCCTGCACCCGCGCCAGCACCGCCGGCGGATAGCGCATCAGCCGCACCCACGCCTTCTCCAGCGCCAGCGGCCAGGCTTTTCGTGTTGTTGCACTTGCAATCATATCAACCTCGCCATAAGTTGCATCTGCAACAACCTAGCCTGGAGGGCTGAGATGTCAAAGTCGATTACGCGTGAGGAGTTGAAGCGCCGGCTGGGCGCCGGCGAGCCGTTCGTGCTCGTCGAGGCCCTGCCGGCCAAGTATTTCGACCACGCCCACATTCCCGGCGCGATCCGGCTGAACTGGGACGAGGTCGATCGCGCGTCCCAGGTGCTGCCGGACCGCTCCGCGCCGGTGGTCACCTACTGCGCCCACGAGACCTGCGAAAACTCGCACAAGCTGGCCGCGGCGCTCGAGTCCCAGGGCTACGCCGACGTCGCCGTCTACACCGGCGGCAAGAAGGACTGGATCGACGCCGGACTGCCGGTCGAGAAGACGCGGGAGGCCGCGTGATGATCGACGATCGTCTGGCCCCCTGGGGCGCGACCGTGATCCGGCTGTCGCTGGGGGTGATGTGGATCACCCATGCCTTCCTGAAACTGCTGGTCTACACGCCGGCGGGTTTCGTCGGCTTCCTGGAGAGCCAGGGAATGCCCGGCGTGCTGGCCATGCCGGTGATCATCGCCGAGATCGTGGGCGGAGTGGTCATCCTGGCCGGCTTCTACAGTCGTTGGGCGTCGCTGGCCCTGCTGCCGGTGCTGGCCGGCGCCACCGTGGCCCACGCCGCCAACGGCTGGGTGTTCTCCAACCCGAACGGCGGGTGGGAGTACCCGGTGTTCCTGATCGTCGTCTCCCTGGCCCACGTGCTGATGGGCGACGGCAAGCTGGCGGTCACCGGCGCATTCCAGCCGACCCGCCCGCTGACCGCCGCGCGGGCGGGCTGACCGCGACGAAGGGGCGGCTTCGGCCGCCTCTTCTCACGGCCAGCGCACCTCCGGCGGCATGGACGACAGGATCGACTCCACGTTGCCGCCGGTCTTCAGCCCGAACATGGTGCCGCGGTCGTAGAGCAGGTTGAACTCCACGTAGCGCCCGCGGCGGACCAGCTGCTCCTCCCGCTCCGCGTCCGTCCAGGGCTCGCCCATCCGCCGGGCCACGATCTCCGGATAGACGCTCAGGAACGCCTCGCCCACGTCGCGAGTGAAGGCGAAGTCGCGCTCCCAGTCGCCGCTGTCGTGCCGGTCGTAGAAGATGCCGCCCACGCCCCTGGGCTCGTTCCTGTGCGGCAGGTGGAAGTACTCGTCGCACCAGGCCTTGTAGCGGGCGTACCACTGAGGATCATGGGCGTCGCAGGCCTGGCGCATCGCCTTGTGGAACCAGACCGTGTCGGCCGCCTCCTGGGTGCGGAACGCGTCCAGCGTCGGCGTCAGGTCCGCCCCCCCGCCGAACCAGGCCTTAGTGGTGACCACGTACCGGGTGTTCATATGCACCGCCGGCACACGCGGGTTTCGCATGTGGGCGATCAGGCTGATCCCCGTGGCGAAGAACCGGCGGTCGGTGTCCGCGCCGGGAATCGAGGCCGCGAACTCCGGCGACAGCTCGCCGTGCACGGCCGAGACGTGGACGCCCACCTTCTCGAACAGCCGCCCGCGCATCATCGACATCACGCCCCCGCCGCCGCCCTCGCGGGTCCAGGGCGTGCGCTCGAACCGGCCGGGCGAGCCGCCGTACAGGGCCTTAGGCGCCGCGTCCTCCAGCGCCTCGAAGGCGGAGCAGATGCGGTCGCGCAGGGCCGCGAACCAGGCGGTCGCGCGGGCTTTGCGGTCGTCGGGGTCGGTCATGGCTCGCGGCTTAGATCAAGCCGCGCCCGACGGGAACCCGCCCGTCGCCCTCAGCGCCTCCGCCAGCGCCATCGCCGCCGCGCTCACCACGTTCAGCGACCGGGTCTCCGGCCGGATCGGGATGAACAGCCGCGCGTCGGCGGCGGCGTGCACCTCCTCCGGAACCCCCGCCGACTCCCGCCCGAACAGCAGCACGTCGTCCTCCCGCCAGGCGAATCGCTGGAACGGCTCGGCCGCCTGGTGGTGAACAGCACCAGCCGCCCCGGCCCTCGACCTGCCTGGAACGCGCTCCAAGAGTCCCACCGCCGGATCTCGGCCGCCGCGCGGTAATCCATCGCCGTGCGCCGCAGCGACTTGTCCGAAAGCGGAAAGCCGCAGGGCTCGATCACCTCCAGCGGCACGCCCAGGCAGGCCGCCAATCGGATGGAACCGCCGAGGTTTTGCGGAATGTCCGGTTGAAAAAGAGCGAGGCGCATTCTAAGGCGTCCACGACGCGCGATCCGGGGGCTCGGCCGCGCGCCTTCCGGGCTGTCCCGAACGTGCAGCGGCGATGCGCCGCACGGTCGGGACGAGGGTCGAGCCTAGGTTCTTTGTTAGTGACGGGGCCGCCCGCCGCCAAGCTTCGGCGGAGCTCCAGCGAGAGGTGACGACGT
>DASPKD010000110.1:0-6024 GCA_035628275.1 Caulobacteraceae bacterium | reverse complement strand
AGGACCCCGGCCGGGTTCGCCTCGGCCGACGTGGCCCTGCCTAAGTCGGCCCCGCGCGGCCGCTGGACCGCGACGGTGGAGATGGAGGGGCTGAAGGAGCCCGCGGGCAAGTTGTCGTTCTCGGTCGAGGACTTCGCGCCCCAGCGGCTGGCGGTCGATCTGAACGCCCAGAAGCAGGTCCCTCTGCGCGCCGAGGAGGTCCGCCCGATCGTGGTGGACGCGCGCTTCCTGTACGGGGCGCCGGGCGCGGGCCTGGCGGTGCAGGGCGAGGCCCGCATCAAGCCCGACCACGACCCGTTCCCGAAGTTCAAGGACTATCGCTGGGGCGACGAGCAGGCGACCTTCGAGGAGAAGTTCGTCGAGCTGTCCGCCACCGTCACCGACGGCGCGGGGGCCGCGACGCTGAGCCTTGAGTCCGCCGCCGCCGGCGACACCGCCCAGCCGCTGAAGGCGCTGGTCGCCGCCTCGGTGTTCGAGCCGGGCGGACGTCCGGTGCGCGAGGGGGCGGAGCTGAAGATCCGTCCGCGCGCCCTTTACCTGGGCGTCAAGGTGGACGAGGGCGGCTCCGACGGCCGCCGCGATCCCACCGTCGGCTTCGACGTGATCGGGGTGGACGCGACCGGCGCCCGCACGTCGGCGCAGGGGGTGAACTGGACCCTGGTGACCGAGAACTGGGACTACGACTGGTTCCAGCAGGACGGCCGCTGGCAGTGGCGGCGTTCCAGCCGCGACGTGGTCGCCGCGCGCGGAACCCTGAACGTAGGCGCCCAGAACCCAGCCAAGCTGGCGCGGCGGCTGGGCTGGGGCGACTACCGGCTGGAGCTGGAGCATCCGGCCACCGGCGCGCGGACGGTGATCCGCTTCGCCGCCGGCTGGGGCGCCCCCGCCAAGGACGCCGAGGCGCCCGACTTCGTGCGCGTCAGCGCCGGGACCAAGCCCCACGCCCAGGGCGACACGATCAGCGTGGCGATCAAGGCGCCCTACGCCGGCGAGGCGCAGGTGGCGGTGGCGACCGACCGGCTGATCGAGGTGCGCAACGTCTCCGTGCCCGCCGGGGGGACCACGGTGAATCTGAAGAGCTCCGCAGCCTGGGGCGGCGGCGCATACGTGCTGGTCTCGGTGGTCCAGCCGCGCGATCCGGTGCGGACGCCCAAGCCCCGCCGGGCCATGGGCCTGGCCTACGTCGCGCTGGACCCCAAGGGGCGCAAGCTCCAGGTCGACATCGGCGCGCCGGAGAAGGTGCGCGGCCGCGAGCCGCTGGTGGTGCCGGTCAAGGTACTGAACCTGGGCTTCGGCAAGCGCGCCAAGGTGACGATCGCCGCCGTCGACCACGGCATACTGAACCTGACCAAGTACGAGAGCCCCGATCCGTCGAAGTGGTACTTCGGCAAGCGGGCGCTGGGAGTGGAGTACCGCGACGACTACGGCCGCCTGCTCGATCCCAACCTGGGCGCCCCGGCGGCGCTGAACTACGGCGCCGACGAGATCGGCGGCGAGGGCCTGACCACCACGCCGATCAAGTCGGTAGCCCTGTGGTCGGGCGTGGTCGAGACCGGGCTGGACGGCACGGCGCGGGTCACCCTGCCCGCGGCCGACTTCAACGGCGAACTGCGGCTGATGGCGGTCGCCTGGACCGACGAGGCGGTCGGCGGCGCCGAGGAGAAGGTGACCGTGCGCGAGCCGGTGGTCGCGGAGCTGGCCCTGCCGCGCTTCCTGGCGCCCGGCGACCGCGCGTTCGCGACGCTGGAGCTGCACAACGTGGAGGGCAAGGCCGGCGGCTACACCGCCGCGCTCGGCGGCAAAGGCGGCATCCTGGCCCCGTTCCGCAAGCTGTACCAGCTGCTGACCGGCCAGCGCGTGGTCGAGCGGGTGCCGCTGTCGGCGCCCGGCCGCGCGGGCGTGGGTGGGGTGCAGATGAGCGTCTCCGGCCCGTCCTTCGCCCAGAGCCGCGACTGGGGCCTGCAGACCCGCGCCGGCTGGGGCGACGAGACCCGGGTGCTGACCGAACTGCATCGGCCGGGCACCGCCTGGACGCCCGAGGGCGCCCTGCTGGCGGGCTACCAGCCGGGATCGGCGACCTTGCAGGTCAGCTATTCGCCGTTCCGCGGCTTCGACCCGGCGCCGATCGCCGCCAGCCTGCAACGCTATCCTTACGGCTGCACCGAGCAGATCGCCTCGGGTGCCTATCCGTGGCTGTACGCGAGCGCCGGGACCGCCGACGCCGAGACCGCTAGACGCGCCCACCCGCTGCTGGCGCAAGCGGTCGGGCGGCTGCTGGACCGGCAGTCCTCGGACGGCGCCTTCGGCCTGTGGCGCGTCGGCGACGGCGAGGCGGACGCCTGGGTCGGCGCCTACGCCACCGACTTCCTGGTCGAGGCGCGGGCGCAGGGCGCGCCGGTGCCGCAGGCGGCGCTCGACCGCGCCCTGTTCGCCATGCGCCAGATATCCCGGCCCGAGGGCTGGGCGCCGATCTCCTACCGGATGGAGTACCCCTCCTGGTGGGCGGGCGACGAGGACAAGTCGCGCGCCGCGACCCAGCGGATGCGTTCCAAGGCCTCGGCCTACGCGCTCTACGTGTTGGCCAAGGCCGGGCGCGGGGACCTGGCGCGTCTGCGCTGGTGGCACGACGTGCAGTTCAAGAACGAGCCCTCGCCCCTGGCCAAGGCCCAGATCGGAGCCGGCCTGGCGATGATGGGAGACCGTGCGCGGGCCAAGTCGGCGTTCCGACAGGCCGTCCGTTCGCTCGGCCACCGCGAGAGCGAGGACTGGTACCAGTCTCCGCTGCGCGACCTGGCCGGGGTGATCGCCCTGGCCCACCAGGCGGGAGAGACGGACCTGGCGCGCGAGCTGCAGAAGCGGCTGGACGGAGCGGTGAAGGATCCCGACCAGCTGAACACCCAGGAGCAGGCCCGCCTGCTGCAGGCCGCCCACTTCATGCTGAAGGCGGCGGGGCCGGTGCGGGTCGAGGCCTCGGGCGTGACGCCGCTGGTCGGCAGCGCCGGCTCGCATCGTTGGAGCGTCGGCAAGCTGGCCCAGGCCCGCTTCGTCAACCGCGGCGCGGGCGGCCTGTGGCGTACCGTCACCGTCCGCGGCGCCCCGGCCCAGGAGCCGGGCGCGGCGGCCCAGGGGCTGTCGGCCTCGAAGAGCTTCTTCACCCTGCAGGGCGGCTCGGTCGACCCGGCCTCGCTGCGCCAGGGCGACCGGGTGGTGATCCGCGTGTCCGGCCGCTCCGGCCAGGCCCGCACCGTGCCGCTGGTGATCGACGACGCCCTGCCGGCCGGCTTCGAAATAGAAACCGTGCTGAACCCCGAGGACGCCCAGGACGGCGCGTTCAAGTTCTTAGGCGAGCTCTCGGCGGTGGACGTGCAGGAGATGCGCGACGACCGCTACGTCGCGGCCATGGACCTCGGCGGAAACCAGCCCTACGCGGTGGCCTACGTCGCTCGCGCGGTGACCCCGGGAGACTTCTACCTGCCGGGCGCCGAGGTCCGCGACCTGTACCGGCCGGGCGTGTACGCGCGCTCCGCGGGATCGAGGACGGCGATCGCGCCGGGAGGGTAGTTCCCGGTCAGGAGTGCGGCGCGTGGCGAGGTGGAACGACAGTCCAGGCGTGGTGCGCAAGCTCACGCTCGGACTCTGCGCGCTGCTCGGGGTGCAAACCCTCCTCTTCGCCCTGGACGCCTTGCTGCCCCCCGACATGGGCCGGGCGGAGCGGTCTTCGCCGGTGGCGCTGGACCGCAAGGGGGCGTGGCTGCGGGCCCTGCCGGTGGAGGACGGGCGTTGGCGGGTGCGGGCGGACCTCCGGCGCACCGACCCGACGTTCCTGAAGCGGTTGGCCGCGGTAGAGGACGAGCGGTTCCGTCTGCATCCCGGCGTCGACCCGGTCGCCCTGGTCCGGGCGGCGGCCGGCAACCTCGCGGCGGGCGGGGTGGTGTCGGGCGGCTCGACCATCACCATGCAGACCGCGCGCCTGCTGGAGCCTCGGCCGCGCACGCTGGCAGCCAAGCTGGTCGAGGCGGTCCGGGCGATGCAGCTGGAGGCGCGGCTGTCCAAGGACGAGATCCTGGCCCTGTACCTGACGCTCGCGCCCTACGGCGGCAACCTGGAAGGGGTGCGGGGGGCGTCGCTGTCCTATCTGGGCCACGAACCGGAGAGCCTGACGCTGGGCGAACAGGCGCTGCTGATCGCCCTGCCGCAGGCGCCTGAAGCCCGCCGCCCCGACAGGCGGCCCGTCGGCGCCAGGACCGCCCGCGACGCGGTGCTGGCCAAGATGGCGCGGCTGAAGATCGTCGATCCGCTCGCCGCCAGCGAGGCCATGGCCGAGCCGCTGCCCGAGACGCGCGCGCCTTTCCCCGGACTGGCATGGCACGCGGCCGGGCGGCTGGCCCGCAGCGCGCCGGAGCGGGACGCGACGGTGCACACGACGATCGACGCGGGCCTCCAAGCCCGGCTGGAGCTGCTCGCCGCCGAGGCCGCCGGCCGCCAGGGCCCCGAGACCAGCGCCGCGATCCTGGTGGTCGAGGTGAAGACGCGGGCGGTGCGGGCCGTCGTCGGTTCGGCCGGGCTGGAGCGGCCGGGCGGCTGGGTGGACATGACCCGCGCCCTGCGCTCGCCCGGTTCGGCGTTGAAGCCCTTCGTCTACGCCTTCGCCTTCGACGAGGGACTGGCGGCGCCCGAGACCAAGCTTCAGGACGCGGCGCTCCGGTTCGGCGACTACCAGCCGGAGAACTTCGACCGGGCCTTCCACGGCGAGGTGACCGCGCGCGAGGCCCTGATGCATTCGCTGAACGTCCCGGCGGTGGCGACGCTCGACAAGGTCGGGCCCGAGGTGTTCCAGGCGCGGATCGAGGGCGCGGGCGTGACCCTGGTGCGCCCCAAGGCGGAGCTGAAGGGGGCGGGCCTGGCGCTGGCGCTGGGCGGGGCGGGAATCACGCTGCAGGACCTGGCGGTGCTCTATGCGGCTCTGGCCGACGGCGGCGCGGCCAAGCCCCTGGCGTGGACCGCCGGGGAGGCGGCGCGGCGGGAGAAGTCGCGCGGCGCCCGCCTGGTCCGCGCCGAGGCCGCCCGCCAGGTGCTCGACATCCTGCGCGAGACTCCGGCCCCGAAGGGCCGCGCCCCGGGGCCCCTGCTTGGGTCGGGTCCGCGCATCGCCTACAAGACCGGCACCTCCTACGGCTTCCGCGACGCGCTGGCGGCGGGGGTCGGCGGCGGCTACGCGGTGGTGGTGTGGACCGGCCGCGCAGACGGCGGCGCGCGCGGCGGCTTGACCGGGCGCGACGCGGCGGCGCCTCTGCTGTTCGACGTGTTCGACGCCATCGCCGCCCCGACCCGCGCGGCCGGGCAGGTCAGGCCCACGCGCGCGCCCCAGGCGCTGCAGACGCTCGCCGCGTCGTCGGACGAGGGGCCGTCGCTGATCTTTCCCCCCAACGGCGCCACGGTTCAGGTGGACCGCACCGGCGAGGCCGGCCGCGGCTTGGTGCTGGCCGCCCGCGGCGAGGGCCTGCGCTGGTACGTCGAGGGCGCGCCGCTGGCCACCGATCCCCTGTCCGGCCGCACCGTCTGGCGCCCGGCCTCGGCCGGCTTCTTCGACCTGTCGGTGGTGGACGCCCAGGGCCGCGAGGCCCGCGCCCGCGTGCGGGTGCGCGCGGACCGCTAGCGCGCCGCCGCCGTGCGCGCGAACTCGGCGGCCAGCGTGGCGTAGAACGCCTGACGCGAGCCGCCGTCGGTTTCCGCGGCGCGGCGGGCGTCGAAATCGCGGGCGGCCAGGCCTCGGTGGGCGGCGGTCATGAACCGGCGCCAGATGTCGGCCGGCAGGTCGCCGCCGGACACTTCCTTCATCGGGCGGCCGTCATCGTTGCCGACCCAGACGCCGGCGGCCCAGTCGGGGGTGAAGCCCACGAACCAGGCGTCGCGGTGGTTCTGGGTGGTGCCGGTCTTGCCCGCCGCCGCGCCGCCGAACGCGGCCTTGCGGCCGGTGCCGCGCTCGACCACGCCGGTCATCATCCGCACCATCGCGCCCGCGCG
>DASPKD010000109.1:0-12109 GCA_035628275.1 Caulobacteraceae bacterium | reverse complement strand
CATCTCGATGACCTCGGGCGGCGGCGCGTGGGACAACGCCAAGAAGTACATCGAAGAGGGCAACTACGGCGGCAAGGGTTCCGAGGCTCACAAGGCCGCGGTCACCGGCGACACCGTGGGCGACCCCTACAAGGACACCGCCGGTCCGGCGGTGAACCCGATGATCAAGACCACCAACATCGTGGCCCTGCTGCTCCTGGCGGTGCTGGCCAACCTGTACGGCGGCTGATCGAGGTCGCAGACCAAAGCGAAACGCCCCGGGAGCGATCCCGGGGCGTTTTGATTCTGGGTCGAAGAAAAGGAAGAAGCCGGGATCAGTCGCGCCGGCGCCCGCCGGGCAGGTCCTCTTCCTCGGACTGCGGCAGCACCTGGCGGCCGACGTTGCCGAGCAGCTGCTCGAGGATGGTCAGCTCGCGTCCGCGGGTCGGGGTCTCGCGCTCGTTGTAGGCGAGCTGGCGGCCGGCCTGCATGTCGAGGGTCTTGACCTCGGTGACCTGCTCGCTGGCCGGGTCGAAGGTCACCACGGTCACGTCGCGTTGGCTGACCTTGGCCCGATGGTAGGTGTAGCGCTCGCTCGTCTGGGAGACGTAGTACCAGACGTTCGGCTCGAAGGTGGAGGTCGCCGAGGGCGAGCCCAGCTTCTCCAGCACCGTCGACTTGGTGTCCTCGCCCACCTTCAGCTCGGAAGGTTCGGCGTCCACGGCCTGGTAGCCGTGGCGGGCGACCGTCGGCGCGCAGGCGGTCAGAACGGCCGCGGCGGCGGACAGGATCAGAGCTTTGCGAAACAGGGACATGGCGCGCTCACGCGAAGGGTTCGGCCTTTGACGTACCGTCCTTGGCTCATTAGTTCAACGGCGAGGCGGAAAAGGGGCGCGAGCGCCGTGCTGCACAAGCTGTTCAAATCGCGGCCCCGGAGAGACGCCGGAGAACGCCTCTACGCCGCCGCGGTCGCCCAGGCGCGCCGGCCGGAATTCTATACCGCGCTTGGCGTCGAGGACCGGATCGACGCGCGCTTCGAACTCTACACCCTGCACGTGATCCTGCTGATGCGGCGGCTGCGAGGGCAGGGGGAGGGGGCGGGCGAAACAGCGCAGGCCCTGTTCGACGAGTATGTCGGCGCGCTCGACGACGCGCTGCGCGAGCTGGGCGTGGGCGACCTGTCGGTGGCCAAGAAGATGCGCAAGCTGGGCGAGGCCATCTACGGGCGGATCAAGGCCTACGACGAGGCGCTGGACCCGCAGCCCGACCATGCGGCGCTGGCCGCCCTGATCGCCCGCACCGTGTTCGCCGACGAGGCGGCGGCGGAACGGGCCGGACCGCTGGCCGATTACGTGCTGCGCGCCGGCGAGGCCCTGGCGGCGCAACCCCTGCCGGAAGTGATGGAAGGAAAACCCGCATGGCCGGAGCCGCGTTGAACCCCGACCTGCCCTGGTCGAACCCGGTGCGCCTGGACGAGATCGGGCGCGGGCTGACGCGGCGACTGGTCGCGGACGAGGCCGTGCGCAAGCGCATCGCAGAGGAGCTGGAGCTGGTGGAGCTGCCCGCGCTGGAGGCCTACGTCGAGGTCGCGCCGGCGTTCGAGGGCGGCAAGGTCGACGGGCGGCTGATCGCGCGGGTGGTGCAGACCTGCGGCGTCACCCTGGAGCCGTTCGAGACGCCGATCGAGGCCTCGTTCCAGGTGCGCTTCACCACCCGTCCGCCCGAGCCTGTCGATACCGACGACGCGGAGCTGGGCCTGCCTGACCTGGACGCTCCCGACTATGTCGAAAGCGGGGTGATCGACCTGGCCGGGCTGGTGGTCGAGCACCTGTCGCTGGAGCTCGATCCGCACCCCCGCAAGCCGGACGCGGTGTTCGAGCCGCCGCAGGAGGAGCGCGAGCCGTCGCCGTTCTCGGTCCTCGCCCAGCTGAAGCCCCGCGACTCCGGGGCCTGACAGGCCCGCTTGCATCGCCCGGGCGCGGCGCTATCGTCGCGCGCCGTTTACAGGCCGCCGCCCGAGTCCTTCGGGATCGCGCGCCGCAAGGAGCGCCGTAGCCGCTTTGTCAGACCGTCTCGTCATCTCGATCGACGCCATGGGCGGGGACCACGGGCCGTCCGTGGTGGTGCCCGGGCTCGCGCGCGCCGCGGACCGGCTGGGCGATCTGGACGTGCGCTTTCTGCTGCACGGCGACGAGGCGAAGCTGGCGCCGGAGCTGCGCCGCTGCCTGGCCGCCGCGCGCCGCTCGGAAATCCGGCACACCGACCAGGTGATCGCCATGAACGAGAAGCCGGCCCAGGCGCTGCGCCGCGGCAAGGGCTCCAGCCTGTGGAACGCGGTCGAGGCGGTGAAGACCGGCGAGGCGCATGCGGCCGTGTCGGCCGGCAACACCGGCGCCCTGATGGCGGTGTCCAAGCTGCTGCTGCGCATGGCCGCGCCGGGACTGGACCGGCCCGCGATCGTGGCCAGCTGGCCGAACCTGAAGGGCGTCAGCGCGGTGCTCGACGTGGGCGCCAACGTCTCCTGCGACGCCGGCCAGCTGGTGGAGTTCGCGATCATGGGCGAGGCCTTCCACCGGGCCGTCCACGGCGTGCAGAAGCCCTCCATCGGCCTGCTGAACGTGGGCTCGGAGGACATGAAGGGCCACGAGGAGGTCCGCGAGGCGCAGCGGCTGCTGCGTGAGGGCGGCTTCGACCTGAACTACCACGGCTTCGTCGAGGGCGACGACATCGCCAAGGGCACGGTCGACGTGGTGGTGACCGACGGCTTCACCGGCAACATCGCGCTGAAGACCGCCGAGGGCACGGCGCGGTTCGTGTCCACGATCATGAAGGAAGCCCTGACCTCGGGCGTCCAGGCGCGGCTGGGCGCGATGGTGGCCTATCCGGCGCTGAAGCAGATGCGCACGCGCATCGACCCCAGCTCGGTCAACGGCGGGCCGCTGCTGGGGCTGAACGGCATCGTGGTGAAGAGCCACGGCGGCGCCGACGCGCGGGGCTTCGGCAACGCGGTCAAGGTGGCGGCGGATCTGGCGCGCAGCGACTACGCCGCCCAGATCGCGCGCAACATGGAGCGCCTGTCGGCGGTCCTGCACGAGCCGGCGGCGGCTCCGGCGGAGGCGCAAGGGTGAGTACGGTTACGCGTAGCGCGGTGACGGGCGTGGGCGGCTACCTGCCCGAAAACGTCATGTCCAACGCGGACCTGGCGCAGCTGGTCGACACCTCCGACGAATGGATCGTCGAGCGGACCGGCATCAGCCAGCGGCACAAGGCGACCGAGGACCAGCTGACCAGCGACCTGGCGGTCGAGGCGTCGAAGAAGGCGCTGGCGGCGGCGGGGCGCACCGCGGCCGAGGTCGACCTGATCATCGTCGCCACCACCACCCCGGACCTGACCTTCCCGGCCACCGCCGCGATCGTTCAGCGCAAGCTGGGCGTGCCGGTCTGCCCGGCCTTCGACGTGCAGGCGGTGTGCTCGGGCTTCGTCTACGCGCTCAGCGTCGCCGACGGCTTCGTGGCGCGCGGCATCTCCAAATGCGCGCTGGTGATCGGCGCCGAGGAGATGACCCGGCTGCTGGACTACACCGACCGGGGCACCTGCGTGCTGTTCGGCGACGGCGCAGGCGCGGTGGTGCTCGAGCCGGTGGAAGGCGCGGGCACGACCGAAGACCGGGGGCTTCTCGGCTTCGCGCTGCGCTGCGACGGCGGCAAGACCGACCTGCTGTACGTGGACGGCGGCCCGGCCTCGACCGGCACGGTGGGCAAGCTGCGGATGCTGGGCAACCAGGTGTTCCGCCATGCGGTGGTGAACATCTCCGAGGCCGTAGAGGGCGCCGCCAAGGTGGCGGGGATCGAGGTCAAGGACGTCGACTGGTTCGTGCCGCACCAGGCCAACCAGCGCATCCTGCAGGGCGTGGCCCAGCGCCTGGGCATCGACGAGCACAAGGTGATCTCCACCGTCGCCCAGCACGCCAACACCTCGGCGGCGTCGATTCCGCTGGCCATGGCGCTGGCGGTCGAGGACGGCCGCATCAAGCCCGGGCAGCTCGTGCTGATGGAAGCCATGGGCGGGGGCTTGACCTGGGGCGCGTGCGCCCTGAGGCTCTAGAGAAGCCTTTGACTTGGCCGTATATTCGCGTCATGCACGAAGGCTTGGAACTCATGCTCGGGGGAGCAGGCGATGAAGGGTGAAACGCTCACGCGCGCCGACCTTTGCGAGGCGGTGCACCAGGAGCTGGGCTTGTCCCGGCACGAGTGCTCCAATCTCGTGGAGCGCACGCTGGAGATGATCGCCGAGGCGCTGGAGCGCGGCGAAACGGTGAAGCTCTCGGGCTTCGGCGTGTTCCAGGTCCGCGCCAAGCGCGCGCGCATGGGCCGCAACCCCAAGACCGGCGAACCGGCCGCCATCGACCCCCGGCGCGTGATCAGCTTCCGCGCCTCGCAGGTGATGAAGGCCCGCGTGGACGACGCCCACGCCAAGCCCGCGGCGGTCGTCGAGGCGGCGTGAGCAAGGGACCGCTCGCGTTCCGCACCATCTCCGAAGCGGCCGACGAACTGGGCGTGCCGCAGCACGTCCTGCGTTTCTGGGAAACCAAGTTCAGCTTCATCAAGCCGCTGAAGCGGGCCGGCGGGCGCCGGTTCTACCGACCGCAGGACGTGGCGGTGCTCAAGGGCGTGCGCGCCCTGCTGCACGACCAGGGCCTGACCATCAAGGGCGTGCAGAAGCTGCACCGCGACCAGGGGATCAAGCGCGTGCTGGCCGCTGCCGACCCGGACGCAGCGCTTCAGTTCGGAGACATGAGCTTCGAGGACGCGGAGGCCGGCCCCGCCGATACGCCTCGCGCTGAGGCCTCGGGCGGGGGCGACGCGCGTCTGCGCGGGGTGCTGCGGGAGCTGGAGCAGGCCAAGGCGCGACTGGACGCGCTGCTGACCCGATAATTCGTTTGCGGCCTGTCCGGCGCGCCCATATAAGCGCCCGTCGTCGGAGCGTGGCGCAGCCTGGTAGCGCACTTGACTGGGGGTCAAGGGGTCGCAGGTTCGAATCCTGTCGCTCCGACCATTCTTTTCAGCGGCACGGAACTCCCTGCTCCCCTTTAGGGGGACACAGAGTTCAACCGATGCTGCGCGACACCCAGAACACCGGGCCGACGTAGGCCAGCGCCAGCACGGCCGCGTGCCACCAGCGCGCCTTGAGCACCGCCAGCGACCCGAACAGCAGCAGCACCACCACGTCGAAGCTGCGGTTGCTCAAGAAGCCGGGCAGGGCCCGTAGCCCGTCGCGGGCGACCGCGTCGGCGCCTTCCAGCACCATGGTCAGCGCGACCACCAGAGTGGCCAGCGACCAGAAGTGGCGAGCGTTGGCCCGGTACCAGGCGCCGAGGTCCAGCCCCTCGGGCGGCACTTCGTCGGGCAGGGCGGCCGCCGCGGTCAGGAACAGCGCCACGAAGACGGCGAAGCGCGGCAGGAACTGGCCGATGGTGACCGGCCGGGTCTGGTCCTCCGGAAACTGGGACCACCACATCATCAGACTGAGAAGGACGATCAGCACCGCCGCGGCGACGGGCAGGACGGCCCAGCGCACGCGCGCGCCGGCGCGCAGCAGGCGGTGGAAGCTGGCCAGCACATCGGTGATCCCCAGGCCCAGCACCAACGAGACGAGCACGAGCACATATTCGCCGACCGTCATCGTCTTCTCCGTTCAGGCGGGTGCCGGTCATCGGCTCCGTTTTCAAGAACACAGGGCGTTCATTATCCACTTCAGTGCGTCAGCACGTACATCTCACGCGCGAGCAGGCCGAATCTCTGTCGTTCGAATCGTGCCGCGGAAAACCGATATTTGCGGTTCACCACATCGACAAGTGTTGACATCGTACCGGAACAGACGTGAATTCCCCGCGCCTTCCCGCTGGAGCTATTCATGACTGAACAGAACGAACGCCTGCGCGAACTGGTGGCCGAAGTCGCCGCCGCCTATTTCTCCAACTCGCATGTGAACCCGGCGGACATCCCCGCGGTGATCAGCCAGATCGCCGGCAGCCTGACCGGCGTCGGCGCGGAGACCGCCCAACCTGAGCCGGTCGCCGAAGACCAGCCGCGCAAGCTGACGCCCGCGCAGATCCGCAAGAGCGTCACGCCGGACGCCCTGATCAGCTTCGAGGACGGCAAGCCCTACAAGTCGCTGCGCCGGCACCTGACCACGCGCGGCATGACGCCCAAGGACTACATCGCCAAGTGGGGCCTGCCGAAGGACTACCCGATGGTGTCGCCGAACTACTCGGCGGCGCGCTCGGAAATGGCCAAGAAGATCGGCCTGGGCCAGAAAGGCCGCGCCGCGGCCGCCAGCCGCAAGGGCAAGGGCCGCAAGGCCGGCGCCTGAGTGAACGACGACGCGCCGGGCGGCGGCCTGGACCGTTTCCTGCAGGCGCAGGAGACGACGTTCGAGGCCGCCCTCCGGGAGTTGACCGCGGGGCGAAAGACGAGCCATTGGATGTGGTTCGTCTTCCCACAGATCGCGGGCCTGGGCCGCAGCGAGACCGCCCGCTTCTATGCGATAGGCGATTTGGACGAGGCGCGCGCCTATCTGGCCCATCCGGTGCTGGGCGAGCGTCTGCGCGGGTGCGTGCGCGCGCTTCTGGAGCACCGCGACCGGTCCGCGCGCGCGATCCTGGGCGACCCCGACGACCTGAAGCTGTGCTCGTCCCTGACCCTGTTCGAGACGGCGTCGACGGGCGACGACGACCGCCGGCTGTTCGCCGATGCGCTGAACGCCTTCTTCGCCGGCCGCAGGGACGGCGCGACCCTGGGGCGGGTTTGACTTTTGAGGGGCTGCTTTGCGGAAAGCGCGACCTCAGGGGTTATTCACCTACCCGAAACCCGAGCCACGGCCGGACGCTACGAAGGACGATTCACCAGCGGACGGGGAGCTTCGTCTCGAGGCTTTACGGCCGATCGCGGCTAGGACGCCGGCGCAGGCTCGGCCTTAGCAGCGGTCGGCTCGGGCTTGCAGTAGACGTAGCCTTCGAGTTCCGCGCCGATCCACGTCCGGGTTCCGACGGAGACGCCGCCGTGCACGTAGGGCGCGCTGGCGTAGCCGTCGCGGTTCATGCGGAACACGTTGGCGCGCGCCACGCCCGCCGGACAGAGCTCGCCCGCCCGGCGATCGAAGAAAGCTCGAAGCGCCTCCGGCGCGGCCTGGCCGGGCATGGCGACCCGTACCGTGTGGCCGCCGTCGGCGTTCTGGGCGTCCTGGTAGCCGTAGGGCGCCTCCGGCCCGATCGGGCCGTAGACCACCGGCTTGGTCGCGCAGCCCTGCAGGAGCAGGCCGCCGGCGGCGAGGCCGACGGCCAGAAGCTCCCGGCTCAAGACTTCCGCCCCGAGGCTTTCGCGGGCTTGGGCGCCTTGGCCTTCATGTCCTTGACGTAGGCGACGGTGCGCTTGCTGACGGCGATGGCGTTGCCGTAGGTGGCGAAGCCCATCACGTCCGGGGCCGAGCAGACGTAGGAGCCGGCTTCGACGCCCCTGCCGATGCGCCGCACGGTCCGCTGGTCGGCCGCGGTTTCGAGCAGCTCGTCCTGGCCGGTCAGGGAGGGAACCGCGGTCCGGTTCATGTCGGCCAGCAGGTAGCGGGCGACGAACTCGTGTGCGCGACGGATCTCTTCCTTGATGCGGGCGCCGTCGTTGCTCAGCCACCCGCGGGTCAGGAACAGCGAGGTCTCGTTGGCGGTCAGCTTATTGTCGTTGGCCAGCTCGATCTCGCGCTGCATCGACCGGTACTCGGAGGTGCCCTCGGCGGGCAGGGCGCCGTTCGCGTCGCGCGCGCTCTCCTTGATGTTGGCGATCAGCCGCTCGCGCAGCTCCGGCGTCAGGGTCGGGACCGGCAGCGGGGTCGAGTAGTAGGTGAAGGTGTTGCGGTACAGCGGCCCCTGGGTCTCGCTCTTCGGCGGCGCCTTCTTGAAGGTGTAGGGCGTCTTGTACGGCAGCGCCTTGTTCGCGTAGGTCGCGGTGGCGACGATGCGCAGGACGCTGGAATCCTCTGACAGGGTGTAGGCGGTGGTGATCTCGACCGCGTCGTCGGTCACGCTCGGGGCCGCTTTGTAGGCCACCAGCACGTCGGGGAAGCTCACGCCGGTTCCAGTCGGCGCCCTGGCCGCTTCGCTCTTGACGGTCGAGACCAGCGAGGCGTTCAGCCCCTCGACGGTCTGGACGTCGGCGACCTCGTCGGCCTGCTTGTGCGCGCGGGCGGACGGCCCGGCGTTGATGATGGCCGCGGCGATCGCGCCGGCGACCGCGCCGATCAGGCCGGCGCCGGCTCCGTTCACCTCGGTGTAGAACCAGGCCTTGGCCACCCCGTTCTCGTCGCCGTTCACGCTCACCGGCGTCGGGCCCATGGCCTCGATGCTGGCCTGGGACAGGGGCCGGGCGTAGGGCGCCGGCTCGCCCGTCGCGCACGCGGCCATGACCAGGCAAAGCGACGACGCCAAAACTACTCGCATAGGAATCCCCCCGATGCTCGCCACATGCGAGCGGCGGAAAACTCTTTTCTCCCCCGCCGGCTGTCAACGCGCAAAGCGAAGCTCGCCAGTTCGTCGCAGCCGCTGGAAGCGGGCGTGGCGGAACCGCCTGATCGGCCTTCCGTTCAACCCTTTGTCGGGGTTGCGTGAGTGAGGAGGCCTCGATGCTGAAGACCGCTTTGACGCTGGGTCTGGCGACGGCCGGCGCGTTCGCCCTGGCCGGCTGCGCCGATTACAGCGACCCGTACTACGCGGGCAACGATCCCTATTACGGAACCTATCCGGCCGGGCCGACCGGTCCCTACGGGCCCGGCCCCTACCGCGGCTACGGCGCGCCGCCGCCGCCGCCGCCCGGCACGGTGGTGCGGGTGATGGGCTGCCCCGCGCGCGGGGTCGAGAGCGGCTGCGTGACCGTGCGCGACCAGAGCGGCATGGCCTGGGACGTGTCGGGCGCCGGGCCCCGCCCGGACCCCTACGGCCGCTACGCGGTGGAGATCACCGGACGGGTGTCGCACACGGGCGGCTACTGCATGGCCGGTCCCAGGCTCGAGAACGTCGAGTGGCGCTATACGGGCGTGCGCTGCCCGTAAGCGTCGGGTGAGGTTGGATCGTTGGGCGGCGGGTTGCTCTCGAACCCGCCGCTTCATGCATAAGCTTTTGCCTTCAACCTGCGTTCAATCTCACCTGCGAACGCCAACTCCTCTTCATCCAGGTCTCCGTCCGCGTCGATGACCCGTCGTAGCGAAGTAAGCAATGCGCGAGCGTCGCCTTCACCAGCTTCAAGCCTTCCGAGCGCATGCCAAAAGGCGCGTTCATCTGGAATCCAAGACGCCACTCGGCGCCTGATCTCCGCTTCGTTCAGCGGAAAATCCGCACGATAGAGAACGTGCTTCACGATCTCATCTTGTTCATTCTCATCGAACAGCCCGTCCGCCGCAGCGACGAAGCTGAGGACGATTATCTCGTCCCGGCAATCCTGGATCGTAAGCAACTCGTCCGACATGGCCGCGATGTGGTCTGCTGTAGCTTGGCGGAGGAGCGGGTGTCTGCGGAAGTACGCCAGTCCATCGTCGTCCACCTCGCCCGTCGAGAGATCGGTTATCTCAACAATACGCGTCGCCAGGAATTCCCGGTATTTCTTACGTAAATGGCAGACGGCTTGCACACGAACCTCGGCCACCTCGTGCACGATCCTCTGCAGGGTGACGCAGCGTCCGGTCAGCTCTCCTGAGGCCGCCTTATAAATCAAGTGATACGCGATTGGTGGAGCCGGCGGAGCATCAACGTCTAATTCGACCCCCATTTCGTCGAACTCGGCGCCGCCAATCTTCTTGCCCAGCCGGTGGGCGCGCGCCTCCGCGATCCTTTGGCATAATGCCGAGCGCGCCGCGACGAAGTGTTCAAAGTTCAGCATGTCCGTCCTCCCCAGGCGGTGATCGACCTTAACGGCAAAGGTTCTGACGCGACACCATGTGTCGTAATCCAAGAGCGGAAAGGTCGCTGTCGCGGCCGTCCGCCTCGCTTGCCTAGCGAAGCGCCCCTTGCTACATCGCACGGCTCCGGCGAAGGCCGCGCGCGCCGGCGGGCTCACCGCCTCCGGCGCGCTGTCTTTTGTCCGGAAGGCTCCAGCGGCGGTTCCCGTCGCCGGCGTCGTCTAGGAGTGTAGCTCAGCTGGTAGAGCATCGGTCTCCAAAACCGAGGGCCGGGGGTTCGAGTCCCTCCACTCCTGCCACTATCTATCGAGCGGGCGCCCGCGTCGGGCGTACCGATCGAAACACGAAAGTGCTCAGTGCCGATGGCTAAGGATCAGGCCCCGAGCGCGCCGATGGCGCCGCGCGGGAAAAGCAGTTCGGGAGGAGGCCGCGTGCCGCAGGCTCCGGTCGCGTCGGCGAGCGCCGCCGCGCCGAAGAAGCGCGTCAGCCCCGCCCAGTTCTTCCGCGAGGTGCGCGCCGAGGCCCGCAAGATCACCTGGACCAGCCGCAAGGAGACCTGGATCACCTCGGTGATGGTCTTCATCATGGTCGGCCTGGCGGTGCTGTTCTTCTGGGGCCTGGACGCGATCCTGGCCCTGACCATCTCGCGCCTCGTCCAGCTCGGCGGCTGAGCCCGGAGATCACGAAATGACCGACGTCGCAGCCGCCGCCGAGACGAAGCCCGTCTCCAATCCGCGCCACAAGTGGTACATCGTCCACGCCTACTCGAACTTCGAGAAGAAGGTGGCCGAGACCATCCGCGAGCAGGCCCGGAGCCAGGGGCTGGAGGACAACTTCAGCGAGATCCTGGTCCCGACCGAGGACGTGGTGGAGATCCGCCGCGGCCGGAAGGTGAACTCGGAACGCAAGTTCTTCCCCGGCTACGTGCTGGTGAAGATGGAGCTGACCGACGAGGCCTATCACCTGGTCAAGAACACGCCGAAGGTGACCGGCTTCCTGGGATCCGGCGCGCGGCCGATCCCGGTGTCGGAGGCCGAGGTGCAGCGCATCGTCGGCGCGGTGGAGGAGGGGGCCGAGCGTCCCAAGCCGACCATCCGCTTCGACCTGGGCGAGAAGGTCAAGGTCACCGACGGGCCGTTCGCGAGCTTCGACGGGGTGGTGGAGAGCGTCGACGAGGAGCGCGCGCGCCTGCGCGTCAGCGTCTCGATCTTCGGCCGCGCCACGCCGGTCGATCTGGAATACGGGCAGGTCGAAAAGACGGCGTAATCGCCGCCTAGAGACCCGTCCGCTACCGCGCGCCGAGCTTTCGGTTCGCGGCAAATCCGTGGGAGGGGCGCCACCCCGCACCACGGCTCACCGCTCCGGACCCGTCCGGGGCTTCATTGGAGAGAACGATGGCCAAGAAGATTCTGGGCTATATCAAGCTGCAGGTGCCCGCGGGCTCCGCCACGCCCTCGCCGCCCATCGGGCCGGCGCTGGGTCAGCGCGGCGTCAACATCATGGGCTTCTGCAAGGAATTCAACGCCCGCACCGGCGAGATGGAGAAGGGCACGCCCCTTCCGACCGTCATCACCGTGTACCAGGACAAGTCCTTCACCTTCGTCACCAAGACGCCGCCGGCCAGCTTCTTCCTGAAGCAGGCCGCGGGCATCAAGTCGGGGTCGAACAACCCCGGCCGCGACGTGGCCGGCAAGGTGACGCTGCAGCAGTGCCGCGACATCGCCGAGAAGAAGTTCAAGGACCTGAACGCGAACGACCTGGACCAGGCGACCAAGATCATCGCCGGCTCGGCCCGCGCGATGGGCCTGCAAGTGGTGGAGGGCTGATCCGATGCCGAAGCAAGCCAAACGTCTGCAAGCCTGGAGCGTCGATCGCGACAAGGCCTACGCCCTGAACGAGGCCATCGCCGCGGTGAAGGCCAACGCCAAGGCCAAGTTCGACGAGAGCGTCGAGATCGCCGTCAACCTGGGCGTCGACCCGCGTCACGCCGACCAGCAGGTCCGCGGCGTGGTCAACCTGCCCTCGGGCACCGGCCGCGACGTGCGCGTGGCGGTGTTCGCCAAGGGCCCCAAGGCCGACGAAGCGACCGCGGCGGGCGCCGAGGTGGTGGGCGCCGAGGACCTGGTCGAGCGCATCCAGGGCGGCTTCATGGACTTCGACCGCGTGATCGCCACGCCGGACATGATGGCC
>DASPKD010000108.1:0-4229 GCA_035628275.1 Caulobacteraceae bacterium | reverse complement strand
GCAAAGAAGTAAGGCGGAACCGGGCCGTTCAGGCCCGCGTTCCCGGCCCATGACCGACGTCGCGGGCCGGCCCGAATCCGCACTGCTCACGCCGCACGTCGCGTTGCGGCGCGTGGAGATCGTGGTCAATCCGATGTCGGGGGGCACCGGCCCCGAGGCGGCGACCGAGGCGCGCGATCTGCTGCGCGCCTACGAGCTGGAAGCCAACGTGGTGGAGGCGGAGCCGCCCCGGGTGGAGGCGGCGATCGAGGCCGCCTTCGCCACCAATCCCGACGTGGTGTTCGTGCTGGCCGGGGACGGCACCGCGCGCACCGCCGCGGCCATGGCCGGGCTCGACGGTCCGCTGGTCTCGCCCTTGCCCGGCGGCACCATGAACCTGTTGCCCAAGGCCCTCTACGGCACCGCCGACTGGCGCGTGGCCTTGCACCGCGCGCTGACCGAGGGGCTGGAGCGCACCGTCTCCGGCGGCGAGGTGGCGGGGCGGCCGTTCTACTGCGCCGCGGTGCTGGGCTCCCCCGCCCTCTGGGCGCCGGCTCGCGAAGCGGTGCGCAACCGGCGCCCGACGCTGGCCTATCTGCACGCCCGCCGCGCCATGCGCCGCGCCTTCACCACCCGGGTTCGCTTTAAGCTTGACGGCGAGGAGTTCCACCGGGCCGAGGCGCTGGGTCTGCTGTGCCCGCTGATCTCCAAGGCCATGGACGAGCCCACCGGCCTGGAGGCCGCGCTGATCAAGCCCTCGCGCGCGGCCGAGGTGTTCCGCCTGGCCGCGACCGCGGTGTTTTCCGACTGGCGCGACGACGCCTCGGTTGAAACCCGCGTGATCCAGCGGGTCGACGCTTGGTCGCGCCAGCGCATTCCGGCCATACTCGACGGCGAGCCCGTCCAGCTTCAGCCGGAGGTCGAAGTGAAGTTCCTGCCCGTCGCCTTCCGCGCCCTGGCGCCGGCCCGCGACCTCAGCCCGGCCGGCGGATCGGCCTGAGATGCGCCGGATAGTCCAGTTCTCCGACGTCCACTTCGGCGTCGAAAACGAGCAGGCGGTCGCCGCCGCCCTCGATTTCACCCGCGCAACGCCGCCGGACCTGGTGCTGATCACCGGCGACATCACCCAGAAGGGCTATCGGCGCGAGTTCGCCGCGGCGGTGGAGTGGATGCGGGCCATGCCCGAGCCGGTGTTCCTGGTCCCGGGCAACCACGACGTGCCCTACTGGGACATGGTCGCCCGCGTGTTCCATCCGTGGCGGCGGTTCGAGCAGATGACCGGCCATCCGGCGGTGGACCACGAGTTCTCGATACCGGGCCTGGAGGTGCGCGGGGTCAACACCGCCCGCGGCTGGCAGGCGCGGCCCAACTGGTCCAAGGGGGTGATCGACTTGGAGCAGACCCGCCGGGCCAGCGAGGAACTGTCCAAGGCTCCCGACGGCGCCCTGCGTATCCTGGCCTGCCACCACCCGCTGATCGAGATGATCGGCGGCCCCATGACCGGCGAGGTCAAGCGCGGGAACGAGGCGGCCCAGATCATGGCCGATTCCGGCGTCGACCTGGTGACCACCGGCCACGTCCACGTGCCCTTCGCCCTGCCGATCCAGCTCGGCGACAAGTGCTCCTACGCGGTCGGCTGCGCCACCCTTTCAAAGCGCGAGCGCGGCACGCCGGCGGGTTTCAACGTGATCGAGTGGGACGAGGACTCCATCCACGTCACCGCCCAGGCCTGGACCGGCTCGCACTTCGAGCCCCACCGCACCTGGAACCTCGAACGCCGCCGCAGCGCCCGCCAGGCGGCGGAATAGGAGCGAGCGGCCCTTAACCGCCGATCAACCGGCGCGGCCCCATGCTGCCCGAACGGCACGAAATGCGCACCGGCGCCGTGCGGTCGGGGACCTTCTGTGAATTCGGCGCGAACCTGTTTGATCGTGGACGACAGCCGGATCATCCGGAAAGTCGCGCGCCGCATCGTCGAAGGGCTGGGCTTCGAGGTGATCGAGGCCGGCGACGGGGCCGAGGCCCTGGCGATCTGCCGCGAGGAGCCGCCCGCCTTGATCCTGCTCGACTGGAACATGCCGGTGATGGACGGGCTGGACTTCCTCAAACGTCTTCGCGCCTCTCCGGGCGGCGGCGAGCCGCGGGTGGTTTTCTGCACGGCCGAAACCGACGCGCCACGCATCATGGAGGCGTTGGAGGCGGGCGCGGACGAATATGTGATGAAGCCGTTCGACGGCGACATCCTGGAGTCCAAGCTGCTCGAAGTAGGGTTCGCGTGAGCGGCCTTTCCAGAGAGGCGCTAGCGCACCTCGCCGCGGTGCTGGCGGCGCGCGCCGGCCAGGCGCTGAACGTCGCCGACGCGTACGGCGTGGAGAACAGGCTGACGCCGGCGGCCCGGCGGCAGGGGTTCGGCTCGGCCGAGGCCTTCGTCTCGGCGATGCGCGACTCGGGCGAGGAAGCGTTCGAGACCACGGCGGCCGAGGCTCTCACCTCGGGCGAGACCTGGTTCTTCCGCGACGCCGCGACCTGGACGCTGCTGCGCGAGCAGGTGCTGCCCGCGTTGGCGAGCAGTCGCGGCGACGAACCGGTGCGCGTGTGGTCGGCGGGGTGTTCGACCGGCCAGGAGCCCTATTCGCTGACCATGCTGCTGGACGAGGCGCGGGACCTGCTGCCGTCGCTGAAAATTGAAATCCTCGCCACGGACCTGTCCGAGCCGCGCCTGCATAAGGCGAGGGCGGGGCTCTACACTCCGTTCGAGATCCAGCGCGGACTGCCCGCTCGCATGATGGTGCGCCACTTCGAGAAGGCGGAGGACGCCTGGACGGCGAAACCGCACCTTCGCCAGGCGGTGCGATGGCGCAGGGTGGAGCTGACCGGCGCGAACCCGCCCGCCGGACGTTTCGACCTGGTGCTGTGCCGGAATCTGCTGGGCGGCATGACGCCCGCCGCGCGGGACGCGGCGACCGAAATTCTGGTCCGGGCTCTGGCCGACGACGGGCGATTGGTGTTGGGGGCCGGGGAGAGCGTGGCTCACGAGGCGCTTCAGCCCGCGGCGGGCCGCGCCGGCCTGTACCTGCGTCGCGCCGAAGGGAGCCGCCGGGCGGCCTGAACCTGAGGCCGACGAAAAAGGAGCCGGATCGCTCCGGCTCCTTCTACAACGCGTCCCGCCTCGTGGGTGGGGGGAGTGCGCCTTCGAGGGCGCTGCGGGACGACTCTCTTACTGGGCCGATTCGGCGGCTTTGTCGAACAGGTTCGCCCAGCGTCGCTTGGTGCGGGTCTTCCAGGCGCCGCGGTGATAGGCGTCGGAGCCGATCAGCGGCACGACCGTGGTCGCCTCGGCGAACACCATCTGCTCGAAGGTCACGTCCACCTTGCCCCAGGAGCAGGCCTCCTTGAGGGTGGAAGAGGAGCAGGCGCCGTCGCGCACGTCGGCGACCGTGATCTGGACCGCGTACTTGTGCATGTCGACGTCGTGGCCGAGGATTTCGGCGCACACCACCGTGTCCTGGGCGAAGTTCTTGGGAACCCCGCCGCCGACCATGAACAGGCCCGTCGCGCCCGCCTTCAGCTTGATCTCGGTCAGTTCGCGGAAGTCCGCGACCGAGTCGATCGTCAGGTACGGCTTGCCGGCCTTCATGCGCTCGACCTGGTGCTTGACCAGGCCGAAGCCGGCCGAGCTGTCGACGAAGGCCGGGCAGAAGACCGGCACGCCTTCCTCGTAGGCGGTCTGGACCAGCGAGCCGGGCTTCTTCGCGTTGCCCGCCGCCAGCCACTTGCCCATCTCGTAGATGAACTCGCGCGAGGAGTAGGGGCGCGGCTCCAGCAGCTCGCAGATCTCGTAGATGGTGTGGTCGACGGTCTGGAGCTCTTCCTCGTCGATGTAGGTGTCGTAGATGCGGTCGATGTACATCGCCCGCAGCTCGCGATCGTCCACCGTCGAGTCGGCCTGGTAGTGCTTGAAGCCGAGCGCTTCCAGGAAGTCCATGTCGACGACCGAGGCGCCGGTGGCGACCACGGTGTCGATCATGCCGAACTTCACCATGTCGCGGTACACGTGCATGCAGCCGCCGGCCGAGGTGGAGCCGGCCAGGATCAGCCACGGCGAGCAGTCCGGGTCCTCGATCGCCATGGAGAAGATGTCGGCCGCCCGCGCGGTGTCGCGCGACGAGAAGGACATCTTGCGCATGGAGTCGATGATCGGGCGCGCGTCGAAGCTGGTGATGTCGACGTGCTCGACCACCTTGGACAGC
>DASPKD010000107.1:0-8425 GCA_035628275.1 Caulobacteraceae bacterium | reverse complement strand
TAGGCTATGCTTCCACGCAACCTCCGGCCCGCCCGCGCCGCGCGTTCTTAAAATCTTGACGCCGCCGAGCGCCATCGGTTGGGATACTTCCCACAAGCCATGCATTTACTCGCACAACTGGCCGCGCCTGCAGGCGGCGTCTCGTACTGGCCTTTTGCAGTTCTCGCCATCTGTCTCGCAGGTGGTGCTGATCGGCCTCATCCTGGCCTCGATCTTCTCCTGGGCCCTGCTGATCACGAAGCTGTTCGAGTTCCGCTCCCTGAACCGCGTCTCCGACCGGTTCGTGGAAAGCTTCCGCAGCGCGAAGAACATCAACGACATCGCCCGCATCTCCTCGAGCGAGGAGTTCGAGGGCAACCCGCTGGCCGACATGGCCGCGGCGGCCGCGCAGGAGATCGAGATCTCGCGCCAGGCCGGCCTGAACGTCACCGGCGAGCACCGCGACTCCACCATCGGCCGGGCCCAGGCGGCCATCGGCGCGGTGCAGGCCTCGCTGGCCAAGCGCCTCTCCTCGGGCATGCAGTTCCTGGCGTCCGTCGGCTCCAACGCCCCGTTCATCGGGCTGTTCGGCACCGTCTACGGGATCATGTACTCGTTCATCGGCATCGCGAACACCAACACCACCAACCTGGCCGTCGTGGCGCCCGGCATCGCCGAAGCCCTGCTGGCCACCGGTATCGGTCTGTTCGCGGCCATCCCGGCGGTGATCTTCTACAACTACTTCCAGACCCGGATCGCGGCCTACGGCACCCGGTCGGAAGGGTTCGTCGCGGAACTGATGAACGCCATCTCGCGTCAGCTCGACAAGGGAGCGTAAATTAGATGGGCGCCAAGCTTTCTGGGCCCGGCGGCGGAGACAAGTTCAAGATCGAACAGAACAGCGAGATCAACGTCACGCCGTTCGTCGATGTCATGCTTGTCCTGCTGATCATCTTCATGGTGGCGGCTCCGCTCGCCACTGTGTCGGTGAAGCTCGACCTGCCGCCCGCCGTCGCGCCTCCGTCCGAAAACCCGCCGAAGCCGATCTACATTTCGATCCAGAAGGACTCCGACGTGTTCATCGGGGACTTCCCGACTTCCGTCGACACCATGGGGGCGGATTTGAACAAGCAGATCGGTACTCGCAATCCCGCCAAGGAGCGCATCTACATCCGCGCCGACAAGGGAGTCCGCTACGGCGACTTCATGGAGGTCATGAACTCGCTGCAGGACAGCGGCTTCTACAGCGTGGCGCTCGTAGGCGAAGAAAACCAGAGCTGAGGTCCGGTGAATTATGACTGAGCATCACCACCGCGACCCGATCCTGGACCCGCCGCGGAAGAAGAAGTCTTCCGCGCTCGTGCTGGGGATCATCATTTCGGTGGCCCTGCACGCGGGTGTTCTCCTCTACGTCGCGTACAAGAAGTTCGTGCTGAAGCAGGTGATCTACAGCGACGAGGCTGTGGACGTCGAGATCGTCGATCCGATCCCGCCGCCCCCGCCGCCCCCGCCGCCGCCTCCGCCTCCGCCTCAGCCCGATCAGCCGCCGCCGCCGCAGATCCAGCCGCGTCCGCCGCTGATCCCGCCGCCCAACGTCACCCCGCCGCCTCCGCTGGAGCTGCCTCCGGTGAAGAAGGAGGACCGGGTGGAGTTCACCGGTCCGCCGGTGGCGTCGGTGAACCCGCCGCAACCGGTCCCGCCGGCTCCGCCCCGCGCAGCGGTGATCCAGGGCGCCCGCTGGACCAGCCTGCCCAAGGGCGAGGACCTGGCCGACGCCTTCCCGACGCGCGCGCTCAATGACGAAGTCAGCGGGCGAGCGACGGTGGAGTGCACGGCCGAGCCCAGCGGCAAGGTCGGATCCTGTTCCGTGGTCAGCGAGAGCCCCGCGGGTTACGGATTCGGCCAAGCCACCGCCCGGCAGATCGAACGCCGGGGCCGGGTGGCGCCCAAGACGGCTAACGGCGAACCGGTCGCCGGCGGCCGGGTCCGGGTCTCCGTGACCTGGAACCTGCCGGAAGACTGATCGAGAGCAGATGACGATCACGCCCCGGAGGTTCGCCTCCGGGGCGTTTTCTTTTGTCAGGCGCGGTTCAGGCCCGGACTGCTAATGCGCAGCCTAAGTACGCGTTCGTGCGTTCCCCCACCGCGAAACGTTCAAGAGAGCGACGACCATGGCCCTTCCGATCCGATCCGCCGCCGCCGTGCTGGCCGCGAGCGCCCTCAGCCTCTCGGCGCTGACCGCCTGCACCCACAACGAAGCGCTGGGACGAAACCAGCTGCTGCTGATCAGCGACGCGCAACTGGCGCAGGCCAGTTCGCAAGCCTGGGCCCAGACCCTGCAGAAGAACCGCCTGTCGCGCGACGCGGCGATGAACGAGCGGGTGCGCCGGATCGGCGCGCGCATCGTGCAGGCCGCGGGGCTGAACGACAGGCCGTGGGAGTACGCGGTGTTTGAGAACGCCTCGCCCAACGCCTTCGTCCTGCCGGGCGGCCAGGTCGGGGTGACCACCGGCCTGTTCAAGGTGGTGGAGAACGACGACCAGCTGGCCGCCGTGATCGGCCACGAGGCCGCCCACGTGGCGGCCCGCCACGCCGCCGAGCGCTATTCCCAGACCGCCGCCGCCCAGGTGGGCCTGAGCGTGGTCGGCTCCGGCCTCGACTCGCGGGCCGCCATGCAGGCCCTGGGCCTGGGCGCCCAGGTCGGCGTGCTGCTGCCGTTCTCGCGCCAGCACGAGCTGGAGGCGGACCGGATCGGCGTCGACTATATGCACCGCGCCGGCTTCCGCCCGGCCGAAAGCCTGCGGCTGTGGGAGAACATGGCGCGCGGCCGGACCGGCGGCTCGACCCCGCAGTGGGCGTCCACCCACCCCTCCGACGCCACCCGCCTGCAGGCCCTGTCGGAATACCTGCGCAGCCGCGGCTGGCTCTGAAGCGACGCCGCTTGATCGCGACGGGAGGGGACATTAGAAGCTGTCCCCTCGCGTTCGCGCGCCGCCTTAGCTCAGCTGGTTAGAGCGCTAGATTGTGGATCTAGAGGTCCCCCGTTCGAGCCGGGGAGGCGGTACCATCCTTCGGCGCGTCTGCGCGCCATTCCCTGAGACCCCATGAGCAAACCGGCCGAGGTCGCGGTGATCGGTGCCGGCGCGCTGGGCTTGGCCGCCGCCGCGGCGCTCGCCCGCAGAGGGGCGCGGGTCACCGTGTTTGATCCCGGGGCGTACAACGCCTCCCTGGCCGCCGCCGGCATGATCTCGCCGGCGTTCGAGGCGGCGCTGGAGGACGCGTCGCCCCGGACGGCGGCCCTCTACGCCCGGGCGGCCGACCGCTGGCCCGAGGCCGCGGCTCTCTACTGCGTCGAATTCGACCGGTCCGGCGCCGCCTGGCGGGGACCGACCGAACCCCTGCTCACGCGCATGCGCGCGCTCGGCTTCGAGGCGCGGGTGACCGGGACCGGCCTGTTCGCGCCGGGCGAGGGGACCGTCGATCCGGCCCAGGCCTGCGATCGGTTCGCCGCGGCGGTCACGGCCGGCGGCGGCGCCTTCGTGCGCGGCCGCGCGGAGCGGCTGGCCGCCTCGCCCGGAGGCGTCGAGGTCACGGCGGCGGGCGAGAGCTGGCGCGGCGACGCGGTCGTGGTGGCGGCCGGTTGGCGGGCGGAAGGCTTGGCCGTGCCGGGGCTGGAGCCGTTGCTGGCGCGGGTGTCGCCGATCAAGGGGCAGATCTGCCGCCTGGCGGGCGGGGGCGCCGCGCTCGTGCAGGAGGTCGTCCGGGCGCCGGGGGTCTATGTGGTTCCGCGCGGCGGAGAGGTGCTGGTCGGGGCGACCATGGAGGCGGGGCGGAGCGACTCAGTCGCCGAGCCGGAGGTTGTAGAGCGGCTGCGGCGGGCGGCGGTCGACGCGGTTCCGGAACTCGGCGACGCGGTCGTCGAGGGAGCCTGGGCCGGCGTGCGGGGCGCCTCGCCGGACGGTTTGCCGATGGTCGGCGCGACGGCGCTCCCGAGGGTGTTCGCGGCCCTGGCGCCGCGCCGCAACGGCTGGCTGTTCGCGCCCCTGGTCGGGCGCATGGTCGCCGACCTGGTCATGGGAGAGGACCCCGGCGCCGACGCCGAGGTCCTCCGCACGGACCGCTTCGATCCCTAGTCGAGGGTGAAGCGGATCGGCACGACCACCGTGCCGCCTTCCACGGCCCGGCCGTCCACGGTCTTGGGATTCAGCCGGAAGTGGCGCGAGAGCTTGATCGCCGCCGAGCCGAAGCCGCGGTTCTTCGGCGTCTCGGAGTTGACCACGCAGGCCGAGATCGAGCCGTTGGCCGCCACCGAGCAGGTCATCACCACCTTGCCCTCGACCTCGTCGGCCGCGGCGGCGGCGGGATAGGCCCGCGCCAGCTGGTCGGCGGTCGGCTTGCTGATCCAGGTCGGGTTGCGGATCACCGGAGGCCCGATCGGACCGGCGGGCGCCTGGGGCGTTGGCTCGGTCACCTGCACCGAGGCCAGCACCGGCGGGCCGTCGACCGCGGGCCCGACCACCGGCTCCTGCGCGGGGACGGGCAGGGTCTTCACCGCCGGATCGACCGGGGTCGGCGTCTGGTGCACCCGCACCGCCTTGGGCTGGGGCTTGGGCGGCGTCTCGACCGGGGGCGGCAGGATGCGCTGCATCTGCACCAGGATCGGATCGGCGGGCGTCTCGACCGGCGCCTTGATCACGAACTTCTGCTGGTACAGCCACAGGCCGGCCGCGCCGTGCAGGGCCACCGAGGCCGCGATCGCGAACGGCATCCACTTCGGCGCCTTCTGACGCCCGTCGAACTCCAGCGCATGAACCAGGCCCGCGCCTCCGGCCGCTCTCATGATCATCGCGTTTCACTCCTCCTGCCGTCGTTGTTCGACGGTCTGACGAGGCGATTGCGCGCTTCCCTTGCGTCAGCTTTGCGACCGGTTCGCGGCTTAGCCGGGGCCGTTTCGTTAGGACGCGTTAACCATGATCGCCGACCTTTGCGGCCATGAGCGTGGGACCGGTCGAGGGATTCGGAGGCGTCGAGGGGGCGGTGCGGCGCGCCGCCGAGGCCACCGGCGTGGACTTCGGCTTCCTGATGAAGACCGCGCGGCGCGAGAGCGCGCTGAACCCCCAGGCCAAGGCGAGGACGTCGTCGGCGGCGGGCCTGTTCCAGTTCGTGGAGCAGACCTGGCTGGCGACCCTGAAGCGGCACGGGGCCAAGCACGGGCTGGGCCGCTTCGCCGAACTGATCCGCCCGGGCGCGGACGGCCGGCTGAAGGTGGCGGGCGAGGACCGGCGGGCGGTGATGAACCTGCGGTTCGACGCCGGCGCCGCCTCGCTGATGGCCGGCGAGCTGGCCGCCGACCACGCCGCCTACTTGCGCGGCCGGATCGGTCGCGAGCCCACCGCGGGCGAGCTCTACGCCGCCCATTTCCTCGGACCGGCGGGAGCGGCCAAGCTGATCCAGGCGGCGGACGACCGGCCGGGCGCGGCGGCGGCGGGCCTGTTCCCGGAAGCGGCGGGCGCCAACCGGCCGATCTTCTACGACGGCGGGCGGGCGAAGACGGCGGCGGAGGTCTACGCCGACCTGACCCGTACCGGCGGCGCGGCCCCGGCGGTAGGCCCCGCGTCGGAGCCGTTCCTGGACCAGGACGCCGCCCTGGCCGAACGATTGGACCGCCTGCGGCGCGACCGGTCGCTGCTGGAGAGCATGTTCGGCGACGAGGCAGGGCAGGGCGGCTCGACGCTGTTCTCGGCCCAACTGCTCGGCGCCTTCGGGCCGGAGCGGGAGGGCTGAGGTCCCGGACAGGCGCTGGCGCGCCTTCCGGGATGACAAGCGGGTATGCATCCGCATCGACGGGCCGTGGCTCCGAAGTTCGTGGGGAGGCGCGGAGCGCGGGCGGGCCGCCCGGAACCGTAGCCCTCTGGCGAGGGCGCTATGTATTTTCGGCGGGTTCCCCCGCGCTCCGCGAAGCCTGTGCTCGCAAGCGGTTCGGGGGACGGCTTCCTTGTCGGGACCGGAGGGAAAACGCTCTATCCCCGCGGCTGGCTACTCCCCGATTAGACCCTTCCCGGACCTCGGCCTGCGGCGGGCGGGAGGACCAGATCCTCCCGGGCCCCGGGGTTTCGCCCCGGGCATCCCACGCGCCGCCTATGGGTGGCTCCGAACGGCTCAGTCGCAACCGCACCGCCGGAGCTCCCAGCATCGACGCCAGGTTCGTCCCGCTCGACTTCCGCCCCGCCGCCGCATCGGGCTCTGGTACCTGAGCGCCCTCCCCCGCGGCGGGGTCGAGCAGGAGTATGGGGGCGGTCTGAGGGGGCGGGCGTAAGTTTATTTTCCGCCCGCTCACGCGCTCCTATTTCGCCGTCATCCCGGAGAGCGCGCCGGCGCTCGTCCGGGACCCAGGGCGGATGTCGCTGACCCGTGCCCCACCTGGGGTTCTCCGCGTGCCCTGGGTCCCGGCTCTGCGCGCGTTCCGCGCTCCGGCCGGGATGACGGGATTGTTGCGGGTCCCCGGTGCAGATGCGCGGTGTCGCCGATTTTAGCGGGGCCCGTCGATCACCATCACGCCGTCGCGAGACCCCTCATCCTCCCGTGCGGACCTGCGGGCTTGCGCCCTCCGGTGCGCGGGGCCCTCCTTCTCCCGCAGGGGAAGAAGGAGGGCTCAGCCCCCGACGTTGGCCTTCACCAGCGCCTTGGCGGCGTCGAACACGGCGTCTTCCTTGCGGTCCTTGCTCCTGACCACGGCGGCGACGACGGGGCCGGAGGCGGGGCCGCGGGCCTCGTAGCCGACCAGTCGCCAGCCCCGGGGCGAAGGCTGCTCGTCGACCAGCACGTAGCTCATGCGCAGGCCCTCGCCCTTCTTGCGGGTGCGGATCTTGGCCGAGTCGTCCTGGGCGGAGACGTTCACCTGCTCGTCGCCGGCGTCGACCGACACGGTGCCGTGGCCGTCGTGGGCGTCGATCTTGACCCCGGCCACGTTTACCTTGGCGTCGCCGCCGTCGGTGGCGTCGACCCGCAGGCCGGGCATGCGCACCACGGTCTTGTCGCCCTCGGTGCGGACGGTGATGCCGGGCAGGGAGACCCTGACGTCCTCCTGCGCGGAGACCGCGTCGCGCGCCGCGTCGGCGGCGGCGCGGGCTTCGGCTTCGGCGGTCTTCGCCTCGGCCACGGCGGCCTTCGCCTCGGCTTCGGCGGCGGCCGCTTCGGCCCGCGCCTCGGCCTCGGCCTTGTCCACCTTGGCGATGGTGTGCGGCATCAGGCCGTTCAGTTCCTTCTCGAGCGGGCTCAGCACCATCTCCGGATCGCCGCCGTCGGCCACCGCGATCAGGCGCAGGGTGACCTCGGCCCCGCGGGGACCGACGTAGTCGCAGGACTTGCCGTCCGCGGCGACGCGCACCCGGGTCAGCGGACCCTGCTGCTCGGGGCATTCCAGCTGGCTGACGGCCTTCAGCGGGCCGCCGTCGACATCGGTGTGCTTGCTGATCCGGATCGCGCCCGGCTCGTCGCAGGCGGCGAGCGCCAGGACGGAGGCGGCGGCGAGGAGCAGGGGATGGCGCATGACAGGCCTCGTTTCTCGCGGACGAACCTGAGCGTCGCGGCGGTCGGGGTCCAGTGAATTCGCGTTTAGTTTCATGTCCCTGGGCGGGCGGATTCGCGGCGGGACAAGAACGCCAGGCGTTCGAACAGGTGCACGTCCTGCTCGTTCTTCAGCAGGGCGCCGTGCAGCGGGGGGATCAGCTTCTTGGGGTCGCGCTCGCGCAGGGTGTCGGCGTCGACGTCTTCGACCAGCAGCAGCTTCAACCAGTCCAGCAGTTCGGAGGTGGACGGCTTCTTCTTCAGGCCCGGCACCTGGCGGACGTCGTAGAAGACCTTCAGCGCCTCGCGCACCAGCCGCTGCTTGATGTCGGGAAAATGCACCTCGACGATCCGCGCCATGGTCTCCTCGTCGGGGAAGCGGATGTAGTGGAAGAAGCACCGGCGCAGGAAGGCGTCGGGCAGCTCCTTCTCGTTGTTGGAGGTGATGATCACCACCGGCCGGACCGCCGCGCGGATCGTTTCGTTGGTCTCGTAGACGTAGAACTCCATCCGATCGAGTTCCTGCAGCAGGTCGTTCGGAAACTCGATGTCGGCCTTGTCGATCTCGTCGATCAGCAGCACCGGGCGCACGGGGCTGTCGAACGCCTCCCACAGCTTGCCCTTGCGGATGTAGTTGCGGACGTCCTTCACCCGCTCGTCGCCCAGCTGGCTGTCGCGCAGCCGGCTGACCGCGTCGTATTCGTACAGCCCCTGGTGCGCCTTGGTCGTCGACTTGACGTGCCAGGTGATCAGCGGGGCGTCCAGCGCGCGGGCGATCTCGTAGGCCAGCACCGTCTTGCCGGTGCCGGGCTCGCCCTTGACCAGCAGCGGCCGCTCCAGCGCCACGGCGGCGTTGACCGCCACCTTCAGGTCGTCGGTG
>DASPKD010000106.1:0-13429 GCA_035628275.1 Caulobacteraceae bacterium | reverse complement strand
CACCTTCACCGCCACGGCGCGGCCGTCCAGCAGGGTCGCCGGATGCGCCTGGGCGAGCGAAGCGGCCGCCACCGCCTCGCCGAAGGCGGAGAACAGCGACTCCACCGGCCGCCCCAGGGCGCGCTCGACCTCGGCGCGGGCGACTTCGGCCGGGAACGGCGGCAGGCGGTCCTTCAGCCGGCTGAGGTCCTGGGCGAACACCGCCCCGAAGATGTCGGCGCGGGTGGACAGAAGCTGCCCGAGCTTGATCGACACCGGGCCGAGGCGCTCCAGCGCCCGCGCCAGCCGCTCGCCGGGCCGCCCCGCACGCGCCTGCGCGCCTGCGAACAGGCGCAGGAACCGCGTGGCGATCTGGGCCGGGCCGGGAAGCAGCTCGTCGATCTCGCGCGGGGCGAGGGCGTCGTGGCGCACCAGGACCCATCCCGCTCCGACCAGCCTGAGCGCGCAGGTGAGAGTGGACATGCGAGGCCTAAACGACCCAGCCGTGGTGGAGGGCGACCACCCCGCCGGAGAAGTTGGTCCAGCCGACGTTCACAAAGCCCGCGCCGCGCATCATCTGGGCGAAGGACGGCTGGTCGGGGAAGCGGCGGATGCTCTCCACCAGGTACTGGTAGGACTCCCGGTCGTTCGCCACGAGGGCTCCGACCGCCGGGATTACCCGGAAAGAATAGGCGTCGTACGCGGCGCGCAGCGCACTCGCGGGGGGGCGCGAGAACTCCAGGCACAGGAACCGCCCGCCGGGCTTCAGCACCCGGCGCGCCTCGCGCAGGGCCGAGGGCACGTCGGCGACGTTGCGGATGCCGAAGCCGATCACGTAGGCGTCGGCGGAGCCGTCCGGCAGCGGCAGGCTCTGGGCGTCGCCGACCGACCAGGCGATCTCCGGGTCGTAGCCGCGCGCGCGACCCTCACGGATCATCTCGCCGTTGTAGTCGACCACCAGGATGCGGGCGTCGGCGCCGCCCCGGCGCTTCTGGACGTCACGAGCCCTGCGCGCCAGGCGACGGGCGATGTCTCCGGTGCCGCCGGCGCAGTCGACGATGGTCTCGCCCGGCTGCGGGTTCAGTCGCGCGACGGTCATGTCCTTCCAGATCCGGTGGACGCCCGCCGACATCAGGTCGTTCATCAGGTCGTAGCGGAAGGCCACCCGCGCGAACACGCCCCGTACGAGCTCGACCTTCTCGCGCGCGTCCACGTCGCGGAAGCCGAAGCTGCTGGTGTCGGTCTGGCTCATGAGGGCCGGGTTCTAGACCGAAAAGCGGGCGAGAGCGACGCTCTTGCGCCCGCCGTCTCCGATCAGGCCCGACCCCAGACGCCGAACGGGTCCTTGAACGGCAGGTTCAGTGCCTCGGCCACCGCCGGGTGGGTCAGCTCGCCGTTCAGCACGTTCAGGCCGCGCGCCAGGTGCGGGTCGCGCTCCAGCGCCTTCAGGCCGTGATCGGCCAGGGCCAGGCCGAACGGCAGGGTGGCGTTGTTCAGCGCCTCGGAGGAGGTGCGCGGCGCCGCGCCCGGCATGTTGGCGACGCAGTAGTGGACCACGTCGTCGATCACATAGGTCGGCTCGGCGTGGGTGGTCGGGCGAGAGGTCTCGAAGCAGCCGCCCTGGTCGATGGACACGTCCACCAGCACCGAGCCCGGCTTCATCTTCTTCAGGTGCTCGCGGCGGACCAGCTTCGGCGCCGCGGCGCCGGCGACCAGCACCGCACCGATCACCACGTCGGCCTTGAGGATTTCCTCCTCGATCGCGCCCACGGTCGAGTAACGGGTGACCACGCGGCCCAGGAAGATGTCGTCGATCTCGCGCATGCGCGGGATGGAGCGGTCGAACACCACCACCTCGGCGTTCAGCCCCATGGCCATCCGCGCGGCGTTGACGCCGACCACGCCGCCGCCCAGCACCACCACGCGTGCAGACGGCACGCCGGGCACGCCCGAGAGCAGCAGGCCCATGCCGCCGTTGTGCTTCAGCAGGGTCTCGGCGGCGGAGAAGACGGCGATGCGGCCCGCGACCTCGGACATCGGCGCCAGCAGCGGCAGGCCGCCGCGCGCGTCGGTGACGGTCTCGTAGGCGACCGCGGCGCAGCCGGACTGCATCAGGCCGCGCGTCTGGTCGGGATCGGGCGCCAGGTGCAGATAGGTGAACAGGATCTGGTCGGGCTTTAGCTTGGCCCACTCGACGGCCTGGGGCTCCTTCACCTTCACGACCATCTGCGCCTGGTCGAACACCGCGTCCGCGTCGGCGACGATGCGGGCGCCCGCGCGGACGTAGACTTCGTCGGCGAAGCCCGCGCCCAGACCGGCGCCGGTTTCGATCAGCACCTCGTGGCCGTGGGCGACGTATTCGCGCGCGGCGGTGGGGGTCAGCCCGACCCGGTGCTCGTTCGGCTTGATCTCCCTGGGCACGCCCACGCGCATGACGGTCTCCTCGCCGGTTTTCGTTGTCGGCGCGCCTGTTAGCCTGTGGCGCTGCGGAAGCCTAGGTGCATTTTCCAGCGACTAGACCAGCCCCTCGCTCTGCAGAGCTTCGCGGACGCTTTCCGGCAGGGTGTAGCGATAACAATTGTGAGCGTAGTCCCATTCCTGGTCGAAGAACCACGTGCCCTCTACGTGCCCCTCCGTATGAGACACGCGCCGCCCAAAAGCTCCCATCAAACCCGCGAACTGGGCAGCGGAGTACTTTAGAATGTTCTGTAGCTCCGTCGCCAAGACAGGCTTGGGGGCAGCCTCGTGCAGGGCCTTAAGCAACTTAACTTGTTCTGCAGACAGAGAGCGACGATTGAGGATCCGCCTTGCTATAGGCACGCTTACGTAAGCAGCCCCATTCGCAAGAGGCTGTGGAGCCGCCTTAGTGGAAGCGGGCGCACCGCCGACCACCCCTCCGCCATCGGTCTTAATCAGCGGAAGAACTTGAGAGATTTCCTCCGGGGTGCCCTCAAGAAGAACGATTCGCATGTCAGCCTCCGCTAGTCGATGGCTGATCGTAGCATTTCTTTTGGTGGCCTCAAGTACCCCTTGAAGCATTTTTAGCAAGTGGCTTGAGCGCCAGGGTCACCGATTTGACGCTGAGGTATTCGTCGATGCCGTAGACCGAGCCCTCGCGGCCGTAGCCGGACTGCTTGACGCCGCCGAACGGGACGGCGGGGTTGGAGACGATGCCGGTGTTCACGCCGACGATGCCGTCTTCCAGCCCGCGGGCGAAGCGGACGCTGCGGTCCAGGTCGCGGGTGAACAGGTAGGAGGCCAAGCCGAATTCGCTGGCGTTGCAGCGTTCCAGCGCCTCCGCCTCGGTGTCGAAGGCGAACACCGGCACGACGGGGCCGAAGGTCTCCTCCTCGCGGAACAGCCGGTCGTCGCCGCCGGCCAGCACGGTCGGCTGGAAGAAGCGCTCGCCGCGCGGGTGGCGCTCGCCGCCGGCGACCACGCGGGCGCCCGACGCGGTCGCGCGGGCGACGTGGTCGATCACCTTGTCCACCGCCCTGGGCTCGATCAGCGGTCCGATCCTCACGCCGGGCTCGAAGGCGGAGCCGACCTTCAGCGCCGCGACCCTGGCGGCCAGCGCCTCCACATAGGCGTCGTAAACGCCGCGCTGGACGTAGACGCGGTTGGGGCAGACGCAGGTCTGGCCGGAGTTGCGGAACTTGCCCTTCACCGTCTCCTCGGCCGCGTGCTCCACGTCGGCGTCGTCGAACACGACGAGCGGCGCAGCGCCGCCGAGCTCCAGCGACAGCCGCTTCAGGGTGGGCGCGCACTGGGCCGCTAGCGTCCGGCCGACCGGCGTCGAGCCGGTGAAACTGAGCTTGCGGATCAGCGGCGAGGCGGTGAGCGCTCCGCCCACCGTCGCCGCGTCGCCGGTGACCACGCTGAAGGCGCCGGGCGGCAGGCCCGCTTCGTGCGCCAGTTCGCAGAGCGCGATCGCGGTGAACGGGGTCTGGGACGCGGGCTTGACCACCGCGGTGCAGCCGGCGGCGAAGGCGGCGGCGACCTTGCGGGTGATCATCGCCGCGGGGAAGTTCCACGGCGTGATCGCCGCCACCGGCCCGACCGGCTCCCGGAAGGTCAGGATGGTCATGCCCGGAAGCGGGCTCTCCAGATTGTCGCCGGACAGGCCCTCGGCCTGCGCGGCGAACCACTTCACGAAGCCGTTGGCGTAGCGGATTTCGCCGCGCGCCTCTTCGAACGGTTTGCCGTTCTCCAGCGACAGCAGGGCGGCCAGGCCGTCCTCGACCTCGTCCACCAGGGCGGCCCAGCGGCGCAGGATCGCCGCCCGCTCCGCCTGGGGCGTGCGCGACCAGGTGCGGAAGCTCTCGTGCGCGGCGACGATCGCCCGTTCCGTTTCGGCGACGCCCAGGTCCGGCACGGCGCCCAGGATGGAGCCGTCGGCGGGCTCGTCCACCTCGATCCGCGTGCCGCCGACGCCGACAGCTTCGCCCCCGATCAGGGCGTGCTCGCGCATCAGGGCGAAGCCCTGGGCCTTGAGCTGGTCGCCGTTCACGCCAGCGCCTCGCGGTCGAGCTCGCGCACGCTCTTCACTCCCGCCAGCGCCAAGGTCAGGTCCAGTTCGCCCAGCAGGTTGGACAGCACCGCCTCCACTCCCGCCTGCCCCCTGGTCGCAAGGCCGTACACCCAGGGCCGGCCGACGCAGACCGCGTCAGCGCCCAGCGCCAGCGCCTTGAAGGCGTCGGCGCCGGAGCGGATCCCGCTGTCGAACAGCACCGGAATCTTGCCGCCCACGCGCTCGGCGCAGAGCGGCAGCTGGTCGGCGGAGCCCGCCGCACCGTCCACCTGCCGCCCGCCGTGGTTGGAGACCACGATCGCGTCGAAGCCGTGCTGGACGGCCAGGGCCGCGTCCTCCGGGTGCTGGACGCCCTTCAGCACGATCGGCAGGCGGGTGATCCGGCGCAGGGTCTTCAGCTTCTCCCAGCTCAGCGACGGGTCGGAGTAGATCTGGGTGAATAGCAGGGCCGCGGCCTGGGGGTTCTTCTCCGGCGGCTCTGGCAAGAGGCTGCGGAACACCGGGTCGGAGGTGTACTGGGCGATGCCCTGGCCCTTCAGGAACGGCAGGTTGCCCATGTCCAGGTCGCGTACGCGCCAGCCCAGGATGGTGGTGTCCAGCGTCACCACGATCGCCTCGCACCCGGCCGCCTCCGCCCGGCGGACCAGCGAAGCGACCAGATCGTCGGAGCGGCCCCAGTAAAGCTGGAACCACTTGGGCGAGGCGCCGCAGCAGTCGGCGATCTGCTCCAAGGGGAAGCTCGCCTGGTTGGAGATGATCATCGGCACGCCGAGCTTGCCCGCCGCGCGCGCCACCGCCAGGTCGCCCTCCGGGTGGGCCAGCGACAGCACCCCGATCGGCGCGGTCAGGAAGGGCGTGGGCAGGGTGCGGCCGAACAGGGAGACCGACAGGTCGCGGTTCGCGCTGTCGCGGGCCATGCGCGGGACGATACGGACGCGGTCGAGCGCCGAGCGGTTGGCGTCCATGGTCGCCTCGCGGCCCGCGCCGCCCGCGACATAGGCCCAGGCCTCAGGCGTCATCTTCTCGCGCGCCTGCGCCTCCAGCGCGGACATGTCGAACGGGACGGTCGCGCGCCCGCCCTGCAGGCCCTGAAGGTAGGTCTCGACCTGCCGCGCCTGGCCGGGTCCGATCTGGGTCATGGATGCGCCTCCGCTCGCCTCCTTGGCTAAGGCCGGACGGCTTGCGACGCAACGGGTTCGCGTGATTGACCGGAGGCCTTGGTTAAGCTTCTCTGGCCGCGGGGTCGGGGAAGGGTCCTTGCGATGGAATGGCTGAAGAACCGCGCGCTCGTGCTGGGCGCGGTGGGCGTGCTGGCCGTGGGCTTCGGCGGCGGCTTCCTGGCGGCGAAAGCCAGCGAGAACCTGCGCTTCCCGAGCTTCTTCCAGAGCGCGGGCTGGACCCCCGTCGGCAAGGCGCGCGGCGCCGACGCCAAGCGGCGCGGCCTGCCCAAGCCCGAAGGCTTCGCCGTCTGGCGCCAGCGGGTCGACACCTCCGGCGCCAATCCCCGGGCCTGCGTGGAGTTCACCCGGCCGCTGGACGCCTCCAAGCCCTACGCCGACTACGTGCTGGTCAGCCCCGACCTCGGCCGTCCGCCGGCGGCGACGGTGAAGGGGGCGGAGCTGTGCCTGACGGGCCTGGGCTTCTATGATCGCCGCGTCACCTTCCTGAAGGGTCTGCCCGCGCGCGGCGGCGAGACGCTGAAGGCCAACGCCGACGTCGACTTCACCTTCGGCGAGAAGCCGCCCTACGTCGGCTTCGCCGGGGAAGGCGTGATCCTGCCGCGCGAAGACGGCGACGGCGTCGGTATCGAGACGGTGAACGTGTCGAAGCTGGCGGTGGAGGTCTGGCGCGTGCCGGACCGCAACCTGGTCCGCAGCGAGATCGCCGCCGGCCAGCCGACCGCCGAGGGCGAATACCCGAACCACTGGGGCGCGGAGAGCCCCGACGAGGAGGGGCGCCGGGTCTGGAAGGGCAAGGTGCGCGTGCAGGCCCGCGGCGCCCAGCGGGTCACCACCGTCTTCCCGCTGAACGCGGTGCTGAAGGAGCTGAAGGCCGGCGCCTACGTGATCAAGGCGCGCGACGCGTCCGGCGGACGCGAGCTGAAGCCCGAGGAGGGCTACGACCCCAACCCGCCCGCCCAGGCGCGGCGCTGGATCCTCTACACGGACATGGCGCTGGTCTCCTACCGGGGGCTCGACGGCCTGGACGTGACCGCCCGCTCGCTGAAGAGCGCCAAGGCCTTGTCCGGCGTGCGTGTGGCGCTGGTCGCCCGCAACGGCGAGGACCTGGCCGAGGCCAAGACCGACGGGCAGGGGCGGGTGCGCTTCCCGCGCGCCCTGCTGGAGGGCGAGGGCTCGTCCGGCGCGCGCATGGTGATGGCCTACGGCCCCGGCGACGACTTCACGGTCATGGACCTGCAGCGCGCGCCGGTGGACCTGTCCAACCAAGGCATAGGCGGTCGCCAGACCGACGAGAACCTGACCGCCGGTCGGGCCGCGGCCGAGGTGATCGACGCCTATGTCTACGCCGACCGGGGCGTGTACCGGCCCGGCGAGACGGTGCGGCTGGTCGCCCTGCTGCGCGACGCCCAGGCCAAGGCGGTGAAAGACCGCAAGGGCTTCGTGGTGGTCAAGCGGCCGTCGGGCGTGGAGGCTTTCCGCTGGCGCTTCGACAGAACCCCGGCCGGGTTCGCCTCGGCCGACGTGGCCCTGCCGAAGTCGGCGCCGCGCGGCCGCTGGACCGCGACGGTGGAGATGGAGGGGCTGAAGGAGCCCGCGGGCAAGCTGTCGTTCTCGGTCGAGGACTTCGCGCCCCAGCGGCTGGCGGTCGATCTGAACGCGCAGAAGCAGGTCCCGCTGCGCGCCGAGGAGGTCCGCCCGATCGTGGTGGACGCCCGCTTCCTGTACGGGGCGCCGGGCGCGGGCCTGGCGGTGCAGGGCGAGGCCCGCATCAAGCCGGACCACGACCCGTTCCCGAAGTTCAAGGACTATCGCTGGGGCGACGAGCAGGCGACCTTCGAGGAGAAGTTCGTCGAGCTGCCCGCCACCGTCACCGACGGCGCGGGGGCCGCGACGCTGAGCCTTGAGTCCGCCGCCGCCGGCGACACCGCCCAGCCGCTGAAGGCGCTCGTCGCCGCCTCGGTGTTCGAGCCGGGCGGACGTCCGGTGCGCGAGGGAGCGGAGCTGAAGATCCGTCCGCGCGCCCTTTACCTGGGCGTCAAGGTGGACGAGGGCGGCTCCGACGGCCGCCGCGATCCGACCATAGGCTTCGACGTGATCGGAGTGGACGCGACCGGCGCCCGCACGACGGCGCAGGGGGTGAACTGGACCCTGGTGACCGAGAACTGGGACTACGACTGGTTCCAGCAGGACGGCCGCTGGCAGTGGCGGCGTTCCAGCCGCGATGTGGTCGCCGCGCGCGGCGCGCTGAACGTCGGCGCCCAGAGTCCGGCCAAGCTGGCGCGGCGGCTGGGCTGGGGCGACTACCGGCTCGAGCTGGAGCATCCGGCCACCGGCGCGCGTACGGTGATCCGCTTCGCCGCCGGCTGGGGCGCGCCCGCCAAGGACGCCGAGGCGCCCGACTTCGTGCGCGTCAGCGCCGGGACCAAGGCTCACGCTCAGGGCGACTCGATCAGCGTGGCGATCAAGGCGCCCTACGCCGGCGAGGCGCAGGTGGCGGTGGCGACCGACCGGCTGATCGAGGTCCGCAACGTCTCCGTGCCCGCCGGTGGGACCACGGTGAATCTGAAGAGTTCCGCGGCCTGGGGCGGCGGCGCCTACGTGCTGGTCTCGGTGGTCCAGCCGCGCGACCCGGTGCGGACGCCCAAGCCCCGCCGGGTCATGGGCCTAGCCTACGTCGCGCTGGACCCCAAGGGGCGCAAGCTCCAGGTCGATATCGGCGCGCCGGAGAAGGTGCGCGGCCGCGAGCCGCTGGTGGTGCCGGTCAAGGTGCTGAACCTGGGCTTCGGCAAGCGCGCCAAGGTGACGATCGCCGCCGTCGACCAGGGCATACTGAACCTGACCAAATACGAGAGCCCCGATCCGTCGAAGTGGTACTTCGGCAAGCGGGCGCTGGGGGTGGAGTACCGCGACGACTACGGCCGCCTGCTCGACCCCAACCTGGGCGCCCCGGCGGCGCTCAACTACGGCGCCGACGAGATCGGCGGCGAGGGCCTGACCACCACCCCGATCAAGTCGGTGGCCCTGTGGTCGGGCGTGGTCGAGACCGGGCTGGACGGCACCGCGCGGGTCACCCTGCCGGCGGCCGACTTCAACGGCGAACTGCGGCTGATGGCGGTGGCCTGGACCGACGAGGCGGTGGGCGGCGCAGAGGAGAAGGTGACGGTGCGCGAGCCGGTGGTGGCCGAACTCGCCCTGCCGCGCTTCCTGGCGCCCGGCGACCGCGCCTTTGCGACGCTGGAGCTGCACAACGTCGAGGGCAAGGCCGGCGGCTACACCGCCGCGCTCGGCGGCAAGGGCGGCATCCTGGCCCCCTTCCGCAAGCTGTATCAGCTGCTGACCGGCCAGCGCGTGGTCGAGCGGGTGCCGCTGTCGGCGCCCGGCCGCGCGGGCGTGGGCGGGGTGCAGATGAGCGTCTCCGGCCCGTCTTTCGCCCAGACCCGCGACTGGGGACTTCAGACCCGCGCCGGCTGGGGCGACGAGACCCGCGTGCTGACCGAGCTGCACCGGCCGGGGACCGCCTGGACGCCCGAGGGCGCCCTGCTGGCGGGCTACCAGCCGGGGTCGGCCACCTTGCAGGTCAGCTACTCGCCGTTCCGAGGCTTTGACCCGGCGCCGATCGCCGCCAGCCTGCAACGCTACCCCTACGGCTGCACCGAGCAGATCGCCTCGGGCGCCTATCCGTGGCTGTACGCGAGCGCCGGAACCGCCGACGCCAAGACCGCAAGACGCGCGCACCCGCTGCTGGTCCAAGCGGTCGGGCGGCTGCTGGACCGGCAGTCGTCGGACGGCGCCTTCGGCCTGTGGCGGGTCGGCGACGGCGAGGCGGACGCCTGGGTCGGCGCCTACGCCACCGACTTCCTGGTCGAGGCGCGGGCGCAGGGCGCGCCGGTGCCGCAGGCGGCGCTCGACCGCGCCTTGTTCGCCATGCGCCAGATCTCCCGGCCCGAAGGCTGGGCCCCGATCTCCTACCGGATGGAGTATCCCTCCTGGTGGGCCGGCGACGAGGACAAGTCGCGCGCCGCGACCCAGCGGATGCGCTCCAAGGCCTCGGCCTACGCGCTCTACGTGCTGGCCAAGGCCGGGCGCGGCGACTTGGCGCGGCTGCGCTGGTGGCACGACGTGCAGTTCAAGAACGAGCCCTCCCCGCTGGCAAAGGCCCAGATCGGAGCCGGCCTGGCGATGATGGGAGACCGTGCGCGGGCCAAGTCGGCGTTCCGTCAGGCCGTTCGCTCGCTCGGCCACCGCGAGAGCGAGGACTGGTACCAGTCTCCGCTGCGCGACCTGGCCGGGGTGATCGCCCTGGCCCACCAGGCCGGCGAGACGGACTTGGCGCGCGAGCTGCAGAAGCGGCTGGACGGCGCGGTGAAGGATCCCGACCAGCTGAACACCCAGGAGCAGGCCCGCCTGCTGCAGGCCGCCCACTTCATGCTGAAAGCGGTCGGACCGTTGCGGGTGGAAGCCTCGGGCGTGACCCCGCTGGTCGGCAGCGCCGGGTCGCAACGCTGGAGCGTCGGCAAGCTGGCCCAGGCCCGCTTCGTAAACCGCGGCGCGGGCGGCCTGTGGCGCACGGTCACCGTTCGCGGCGCCCCGGCCCAGGAGCCGGGCTCGGCGGCGCAGGGGCTGTCGGCGTCGAAGAGCTTCTTCACCCTGCAAGGCGGCTCGGTCGATCCGTCCGCCCTGCGACAGGGCGACCGGGTGGTGATCCGCGTCGCCGGCCGGTCCGGCCAGGCCCGCACCGTGCCGCTGGTGATCGACGACGCCCTGCCGGCCGGTTTCGAGATCGAGACCGTGCTGAACCCGGAAGACGCCCAGGACGGCGCGTTCAAGTTCTTAGGGGAGCTCTCGGCGGTGGACGTGCAGGAGATGCGCGACGACCGCTACGTCGCGGCCATGGACCTCGGCGGGAACCAGCCCTACGCGGTGGCCTACGTCGCCCGCGCGGTGACTCCCGGAGACTTCTACCTGCCGGGCGCCGAGGTCCGCGACCTGTACCGGCCGGGCGTGTACGCGCGCACCGCCGGATCGAGGACGGCGATCGCGCCGGGAGGGTAGGAGCGGGCGTGCGTAAGGTTCGTCCTCTCGCGGTGGGCAAAATGCTTCTCCCTCCTCCCTCGAGGGGAGGAGGGCGGGGTGGAGGGTGTTCGCCCCGCCGGTCGGGAGTTCCGCACGGGAGGTGGAACGGTCCGCCTCACGCGCCTTCTGCCTCGCCGTCTTGCGCGCACCCCCATCCCCGCCCTTCCCCCCTCGAGGGGGAAGGGAGCCGTGACTCGTCCAGCGATCGGGAGGCGGCACGATGACGTTCGCGCGCCGCCTTCAACGCCTTCTGCGGGTTCGTAGCGGGCCTCACCCCCAACCCCGCCCTTCCCCCATCGAGGGGGAAGGGAGAAGGGTGCGGGACATCACGCGCGCCCTTCTCTTCCTGATATCTCTCCAAACCGTCCTCTTCGCCCTCGACGCCTTGCTGCCCCCCGACATGGGGCGGGCGGAGCGGTCGTCGCCGGTGGCGCTGGACCGCAAGGGAGCGTGGCTGCGGGCCCTGCCGGTGGAGGACGGGCGCTGGCGCGTGCGGGCGGACCTCCGGCGCACCGACCCGACGTTCCTGAAGCGGTTGGCCGCGGTCGAGGACGAGAGGTTCCGACTCCATCCCGGCGTCGATCCGGTCGCCCTGGTCCGGGCCGCGGCCGGCAACCTCGCGGCGGGCGGGGTGGTGTCGGGCGGCTCGACCATCACCATGCAGACCGCGCGCCTGCTGGAGCCTCGGCCGCGCACGCTTGGCGCCAAGCTGGTCGAGGCGGTCCGGGCGATGCAGCTGGAGGCCCGGCTGTCCAAGGACGAGATCCTGGCCCTGTACCTGACGCTCGCGCCCTACGGCGGCAACCTGGAAGGGGTGCGGGCGGCGTCGCTGTCCTATCTCGGGCACGAGCCGGAGAGCCTGACGCTGGGCGAACAGGCGCTGCTGATCGCCCTGCCGCAGGCGCCCGAGGCCCGCCGCCCCGACCGCCGGCCGGCCGGCGCCAGGACCGCCCGCGACGCGGTGCTGGCCAAGATGGCGCGGCTGAAGATCGTCGATCCGCTCGCCGCCCGCGAGGCCATGACCGAGCCGCTGCCCGGCGCGCGCGCGCCGTTCCCCGGACTGGCCTGGCATGCGGCCGGGCGGCTGGCCCGCGCCGCGCCGGAGCGGGACGCGACGGTGCACACGACGATCGACGCCGGCCTCCAAGCCCGGCTGGAGCTGCTCGCCGCCGAGGCCGCCGCGCGCCAAGGAGCGGAGACCAGCGCCGCCGTTCTGGTGGTCGAGGTGAAGACCCGGGCGGTGCGCGCCGTCGTCGGTTCGGCCGGGCTGGAGCGGCCCGGCGGCTGGGTGGACATGACCCGCGCCCTGCGTTCGCCCGGTTCGGCGCTGAAGCCCTTCGTCTACGCCTTCGCCTTCGACGAGGGACTGGCGGCGCCCGAGACCAAGCTTCAGGACGCGGCGCTCAGGTTCGGCGACTACCAGCCGGAGAACTTCGACCGGGCCTTCCACGGCGAGGTGACCGCGCGCGAGGCCCTGATGCACTCGCTGAATGTCCCGGCGGTGGCGACGCTCGACAAGGTCGGGCCCGAGGTGTTCCAGGCGAGGATCGAGGGCGCGGGCGTGACCCTGGTCCGGCCCAAGGCGGAGCTGAAGGGGGCGGGCTTGGCGCTGGCGCTGGGCGGCGCCGGGATCACGCTGCAGGACCTGGCGGTGCTCTATGCGGCGCTGGCCGACGACGGCGCGGCCAAGCCCCTGGCCTGGACCGCCGGGGAGGCGGCGCGGCGGGAGAAGGCGCGCGGCGCCCGCCTGGTCCGCGCCGAGGCCGCCCGCCAGGTGCTCGACATCCTGCGCGAGACCCCGGCCCCGAAGGGCCGCGCCCCGGGGCCGCTGCTGGGATCGGGTCCGCGCATCGCCTACAAGACCGGCACCTCCTACGGCTTCCGCGACGCGCTGGCGGCGGGGGTGGGCGGCGGCTACGCGGTGGTGGTGTGGACCGGCCGCGCCGACGGCGGCGCACGCAGCGGCCTGACCGGGCGCGACGCGGCGGCGCCTCTGCTGTTCGACGTGTTCGACGCCATCGCCGCTCCCACCCGCGCGCCCGGCCAGGTCAGGCCCACGCGCGCGCCCCAGGCGTTGCAGACGCTGGCCGCGTCGTCGGACGAGGGCCCGTCGCTGATCTTTCCCCCGAACGGCGCCACGGTTCAGGTGGACCGCACCGGCGAGGGCGGCCGCGGCCTGGTGCTGGCCGCCCGCGGCGAGGGCCTGCGCTGGTACGTCGAAGGCGCGCCGCTGGCGACCGACCCCCTGTCCGGCCGCACCGTCTGGCGCCCGGCCTCGGCCGGCTTCTTCGACCTGACGGTGGTGGACGCAAAGGGCCGCGAGGCGCGGTCGCGGGTGCGCGTCAGGGCGGGCTGAACGCAAGAAAGCCGCCCCGAAAGGCGGCTTTCTGAAACTGCGGCGAAAAGCCGTGAAGCTTACTTACGGCGCGCCGGGGCGGCGACCATGCCGCCTTCGCGCTGGGCGCGCTTGCGGGCCAGCTTGCGCGCGCGGCGCACGGCTTCGGCCTTCTGGCGAGCCCGCTTCTCGGAGGGCTTCTCGTAATGGACGTGGCGCTTCATTTCGCGGAAGGAGCCCTCGCGCTGCATCTTCTTCTTCAGCGCCTTCAGGGCTTGGTCGACATTGTTGTCGCGAACGAAAATCTGAACCAGGGTCCTCTCTCCTTCG
>DASPKD010000105.1:0-14212 GCA_035628275.1 Caulobacteraceae bacterium | reverse complement strand
TTTCGGTGGCGATGCCCAGCGCCCAGGAACAGACCTTTCAGCCGCCCCCCGAAGCGGAGGCGTTCTATGTCGAGGGGCTGAAGCTCCTGGCCGAGAGCGGCATACCGTTTCTGCTGTCCGGCACCTACGCGGTGACCACCTACACCGGCGTGGTCCGGCCGACCAAGGACCTCGACATCTTCTGCAAGGCCGGCGACTACCCGCGCATCCTGAGCTTCTTCCAGGACAAGGGGTACGGCATCAGCGTCGAGGACGAACGCTGGCTCGCCCGCGTGCTCCAGGGCCGCTACTTCTTCGACGTGATCTTCAGCGCCAAGTCCGCCGACATTCCGGTAACGGACGAATGGTTCGAGGGCGCACCCGAGATCGAGGTCTACGGCACCACGGTTCGCATCACCAAGCCGACCGAGCTGATCTGGTCCAAGATCTTCGTCCAGGACCGCTACCGCTACGACGGCGCCGACATCGCCCACGTGATTCTGAAGCAGTCCGAGGCCATCGATTGGCGGCGGCTGATGAACTACATGGAGCTGCAGTGGGAGGTGCTGCTCAGCCACCTGATCAATTTCCGCTACATCTACCCCAGCGACCGCGACCTGATCCCGCGTTGGGTGATGACCGAACTGACCCAGCGGCTGCAGGCGCACCTCGACATGCCGCCGCCGCACATCAAGGTCTGCCGCGGACGGCTGTTCAGTCCGCGCGACTACATCACCGACATCACCGAGTGGGGCTACGCCGACATCGTCGGCAAGGGCCTCGAGGAACGGCATGACCCCGTCCACTGACCGGCCGCTGCGGGTGGCCGCCATCGGCGACCTGCACGTGCGCGAAACCCACGACCAGCCCTATCGCGAGCTGTTCTCCGAGATCAGCCAGCGGGCCGACGTACTGGTGCTGTGCGGCGACCTGACCAACTACGGCAAGACCAGCGAGGCCGAGATCCTGGCCGACGACCTGCGCGCCTGCACCATTCCGGTGGTCGGCGTGCTGGGCAACCACGACCACGAGTGCGGCCAGCCGGAGGTGGTCAAGAAGCACCTTACCGACGTGGGCGTGAAGGTGCTGGACGGCGGCGAGGCCTACGAAATCTACGGCGTCGGCTTCGCCGGCTGCATGGGCTCGATGGGCGGCTACGGGCGCGGCCTGCTGTCCTCGTTCGGCGAGAAGGCGGTCAAGGCCTTCGTCCAGGAGTGCCTGGAAGAGACCATGAAGCTGGAGACCGGCCTGCGTATGCTGCGAACCCGCCGCTCGGTCGCGGTGCTGCACTATTCGCCGGTGCCCGACACGCTCGAGGGCGAGCCGATCGAGATCTTCCCGTTCTTGGGCAACTCGCGCCTGGCCGAGACGGTGGACCGGTTCGACAACGTCGCCGCCGTGGTTCACGGCCACGCCCACAAGGGCCGCTTCCACGGCCGCACGCCCAAGGGCACGCCGGTCTACAACTGCGCCCAGATGGTGGTGCTCGCCGAGTGCGGCCGACCCTACGCCCTGATCGAGGTCTGAGCCCTCAGCGGCGTCTCAGCGCCAGCGACAGCAGCCGCGGCTCGCCGGAGGGGTCCTGGTCCTCGTCCAGCGACAGCAGCTCGAACCCGGCCTCAAGCGCGGCGTTGACGAAGTCCGACACCCGCCGGGCGTAGGCCTGCACCAGCACGGGCGCGCCGTCGCCGGTGTCGATGCGGGCCTGCTTGCCCAGCAGCTGGCGATAGGGGTGCAGCTCGGAGAGCAGGAACCGGCCCTCCGGGGCCAGCACGCGGCGCACCTCGGCGAACAGGGACGCAAGCTCGGGCAGGTGCTCCAGCACCAGGGTCTCGACCACGCAGTCGAACGCCCCGTCAGGGAACGGCAGGGGTTGGGCCAGGTCGTGGCGCAGGAAGCCGACGCCGCGCCCCGCCAGCCGCCGCTCGGCCTGCGCCAGCATGCCGTCGGAGAAGTCGAGCGCGGTCGCCGAGGCGGCGTGCGCGGCCAAGTGCTCGGTGTTCAGCCCGGTGCCGCAGCCCAGCTCCAGCGCCCGGCCGCCGGCGAAGTGCGGCGTCCAGGCGCGGAAGCGCGCGAAGGCGGCGTCGCGGGTTCTGTTGGGCTGGGCGTCGTAGGTCGGGGCCCAGCGGTCGTAGCCCTCGCGAACGGGCGTCTGCGGTTCCATGCCGCCTCGCATGGCCCGGCGAGCGACGCCTGTCCAGAGGGGCGATCAGGCCGCCAGACGCAGCCGCATGGCGAGCGCGTTCCAGTCCTCGCCGTCGAGCGTCGGGCGGGCGGCGTGCTCCAGGATCGCCTCGAACGCCTTCTTCGGCGCGGCGGCGCGGACGAAGTCCAGGAAGGCGAACCGCTCCTGCGGGTTCATCGCCGGGATCATCAGGCGCAGGTAGGCGATGTTGTCCTCCGGCGCGATCGAACCGACGATGTCGGCCTCCATCTGGCGCACCTCCTCGTCGGAGAACAGCGACCACAGCAGCGGCAGGGTGACGGTCTCCTCGTCGGCCATGTGGGCGAAGTCGTCGGCGGCGAAGCGGCTGAAGCGCAGGTACAGGCTGCGGCCGAGCGCGGGCTTCAGGGCCGCCGGCGCGGTCTCCAGCTCGCCCATGATCGCCTCCAGCTCGGCGAAGGCTTCGTCGTGCTCGCGGTGGGCGTGCTCCAGCCGCGCCGCCGCCCCGGGCGAGCGCGCCTCCAGCCGGGCGTGGATGTGCGCCTCCTCGTGATGCAGGTGGCCGGCGCTAAGCCGCAGCTGCGTCCGCAAATCGGCCAGCACCGCGACGCGGGCGCGGTCGTCGGCGAAGTCGGTGCTGCCCAGGCGCAGCAGCAGGCCGGACAGGGCGCGGCGGATGCCCTTGTGGATGGGACCGTAGAGGTCGTGACGGCGCGGTTCGGACATGGGTCCTCCTTCGCCGGACACGCAGGGGTCCGGCGGCGGTTGGTGTTCGGGGGATGGGGGAGGAACGCGGTACTGGAACGCGGCACTGCCGGCGGGGGAGCGCCGGGGGCGCGCCCTTTCGCGCTCCATCGCGGCGCGATTGTGGCGAGCGCGGGCGGATTGCGAAGGTTTAATGAAGGGCGCTCAGCGCGGCTCCCAGGCCACGAACCCCTCGCCGTCGTAGGCGATGCAGCTGAGGTGGATGGTGGATGCCGCGAAGCGGCGCATCGCCTCGGCGGTGCACCGGCGATCCGAACTCATCGAAGGAGGCGACGCGGAGACGGCGGCTACTCCGTGCCAGATCGTATGGGTCGCCTCCAGAGTCGTGCGCAGGACCTGGGCGTCCAGGTCTCGCGTGATGAGGTGGTAGACTTCGTCACAGACGGCGAAGGCGGTGGCCGCCTCCCCGCCACGAGGATCGGACCAGCGCGCGGCAAAATCGTCCACGACGCAAGCGGAGCACGGGTGACGGTCGAACGCCTCCTCGATCAGCCGCGCCCGCAGGTCGGTCAGGACGCCACCGGTAAGATGAAGCCGTCCCCGATGTCCGTAGCTCGCGAGAAATCGAGGTTCTCGGGAAGGAGCCCGCCCGCTTCGAAAGCGAACGCCGTCTCGTCTGGAGCGTCGGTCGGAATACAGGTCCAGGCTTCGCCCGGCGTGGCGAGCACATGCAGCCGGAGTTCGTCGCTCAGCACGTTCCCCGCCGAAAGGTGTTCGAGCACGAAGTCGAGCCCGGTCTGCCCGAGGCTTACTCGCCGGGTGTCGCGCATAGCTGCCTACCGGAACCGCCAGGTCGCCCCCTGCGGGCTGTCCATCACCACCACGTTCAGGGCGTTCAGCGCGTCGCGGATGCGGTCGGCCTCGGCCCAGTCCCTGGCCTTGCGCGCGGCGTCGCGGGCGGCGATCAGGCGCTCGACCTCGGCCTTGGTCTCGGCGTCGGCGCCGCCCTCGAACCAGGCCTCCGGGTCGCCCTGCAACACGCCCAGCAGCTCGCCCGCCGCCAGCAGCTCGCCCTTGGCCCGCACGGCGGCGTCCAGGTCGCCGGCGGTGATCGCCTTCTCCAGGTCGCTGGACAGCTCGAACAGGGTGGCGATCGCGCCCGGCGTGTTCAGGTCGTCGTGCAAGGCGTCCAGGAACGCCGGACGCGGCTCGGCCGGGCCGGTTTCCAGCGCCCGCGCCCGGTGCAGGGCGCCGTACAGCCGGTCCAGGTTCTTGCGCGACTGCTCGATCAACCCGTCGGTCCAGTCCAGCGGCGCGCGGTAGTGGGCCGCCAGCAGGGCCCAGCGCACCACCTCGCCCGGCACGGCCTTCACCAGGTCGTGCAGCAGCAGCACGTTGCCCAGGCTCTTGGACATCTTCTCGGCGTCCATGGTCAGAAAGCCGTTGTGCACCCAGTAGCGGGCGTAGACCGGGTCGCCGTGGGCGCAGCGGCCCTGGGCCACCTCGTTCTCATGGTGCGGGAAGATCAGGTCGTGGCCGCCGCCGTGGATGTCGATCGGCAGGCCCAGGGCCGCCTCGATCATGGCCGAGCACTCGATGTGCCAGCCGGGCCGCCCCGGCCCCCAGGGAGAGGGCCATTCCGGCTCGCCGGGCTTGGACGGCTTCCACAGCACGAAGTCGGCGGCGTTCTTCTTGTAGGGCGCGACCTCGACCCGGGCGCCGGCGATCATGTCGTCCAGCGAGCGCTTCGACAGGGCGCCGTAGTCGGCGAAGCTGCCCACGTCGAACAGCACGTGCCCCTCGGCCGCATAGGCGTGGCCCGCCTCGACGATGGCGGCGATCTGGCCGGTGATGGCGTCCATGTGGTCGGTGACGTGCGGCGCCAGGGTCGGCGGCGTCACGTTCAGCCGCGCCATGTCTTCCAGGTACACCGCTTCGTAGCGGGCGGTGATCTCGGCGATCGGCACGCCCTCGGTCGCGGCCTTGGCGTTGATCTTGTCGTCCACGTCGGTGACGTTGCGGGCGTAGATCACGTGCTCCGCGCCGTAGAGGCGGCGCAGCACCCGAAACAGCACGTCGAACACCACCGCAGGCCGGGCGTTGCCGATGTGCGCGTAGTCGTAGACCGTCGGCCCGCAGACGTAGAGCGTCACCCGCTCGGGGTTCAGCGGCTGGAAGGCGCGCTTCTCGCGCGCCATGGTGTCGTGCAGGAAGAGCGTCATCGGATCGAAGCGCCGTGTTGCCGGGGCGGGGGAGGCTCCCATATAGCGTCACGGCGTTTCCTCAAAACGGTGCGGAAACGAAAGACGATCCGGCGGCGGTTTCCGTACGTAGGATCGGCGCGACCGGAGACCGTGACGCTTATGGACGCTTTCGTGACCGACGACGCCGCCCCGCAGGCTTCGGCCCTGCCCCTGACCCCTCCGAAGAAGCCGACCCGCGAGCAGGCGATGGAGGCGGTGCGCACCCTGATCGCCTGGGCGGGCGACGATCCCCGCCGCGAGGGGCTGATCGACACGCCCAAGCGCGTCGTGGACGCCTTCGACGAGTGGTACCAGGGCTACGTCGCCGATCCGGCCAGGGAGCTGGCCCGCACCTTCGAGGATGTGCAGGGCTACGACGACATGGTGATGCTGCGCGACATCGAGGTGGAGAGCCACTGCGAGCACCACATGGCCCCCTTCCTGGGCAAGGCCTACGTGGCCTACCTGCCGACCGAGAAGGTGGTGGGCATCTCCAAGATCGCGCGGGTGGTGGAGATATTCTCCAAGCGCCTGCAGACCCAGGAGACCCTCACCCAGCAGATCGCCGAGGCGATCGAGGAGAACCTGACCCCGGCCGGGGTGGCGGTGCTGATCGACGCCGAGCACCAGTGCATGACCACCCGCGGCGTGCATCACCGCCACGTCTCGACCATCACCACCCGCTTCACCGGCGTGTTCAAGACCGACACGACGCTGCAGGAGCGGTTCCTGAGGCTGGCGCAGCGAGGCTGAATTCGCCTCGTGGGCGTATGCCGGAACCGGCAGGGGCGAGCGGGCTTTACTTAGCGTCCGGCGTGACGCTATGTCCGCTGTCGAACCGGACCTGCGTAAGAGGTCCGAAGGGAGAACGAAGGAATGGGCGCCAAGCTTTCCGGTGGTGGCGGGAACAAGTACACGGTCGAATCGAACGCGGACATCAACGTCACGCCGTTCGTCGACATCATGCTCGTGCTCCTGATCATCTTCATGGTGTCCATCCCGATGGCCACCGTCTCGATCAAGCTCGACATGCCGCCGGCCGTGCCGCCGCCTCCGGGCCAGAAGCCGAAGCCGCCGGTGTTCGTGTCGATCCAGGAGAGCGGCGAGCTGTACATCGGCCGCGGCGAAGAAGCCCCGGTGAAGACCAGCATCGACACCCTGGCCGGCGACCTGGCCGGCCGCCTGGCCGTGCCGAACCCGCAGGACGAGCAGGTGTTCGTCCGCGCCGACCCGGACGTGGAGTACGCCAGCTTCATGGAGGTCCTGAACGAGATGCAGGACAAGGGCTTCTACAAGATCGGCCTGATCAACGAAGACATCACCTGATCCGACCGAGTCGGAGGTGCGGAAGGCCCGGGTTCGCCCGGGCCTTTTTTGTTGTTCGGGCACTCATGGCGTCGCTGGCTACGGCGGGCCGATTCAGATCGTCTCCAGGCCGCTCACGCCGGCGCCTTCCGGCCGCGCCCGGAATGTCTTCAGCGGCAGCACCTGGTAGGGCTTCTCCAGGATCGTCGACACGCCCAGGAACTCGGCCTTGGCTTCGTCGCGGGTCAGGGTCAGCAGGACGTAGCCGCGCGGACCCATGTCGCAATGGACCACCTCGGGTGCCTGGGCGGCGATCACCTGGCCCACGTCCAGTCCGGGGATGGCGGTGGAAAGCGAGGTCGGCGGACTGGACACCGCCGAGGTTCCGAACTCGACCGCGACGCGGCGGCCCGAGGCGTCGTGCAGCTCGTTGGCCCAGAAGCTGTGGCTGTCGCCCGACAGCACCACCGGCCGCGCGCCCGCCGTCTTGAACACCTCGTACAGACGCTCGCGCTCGGCCGGATAGCCGTCCCAGGCGTCGAGGTTCATCGGCGCGCCGGTGGCGAACAGGGCGGCGGTCTGCTGAAGCCGTCGGCGGCGGCCCTCCGACATCTGCGCGAAGGCGGCGGCCAGGCGATCGGTCCCGATCGCCTTGGCGATGTCAGGCCCTGGCGTGCGCGCCGTCACGATCTGGGAGCCTATCAGCTGCCAGGCGACGCCGCCGCGCACCGACGCGGCCAGCTCCCGCCCCAGCCAGGCCAGCTGCTCGAGCCCCATGAGCTCGCGCGAGGGGGCGTTCAGCGCCTTGTATAACGACGGCAGGTCCGGGACCGGCTTGCCGTCCGGACCGGTCACGGTCTTCAGGTCGGTGTCGTAGTCGAGCTGCTTTGAGCGCGCGGTCAGGCGCGTCTCGATCATGTGCAGCGAGGCCACGTCCGCGAACCGGAACGAGCGGGCGACGGCGGAATGATCGACCGCCTTCGGCTCGCGGATCGGCATCCACTCGAAATAGGCCTTGAGCGCTGCGGCCTTGCGCGCGCCCCAGTCGCCTTCGTCCTTGTCGTGGTTCTCGGCCCCGTCGCGCCAGGGATCGTTAGTGACCTCGTGGTCGTCGAACACGCAGATCCACGGCGCGCGCGCGTGGGCGGCCTGGAGGTCGGGGTCGGTCTTGTACTGGGCGTGGCGACGCCGGTAGTCGTCCAGGCTGACGGTCTCGTGCGCCGGTTCGGGGATGCGACCGAGCTTCAGCCCGTTCTGCATGCCGTAGGCGTTGGCCGCCGCGCCGTACTCGTAGATGTAGTCGCCGAGGTGGACCACCGCGTCCACCCGCTCCAGCCGCGCGACCGCGTCGTAGACGTTGAACAGCCCGCCCGGGTGCAGCGAGCAGGAGACCACCGCCAGCACCGCCGAGTTCACGTCAGCTTCCGGCAAGGTCCGTGTGCGGCCAACGGGCGACGTCGCACCCGCGGCCTTGAACACAAAAGCGTACTCCGTGGCGGGCTTAAGCCCGGCCATGTCGATCTTGACCGTGTAGTCGCGGTCGGGACCGGTGACGCCCTTCCACCGTGCGGCGACCTTGTCCGACCCCGCCTCGCGCAGTTCGCAGGAGACCCGCACCGGCTTATCGCCGCCCTCGGGCGTCACCCGCGTCCATAGCACCACCCGGTCCTGCAGCGGATCGCCGGAGGCGACGCCGTGCAGGAAGCGCACCGGCGCGCGCGCCGCGGTCGTGCCGGCGCAAGCCGCGGCGGGCGCGGCGGCGCCCAGGCCGACCAGGGCGAGGGCGCGGCGGCGGTCGAGAGTCATGGCGTCAACCCTTTCGCTCCCTCCCCTTCATGGGGAGAGTGGTCCCGAAGGGACCGGGTGGGGAAGCCCTCGCGGACTTCCCTACTCTGGCCGCTTCACGGCCGTCCCTCCCCAGAAAGGGAGGGAGGACGCCTGCATCAGTACCGAACGGTGAAGGCCACGCCCCACATCCGCGGCGGGCCGGCGATGTAGCTCGGCAGGCCCAATGCGTCGCCGGTGTTGCCCGCGTCGGTGATGTATTCCTCGTCCAGCGCGTTCTCGACGAAGGCTTCCAGCTTCCACGGACCGGCCGCCGGCGAATAGGCCAGCCGCAGGTTCAGCAGGCCGTAGGCCTCCTGGAACTCGTCCTGGACGGTGTCGGCGACGAACTGTGAGGCGGCCGTCTGGAACTCCGGCCGGTCGTTGTTGTCGTCGAAGAACACCTTCGACTGCCAAGTGTAGGTCGGGCGGAAGTCCAGCTCGCCGCCGAACAGCGGCAGGCGCACCGAAGAGCCGATCGAGAAGCTGTGGTCGGGCGACAGGCGGAACTGGTTGCCCTCGCGCGCGCCGGACTCGAAGCGGGCGTGGTTGTAGCCGTAGGTCCCGAACAGATCGACGTTCGACGCCGCCCGCCAGAACATCTGACCCTCGAAGCCGTAGGCCGTGGCCTCGCCGGCGTTGGTGGGGACGAAGGTGGTCAGTATCTGCTCGATGGTCTGGAAGTTCTCGTACTTGTAGTAGAACACCGCCCCGTCGAAGCGCAGGCGGCGGTCGTTCGCCTCGTACTTGGCGCCGACCTCGTAGCTGTCGACCGTCTCGGCCGGCACCAGGGTGAAGGTGGCGGCGCCGCCGGGCGCGGCCGGCGAGGTGGCGCCGACCGCCTCGGGCCGCCGGCCGCGGGCGTAGTTGGCGTAGACGTTCCACTCGTCGTTGGCCCGGTACAGGCCGGTCAGACGCCAGGTCGCGCCGGAATCCTCGTTGGAGAAGGTGTTCACGTCGCCGTTGTTGGCCGTCGGCTGGAAGGTCAGGCCGAACAGCGGCACCGGGTACATAATGCTCTGAGGAATGTTCGCCGCGCCGGGAACCGCCAGGGCGCCCAGCAGGGCGTTGGCCTGGCCCACGGCCACGGGGTTGCCGCTGGACGCCAGCTGCGCCGAGCCGATCACCCCGCCCAGGATCGAGCGACCGTTCAGCACGGACGACTCGTAGGTCACGTCCTTCTCGTCGGCGGTGTGCCGCAGGCCGAGGCTGAACTCGAGACGCTCGGACGCCTTGAAGGTGAAGTCGGCGAACACGTCCCAGGAGGTCAGCTCCTGGCCGTTGAACTGCCGCTCCTTGTGGCCGGACTTCAGGTTCGCGGCGATCGCCTGCGATTGGGCGTTCGACAGCAGGACGTTGCCGTTGCTGAGCTGGAACACCAGTCCCTGCACGAGCGCGCCGGTGAACATGGTGTTGCCGAACAGGGCCAGCGGCGCGTGCCGGTTGGCGGGAAGGCCGGTGCCGGCGGCGGCGCCGTTCAGCTGGCCGGCGATCTGGGCCAGGCCGATGCGTTCGTCGAACTGCACCGGCGAGCCGTCGGTCCCCTCCTCCTTGAAGAAGTTGACGCCGGCGAACCAGGAGAAGGCGCCGCCGCCGTCGTAGCCCAGCCGCACCTCCTGGCTGAACTGCTCGCCCTCCGTCTGGCGATCGAAGGTCAGCAGGCCGAGCGAGATGCCGTCGGCGTCCCCGACCTCGCTGGCCTCGAAGCTGCGCAGCGAGGTGACAGCGTTCAGCGTGAAAGCTTCGGTCAGGCCGATCTCGGTCAACACGGTCAGGCCGTCGACTTTGCGCTCGGTGCCCAGGCCCTTGCCGAACCCGGCCCCGGCCGCCAGGGCCGCGCCTTCCGAGGCGCCTTGCCCGGCCAGGACCGCGCCCGTGGTCGGGTCGGCCGGCAGCACCGTCTGGGACTTGAAGGCGGTGGCGGTCGGCTCGTCGGTCTGGTGGTTGTAGATCACGTCGATGCTGACGTCGTCAGCGGGACGGACGCTGAACACCGCGCGGAAAGCCTGGGTGTCGATCGAGTTGAAGGCGTCGCCGCCCAGCACGTTCTCGACGTAGCCCTCGCGCTGCTTGATCCGGCCCGACAGGCGCAGGGCCGCCTGCTCGCCCAAGGGAATGTTGATCATGCCGTCGAGGCGGAAGGCGTCGAAATCGCCGACCTCGACCGCGCCGCCCAGGTCGAACTGGCCGGCCCGCGCCTTGTTCTGGATGATGTTGACCGCGCCGATCAGGGCGCCGCGGCCGAACAGGGTAGATTGCGGACCCTTGGCCACTTCCACCCGCTCGATGTCGAACAGCTCGACATAGGCGCCGGTGGCGCGGGAGATGGACACGCCGTCCTGGAACACCGACACGCGGGGCTCGTTGGTGGCCTCCAGGTTGTCGGAGGTGATGCCGCGCATCACGAAGCCGGGGTTGTTGGGGGACTGGTACTGCACCTCGAAGCCCGGCACGAAGGCCGCCAGCTCCGAGAACTCGGTGACGCCGAGGTCCTCGAGGAAGCTGCCGTTGTAGGCGGTGACCGCGGCGGGCACGTCCTGGATCGCCTGCTCGCGCTTCTGCAGGGTGACGACGATCTCCTCGCCTTCGCCGGTATCCTCTTCCTGTGCGAGGGCGGGCGCGGCGAAGGCCAGGGCGGCCGAGGCGGCGGCGGCCATCAAAGCCGCCTTCCTGGTGAGCTTGAACATCTGTTTCCCCCCGGGTCCTTCCGTTAAGGACCGTGTGTGCGTGCTGATACGGCCACGCTATGACAGGCTTGTGATCCCCTACATGAGCTATGACGACGCAGCCGAGCCCGATCTGTTGCATTCTTGCGACAGGGAGATCGTGCTGACCGAAGCCGACGCGGGCGTCAGGCTGGACAAGGCGCTGGCCGACAAGGCGCCCGACCTGTCCCGCGCCCGCATCCAGGCGCTGATCGAGGAGGGGGCGCTGTCGCGGGGCGGTACGGTGATCGCCTCGGGCTCGGCCAAGGCGGCGCCGGGGGTCTACCTGCTGAGCGTGCCCGCGCCCCTGCCGGCCGATCCGCAGCCCGAATCGATCCCGCTGACGGTGCTTTTCGAGGACTCGCACCTGATCGTGGTGGACAAGCCCGCCGGCATGGCCGCCCACCCCGCGCCCGGGAGCGAGACCGGCACCCTGGTCAACGCCCTGCTGGCCCGTTGCGCCGGGTCGCTGTCGGGGATCGGCGGGGTGGCGCGGCCGGGGATCGTGCACCGCCTGGACAAAGACACGTCCGGCGTGATGGTCGCGGCCAAGACCGACGCGGCGCACTCAGGCCTCTCCACCCTGTTCGCCGCCCACGACATCGAGCGGGCCTACGTCGCCCTGACCCGGGGCGCGCCGCACCCGCGCCGGGGCGTGGTGGAGACCCGAATCGGCCGCTCGTCCTCGGATCGCAAGAAGATGGCGGTGCTGAAGTCCGGCGGGCGCGAGGCTCTGACCCGCTACGCGGCGGAGCGGGTGTTCGGGCCGGAGGCCAAGCCGCTGGCGGCGCGGGTGTCCTGCCGGCTGGAGACCGGCCGCACCCACCAAATCCGCGTGCACCTGGCCCACCGCGGCGCCCCGTGCCTGGGCGACCCGCTCTACGGCTCCGGCGCTCCGGCCGCGCCGGTGAAGGCGGCGATGGAGGCGGCGGGCCTGAAACGCCAGGCGCTGCACGCAGCGGTGCTGGGCTTCGTCCACCCGGTCACCGGCGAGCCCCTGCGGTTCGAGACGCCGCTCCCGGCCGACATGGCCGCGCTGGAAGCGAAGCTGGGGATGCTGGCCTGACCCGGCGACGAGGTCGCACAAGCCTGCTCAGGCGCTGAGCGCTTGCGGTTCGTCCTCGAAGGCTTCGGCCAGGATGGTCAGGATGGCGCGCAGCAGTTCGTCGGGGCGGATCGGCTTGGCGACGTGGTCGTCGAAACCCTCGGCCATCAGCCGCTCGCGATCGCCCGCCATGGCGTCGGCGGTGAGCGCGATCACCGGGATGTCGCGCCGGCCGGCCTGGCCGCGGCGGATGTGGTTCACCGCGGTGACCCCGTCCATCACCGGCATGTGCACGTCCATCAGCACCAGGTCGAAGCCGCGCGTGCGCAGCGCTTCGAGCGCCTCGGACCCGTCCTCGACCACGTGCACCTCCCAGCCGGTGGACTCCAGCAGGGCGCGGATGACCGCCCGGTTGGTCGGGTTGTCCTCGGCCACCAGGATCGACAGCATGTCCGGCGCCGCCTCCGGGACGGCCGTGCCGGCGGCCCCGGGTGCGACGGTCTCCTCCAGCGGCAGGCGCACGGTGAAGGTAGAGCCGCGGCCGACGCGGCTGCGGATCTCGATGTCGCCGCCCATCATCCGCGCCAGCTTGCGCGAGATGGCCAGGCCCAGGCCGGTGCCGCCGTGGCTGCGGGCGACGCCGGCGTCGGCCTGGGTGAAGCTGTCGAACAGCTTGGCGCGCACCGAGCGGGGGATGCCCGGCCCGGTGTCCTGGATCGCCAGGGTCACCGCCCCGTCCGCCGCCCGCCCGACCGCCAGCCGCACGTGGCCGCTGTCGGTGAACTTGATGGCGTTGGAGATCAGGTTGAGCAGGATCTGGCGCAGCCGCGTCGGGTCGGCTTTCACCCAGCGCGGGGTGTCCGGCGCGATCTCGAAGCCGTAGGCCAGCCGCTTGTCCTCCGCCCCGCGTCGCCACAGCTCGCAGGCCTGCTCGACCAGGTCGTGCATGTCCACGGTGTCGGGCGCCAGCTCCATCTTGCCGGCCTCGATCTTGGACAGGTCCAGGATGTCGTTCAGCACCGCCATAAGCCCGTCGCCGGACCTGATGATGGTGTCGACGTAGGTCCGCTGCTTGGGCTCCAGCCCCGTGCCCGACAGGGCGTGGGCCATGCCCAGCACCCCGTTCATCGGCGTGCGCAGTTCGTGGCTCATCATCGCCAGGAAATCGGACTTCGCGCGGTTGGCGGCTTCGGCCTGGTCGCGCGCCTGCTCCAGGGTCTTTTCGCGACGCTTCAGCTCGGTGATGTCGAGGATGATCGACACCGTGCCGCCGTCGGACAAGCGCTTGTCCTCGACCTGGAACCAGCGCCCGTCGGAGAACTGCTGCTCGATTCCTTCAGTGCAGGCGCGGCGCTGCGCCAGGCGCGCCTCGATCCATTCTTCCTCGCGGCCGAGCGCCTCGGGGTGGGCGCCGGCGGCCACGTTGATCTCGCAGAGCTCGCGGAAGGTCTGGCCCACGACGAGGTGGCGGGCGAACTCGCCGCCGGCGTCGGCGTACCGTTCGTTCCAGATCGTCAGCCGGTCGTCGGAGTCGTAGAAAGCCAGGCCTGCCGGCATGGCCGCCACCGCCTCGCGCAGCTTGTTCAGCGCTGCGGCGTGCTCCCGCTCGGCCGATTGAGCGCGGTCGCGGGCGCGCTCCAGGGCGCGGATCAGCCGCTTTTGCCGCAGCTGCGCCAGCCGCATCCGGCGGTGGGCGATGTGGCCGTAGACCAAGGCGAAGGCGACCGCCGAGTAGAGCACCCCCATGCCCGCCAGAAAGGCGACCGGCCGGCCCTCCGCCGTCAGGCCGGTCAGCAGGCCCAGCACCACCACCGAATAGGGCGCGGTGACGGTCAGGAACCGACGGGGCGAGGACGAGAACTGCGTGAGCGTGACCAGATAGGCCGAGATCAGCATGACCAGCGCCATGCTGTGCCCGAACGCATGGCCGGAGTTCCATGCCAGCACCGGAGCCGCCGCGCAGACCGAGGCGCCGACCACGGCGGCGGCCGTATAGGTGAAGCGTCCGCCCGGGTCGGCCGACCGCAACCGCGCCAGCGACCAGGCCTCCAGCTTTCCGCGCAGCAGGGCGTAGCCGACGCAGGCGACGGTCCAGGCCAGAGCCTGCCGCCAGCCGCAGACCGCGAACAGGGCCAGGGCCCAGACGGCCGTCTGCTGCCAGCGCGCGATCCTGGCGCGCTGCATGTTGGTCACCATCTCCGGGACGCCGAAGCTGTCCCTGGCCGCGGTGTTCTTCGCGTCC
>DASPKD010000104.1:0-5061 GCA_035628275.1 Caulobacteraceae bacterium | reverse complement strand
TCCAGGCTGATCGAGGCCATGCCGCGCTCCAGCGCGATCACGTGCTCGCCCTCCAGCACCGGCGTCCAGCCGAAGCGGGTCAGGCCGTCGAGCATGGCCTTGATCCCCGACGGCCCCTCGTAGGGCGGCCGGCGCAGGGTGGTCAGGTCGAAGCCGAATTTCTCGTGCTCGGCGCCGATGCGCCATTCGCTCTTCGGCTTGCAGCCGGAGGCCAGGTACTCGACCAGATCCTCGAAGACGAGCGGACGCCCGTCGGTCGCCTGATCAGCCATGCCCGCGCCCCTTCAAATCCAGCGGCGGCTACATGGCCCGCCCGGCGGCTTCGCTCAAGGGGCGGGTGGCGAAAAGCAACGCTGCGCGGCGGGCGCTCAGCCGAACGGCACGCGCCCGACCGCCTCCCAGGGACCGCCCCGGTAGCGCCAGACCAGCAGCCCGTCGGCCTCCGCCTCGAACGGCCCGAATCCGGCCTGGAGCGTCTCCAGCAGGCGGCGCGCGGTCTCGGGATCGACCTTGTTCTGCACGGTGACGTGCGGGCGGAAGGGCGCGCGGTCCTGGGCGGTCAGCCACGGCGCGAACCGCTCGGCCAGATCGGAACGCAGGCGCTCCAGCTCCGGCGAGGCGATCCGGTAGGCGACGCCGCGGCCCAGCGACCACGGCCCGGTCACCTGAAGGCGCATCGGCGCGGCGCCCGCGCAGGCCTGCTTCAACGCCTCCGCCACAGCCGCCTCGTGCTCGCCCGGCAGGGCGTGGAACAGGGTCAGGTGCGCCGGGACCACGTTCCGCTCGGGCGGGAAGTGCGCTCGCCGCAGGGCGTCGAACCACTCGAACGAAGCCTCGTCGAGCGCGGCGGTGACGATCAGAGGCGGGGCGGCCACCGGGTCAGGGCAGTCTCAGCCGGGCGATCACCGCGTCGCCCGGAGGGTCGCGGCGCAAGGAGCCGTCCGGCTTGAAATCGCTCCACTGGCTGCGGGCGACGAACACCAGGTCGCGGCTGACCACCACGCCGGTGGTGGGCTCCTCCAGGTCCGGCACGGCCGAGGCCAGCACGCTCCACCCGGTCACCGCGGCGAAGCCGGCGTCGAGCTGCAGGCGCAGCACCCGGTGCGGTGTCACCCCGTTCTGGAAGGCGATCAGGGCGTCGCCGTCGCGCACCAGCCCGTCGACGCCGAGCAGGCCGGCGTCGTCCGGTTGCGGCGCTGCGGCGACCGCGCCGGTCCGCAGGTCGACGACGTGCAGGCCCGAGGCGTAGTCGGCCACGATCAGCCGGGCCCCGTCCGGGCCTACCACCAGGCCTTGCGGCGAGCCCAGCACGCCGGCCGGAACCAGCACCTCCAGCGCCTCGGCCCCTGGCTTCAGACGGAACACCTCTCCGGCGGCGGAGTCCGAGACGTACACCGCCCCGTCCGGGCCGACCGCCAGGTCGCCGAAGTTGCGCGTCGCGGGGCCGGCCGGCGCCTCGAAGCGGCGCAGCGCCTTCCCGGACTTCAGGTCGATCTTCAGCAGGGCGGAACGCGCCTGGTCGCCGTCCGCCCGGTCCTTCACCGGCGCCGGGAAGGCGGACGCGGCCCACAGGGTGCGCCCGTCCGGATCGATCGCCATCCCCGTCACGCCGCCGACCGAGGGATCGAGCGACAGGAAGCGCGACAGGTTTCCGCCGCGGATCTGGACGATGGTGCGGGCGTGGACGCCGGAGATAAGCAGGCGCTTGGCGGAGGGGTCCCAGACCACGCTCTCGGCCAGGTACGGCCCCTGCAGCCGGCCGTCCTCCTTCAGGGGGCCGACCGGCCGGGCGTTGGCGGCGAGCCTACGGGCCAGCGCCGGATAGCCGGTCTCCGCCTCGATCCCGGCCAACGCCTCGTCGCTGTCCAGGTCGGCGCTCAGGCCCATGCGGGCGTAGCGGTCCAGTTGCTCGATCGCGCCGGCGTAGTCGCCCCCGGCGGCCTTGACCCGGGCCCGCAGCAGCACCAGCCCCGGGTGGTTCTTCACCCGCGCGTCCGCCTCCGCCAGCCGGGCGTCGGCGGCGCGATAGTCGCCGGCGTTGACCGCCGCGACGCCTTGCGACCTGAGCCGCCGGAACGCCTCCAGGTCGGTTTCCGCCCCGGCCGCGCCGGACAAGGACCAGGCGGCGAGGCCCGAAATCAACAGGGTGCGAAGCTTCAAGGCGTTCTCCCGCGTCAGCCGACGTGCGGGCTGACCAGGCTCAGCGGCACGGCCGTGGTGTTCTTCACGCCGCGAATGACGATGTGGCTCTCCACGTCCGACACCAGCCCCAGCGACAGCAGCTTCTCGCGCATGAAGTTGTCAAAGGCGTGAATGTCGCTGGTGATCATGCGCAGCACGTAGTCCTCGCGCCCGGTGACGGTGGCGCACTGCACCACCTCCGGCCAGTCGGCGACCGCGCGCTCGAAGGCGTCGAGGTTGTCCTTGGTCGGCAGGGTCAGCTTCACCGTCGCCCAGACCTCGAAGCCCAGGCCCAGCCGCTCGGAGTCGAGCAGCGTCACCCGCCCCCGGATCACGCCTGTCTCCTCCAGCCGCTTGATCCGCCGCCAGCAGGGCGAGGGCGACAGCCCCACCCGCTCGGCGATCTCCGCCACCGACAGCCCGGCGTCGTTCTGGATCAGGTCCAGGATCTTCGCATCCACCGGATCGAGGGTTTCGGCCAAGGCTTTGCTTCCGCGGCGTCTGAGGAGGTGAAATTCACCTGACCGAGTAGGGGGCGGCGGAGCTGTTTGCAACAATTTCCTCTGGCGCGTACGTCGGCCGCTCTACGCCCTGCGGAACAGAAGGCTGAGATTGTTCGCCGGCATATCCAGGCGCTCCTGCAAGGCCAGGCCGCTGGCTTGCGCCAGGGCGCCGACCTCCTCCAGTCGGCGCAGGCCCCAGGCCGGGTCGCGGGCTCTCAGGCTGGCGTCAAACGCCTCGTTGCTGGGCGCGGTCGGCACGCCGTCCTCGCGATAGGGACCGTACAGATACAGCAACCCGCCCGGCGCCAGCACCCGCTCCGTCAGCCGCATCAGCCCTTCCGCCGCCGACCATGGGGCGATGTGGATCATGTTGATGCAGACCACGGCGTCGAACGGGCCCGGCGGCCAGGTGGAGGGGTCGGTCGCGTCCAGCCGTTCGGCGGGGCGCAGGTTCGGCGGGCCCTCGGCGGCGCGGCGGGCGTCGACGACAGCCAGGGCCTCGGCGTCGTGGTCGGTCGGCAACCAGTCCAGGCCGGGCAGGGCGCCGGCCAGGAACACCGCGTGCTCGCCCGTTCCCGCGGCCAGCTCCAGCACCCGCCCGCGCTCGGGCAGGCTCGGGCGCAGCACGTCCAGGATCGGGGCGCGGTTGCGCAGGGCGGCGGGGGAGGAGGGCAGGGTCATCAGCGAGTTCCATACACCGGGATCGGCCTGCGGGGGCCGCGCGTTGGCGGCTCATGACCGAAATGCAGACCGATCCGCGCCCCGGCGTCGCCGACGCCCACCCGCTCGAACAGGCCGACATCGCCGCCGCCGAGGAGCTCGGCCGCTGGCGCGACCATCCGGCGGTCCGCGTGCTCGGAAAGCTCAGCGAACTCGGCGACCAGCCGCCGTTGTTCGCCCTATCCGGCGCGGTGCTGGCGGCGGGGCTCGTCACGCGGAATCCGCGCCTGTCCGAAGCCGGCGTGCGGATGCTGGCGGCCATGGCGCTGGCCACCCTGCTGAAGGGGCGGGTGAAGAAGGCGGTCTCGCGCACCCGGCCGCACGTGCTGATGGAGCAGGGGCGCTACCAGACCATGGCCGGAGGCCCGGACGAGGGGCCGTGGAACTCCTTCCCCTCCGGCCATACCGCCGGGTCGGTCGCGGTGGCGCGGGCGCTGTCGCGGGTCTATCCCCGCGCGGGCGTCGCCGCCGCCCCGGCCGCCGCGGCGATCGCCCTGGTTCAGGTGCCGCGCGGCGCCCACTACCCGCTGGACGTGGCCGGAGGGCTGGCGGTGGGGCTGCTGGCCGAGGCGCTGACCGACGCCGCGGTGCGGGCGGCGAAGCGGATCGCCCGCTGACAGCCTTGCTCCGCCGGCGCCCGCCCGCATAGGGTCGCGCCGTGCCGCCTGCTGGAGCTTCTTACGTGTCTCGCCCCGCCTTCCGCCTCGCCCTGCTCGCCGGCCTGGCCGTCTCGCTCGCCGCCCCGCCCGTTGCCGACGCCGCCTCGCCGTTCCGCAGGCCCAAGGGCGCGGCCCGGGCCGCCGCGCCGGCGCCTAAGCCCGCGCCCGACGTCGTCGCCGCGCGGCTACGCGACCAGGCGCTGAAGGGGTCGATCGCCTACGGCCTGGTGGAGGACATCACCACCCGCTTCGGCCCGCGCATGGCGGGTTCGGAATCCGAGCGCCGTGCCGCGGAGTGGGGCGCGCAGGAGCTGAAGCGCCTGGGTTTCGTCAACGTCGCGGTCGAGGACTTCCCGCTCCAGGGCTGGACGCGGGGCCAGGAGAGCGCCGAGGTGACCGCGCCCTTCCGCCAGCCGCTGGTGGTCAACGCGCTCGGCGGCTCGCCCGCCACCCCGCCCGGCGGGATCGAGGCCGAGGCGGCGCTGTTCGAGACCTATGCGGACCTGCAGGCCGCCCCGACCGGGTCGCTGAACGGCAAGATCGCGGTGGTGCTGCAGGAGACCGCGCGGGTTCAGACGGGGGCGGGCTACGGCGCGACCTCGGCCATTCGCTCGCAAGGGCCGGACACGGCCAAGGCCAAGGGCGCGGTCGCCTTCGTGCTGCGCTCGCTGGGCACCCACGACCACCGCTTCCCGCACACCGGCTCCACCCGTCGCAGCGAAGGCGCCATCCCGTCCTTCGCCATATCGCCGCCCGACGCCGATCAACTGCGCCGCATCGCCGAGCGGGGGCCCAAGGACCAGCCGTTGCGGCTGCGCCTGTTCTCGACCGCCTCCGACCCCGCGCCCGGCCGTTCGCAGAACGTGGTCGGCGAGGTGCGCGGGCGCGAGAAGCCCGACGAGGTGATCGTGATCGGCGGCCACCTGGACTCCTGGGACCTCGGCACCGGCGCGGTGGACGACGCGGCCGGGGTGGCGATCACCACCGCGGCGCTGAAG
>DASPKD010000103.1:0-30747 GCA_035628275.1 Caulobacteraceae bacterium | reverse complement strand
GCAGGTCCGACAGGCCGAAATTGGCCATCACCCGCCCGACCGCGCCGATGTTCTCGGCCAGCTGCGGCTCGTTCAGGATCACGCACGGCGCGGCCAGGTCGGTGTCGCTCATGCGCCGGGGTTAAGCGGACCGGGGCGCGCTCGCAAGCGCGCGGCTCAGACCGGCGCGATCTGGGCCATGATCAGCCCCGTCACCCAGCCGCCGAAGGTGCCCACGATATAGCCAAGCACCGCCAGCAGCACGCCGACCGGCGCCAGCGACGGATGAAACGCCGCCGCCGCCACCGGCGCGCTCGCCGCCCCGCCGATGTTGGCCATGCTGCCCACGCCCAGGAAGAAGCTGGGCGCGCGGATCAGCTTGGCGACCAGCACAACCAGGGCCACGTGGATCGTCATCCACAGCGCGCCGATCAGGAAGTACTGCGGCTGCTCGACGATCGCGCGGATGTTCATGTTCAGTCCGACGGTGGCCACCAGCACATAGACGAACACCGTGCCGACCTTGGACGCGCCCACCCCTTGCAGCCGCCGCGCGGGCGTGAAGGACAGCACCACCCCGATCACGGTGGCGATCACCACCAGCCAGAAGAAGCTGGAGTCCAGCGACAGGGCCGCGAGCCGCGGGTGCTCGGCCTTGAAGTAGGCCGCCAGCCAGTCGCCGCCCCAGTGCGCCAGGCCGACCGCCGCGAAGCCGACCGCCAGCACGAAGATCAGGTCGGCGGCCGTCGGGATGCGCGCGTGCTCGCTCTCGTAGGCCTCGGCCTTGGCGCGCACCGCGTCCACCGCGCTGCGGTCGGCCTTCAGCCAGCGGTCCACCTTGACCTGGTTGGCGGCGATCCAAAGCACGATCGCCATCCAGACGTTGGCCACGATCACGTCCACCGCGATCCAGATCGAGAACACGTCCGGATCGACCTCGAAGATCTCGAACAGGGCCGCTTGGTTGGCCGAACCGCCGATCCACGACCCCGCCACCGTCGCCATGCCGCGCCATACCGCTTCCGGCCCCGCGCCGCCGACCAGTTCCGGCGCGACCAGGCTGGTGAGGAAAAGCGCCACCGGCCCGCCGATCATGACCCCCAGCGTCCCGGTGAAGAACAGGATCAGCGCCTTGGGTCCCAGCGCCGCGGTCGCCCGCAGGTCGGCCGAAACGGTCAGCAACACCAGGGCGGCGGGCAGCAGGAAGCGGGAGGCGACGAAGTAGAGCTGCGACTCCTCCGGATCGACTACTCCGAAGGTCGTCAGCAGCGAGGGCAAGAAATAGCAGAGCAGGATCGGCGGAAAGATCGCGTAGAACCGCGGCCAGAACGGCCCCTGGCGGCTCGAGGTCCAGAACACCACCCCAAGGATCAGGGCCAGAAGCCCCAGCACCACGGCGTCGTTGGTGATCAGCGCCGTCGTCTGCGTCTCAGCTTCCATCGCTCGCCAGCCTCCGCTTCAGCGCCTTTTCGATGCTCTCCATACCCGTTTGCAGCTCCGGCCCGGTCTTGCGGAACAGGCCCTGGGCGTCCAGCCCGATCTTGATCAGCGGCAGCAGGATCACCCCCCAGGCGGGCTCGCCCATCAGCATCACCGGCAGCGCCGCGGCCATGATCACCAGGTGCAGCACCACTACCCGGCCGTAGGGCTCGAACATCAGGGCGATCGGCTCCACCTCTCGCCAGCCCTTGTTGCGCACCGTGGTGATCGCCAGCGCGACCAGGTGGATGGCGACCACCGCCAGCACCGACCAGCGGAACCCCTCGTTCCAGGTCAGCACCTTCAGCGTCCGCTCCACGATCGCGTCGGAATCCGCCCCGCTCCCCAGACCGTCGGCGAAGATCGCGTACAGGAAGGTGCCGTGCACCGTGCAGAACAGGCCGAAGTGCAGGATGAAGAACGGCGCCAGAAACAGCAGCGTCGCCAGGCTGAGACCGCCCCTCGTCGCGCCGGCCGAGATCATGCGGAGCAGGGTCACGGCGCCCAGCACGATCGTCTCGATCCAGTAGGACAGCAGCACCAGGAAGGAGTCCCACCCCAGGAACACCACCCCGACCAGCGGCAGGATGTTGCCCATCGCCGCCGCGATCAGCAGCCCCTTCGGCGCCGGCGGCATCACTATGCCCGCCGGCTGCTCGTCCGTCGTCGCCGTCATCCGCGCCCTCCCCGGCCCGCGCGGCATTAGGGCCTCAAGCCCGGCGCGGGCGCAAGCCGGCGAAGCGGAGCCGGGGTGACGGGGGCGGCGCGAAGCGTGTTAAAGTACGCGCTTCCATGCCCGTCCGATCCGTCCCCAAGAACCGCGCCTTCGCCATCGTCTTCGCCGCCCTGATGACCATGGCGGCCGGGGGCAACGCGCTGGTCACGGTGCTGCCGGCGATCGGGCGCGAGATCGGGGTTTCGGACACCCTGATCGCCTCGGTGTTCGCCCTGTCGGCCCTGTTCTGGACGGTCAGCTCGCCGTTCTGGGCGGAGCAGTCGGACCGGCGCGGGCGCAAGGCGCTGATCATGCTGGGGCTGTCCGGCTTCGTGGTGTCGATGTTCCTGTTCGGCCTGGTGGTGCTGGCGGGGCTGCATCACCTGGCGCCGCCGCTGGCGATCTTCGCCGGCATGGCGGTCGCCCGCTCTTTGCACGGTCTGATCGGCGCGGCCGGGGCGCCGGCGGCCCAGGCCTATGTCGCCGACCGCACGGGGCGGGCGGAGCGGACCAACGCGCTCGCCCTGCTGGCGTCCGCCTTCGGGCTGGGCACGGTGGTCGGGCCGGCGCTGGCGCCGTTCTTCGTGCTGCCGGGGGTGGGTCTCGCAGGCCCGCCGTTCGCCTTCGCGATCATGGCGGCGGTGGTGTTGGTGGTGGTCTGGCGGGGCCTGCCCTCGGGCGACGCGCCCAGGACGCTGGGCGGCGAGCGGCCGACCCGGGCGGCGGCGCCGAAGATGGGCGTGTGGCGCGACCCGCGCGTGCAGCCCTTCCTGATCTACGCCCTGCTGGTCGGCAGCGCCCAGGCGGTGAACACCCAGGTGCTGGGCTTCCATGTGCTGGACGCCCTGCACATGCCGCCGGCGCAGGCGCAGTCGTTCATCGGCCTGGCCATGCTGGCCGGAGCGGCGGCGGCGCTGATCGCCCAATGGGGGCTGATCCGCATGATGCGGCTGAGCGCGCGCGACCTGCTGCGCTGGGGCGCGGGCCTGGCGCTGGTCGGCAACGTGATGACCGCGCTGGCGCCCAGCTACTTCGCGGTGGTGATCGGCTTCTGCGTGCTGAGCCTGGGCTACGGTTTCGCGCGGCCGGGCTTCACCGCCGGCGCCTCTCTGGCGGTCGGCCCGCGCGAGCAGGGGGCGGTCGCCGGCGCGGTGACGGCGGTCAGCGGCGCCTGCTGGCTGGTCGCGCCGATCGCGGGGGTGGCGCTTTACGAATGGGTCGAGGACACGCCGTTCCTGGCCAACATCGCCGTGCTGGCGGCCATGCTGGCCTACGCCGTGATCCATCGCGGCCTGAGGTCGGCCGGCGCCTCGCCCGCGCCCGAGACGATCACGCCCGATCCCAAAGCCTGACCATGTAAACGGCCACGCTCAGACAGCCCTCCTAAAGCAAAGACGAAGCACAGCCTTAGTCCGAGTACATGCCTGTGCTTTGATGAAAACTGCAACCATTCCTGCCAGGCGCGTGTTTTGGGGCCGCGTTTGTGAGAGCGGGCGACCGCTCGCAGGAGATTGAACGATGCTTCGTAAAGCTCTACTGGCGAGCGCCTTCGCGCTGGCCACCGCGCCCGTGCTGGCGCAAGTCCCCCACATGTTCGCCCAGTCGGGCGGCTCGACGGGGTCGACGACGACCCAGGGGCCGGCCACGCCCGGACCCGCGACCCACAACAACGTGACCAGCGCCCAGACGCTCAGCGACACCGAGGGCGCGCCCCTGCAGCCGGAAGCGTCCCAGGCCGGCGCCACGCACCATTCCGGCGCCATCCCGTCGGGCGCGACACAGGGCCGTTCGACGTCCGGCCAGCAGCACTCCGCCGCGACCATGAACCATCACGCCGGTTCGACGCCCGGCATGTCTCACGCCTCCCTGCACCAGAGCGCGGTGACCGTCGCGCCGATGGGCGCGGTGTCGACCGAGATGTATCTGCGCAAGACCGCCTCCACCGACCTGTACGAGATCGAGTCCGGCCGGCTGGCGCTTGAGCGCTCGCAATCGGCCGAGGTGCGCCAGTTCGCCCAGGCGATGATCGACCACCACACCCAGACCTCGGCCATGCTGACGCAGGCGGCCTCGCAGGCGGGCTCGGCTCCCGCGCCGAAGATGGACCCCGCCCACCAGGCCATGCTGACCGCGCTGCGGGACGCGCCCGCCGGCGAGTTCGACAGCCTGTACATGCGCCAGCAGATCACCGGCCACATGAACAACCTGGCGATCCAGACCGGCTATGCAGGCCAGGGCGAGGCCCAGCCGCTGCGTCAGGTCGCGGCAGCCGCCAGCCCGGTGGTGCAGAGCCACCTCGACGCGGCCTGGTCGATGAGCGAGATCCCGCAGACCATGGCCATGCACCGCCAGCAGGACGAACAGCGGTTCGCCGCCCTGGACGCGTCCACGGGCCGGCGCGACAGCCGCGGCTACATGGTGCTGGGCCCCGGCGCCTGGGGCGACACCGCCATGGCCGACGCGCGCACCACCACGACCTTCCGCGGCTACGACTCGACCGCGGGGACCACGGGCGTGACCACGGGCACGACGGGCGCGACCACGACCGGGACTACGGGCGTGACGACGTCGGGCATGACGACGTCCGGCATGATGACCTCAGCCACGGCCGCGCCCGGCGCCGGCGCGGCGGCGGGGATGGCGAGCGACACCGCCAGCGGCCGCGCCGACCAGCAGTTCGGGATTTCGGGTCCCGGCAGCACGGCGGACTCCCTGCGCACCGGCACCAGCGTCAACGCCCAGCCGGGCGTCGGAACGGGCGTGAGCTCGACCGCGCCGACCGGCGGCAGCGGCACCAGCGGCGGGACCGGCACGGGCACGACCGGCTCCGGCGGCAGCCCGACGGGCTCGGGCGAAGACGAGGGCGGCGATCCGCCTACGGGGGACTGACGGCGCCGAGGCTCCTCCCCCGTAGCGAAGCGTGCGGGGGAGGGGGACCGCCCCACGGGACCGAGCAGAGCTCGGCCCGAGGACAGGCTCCGGCGGTGGAGGGGGCGTGACCGGGCGCGACGCCAGCCGCGCCGCCTCAAGCGCCTTCTGCATCGGCGTTGCGCGCGCGCCAAAGGGAGCGCGAGCTACAGCCCCGCCTGCGCCTTCAGCCGGACCACCAGCTCTGCGGTCAGATAGCCGTCGGCGATCAGGCCCACTGAGCGCTGCCATTGGCGCAGCGCCGCGCGGGTTCCCGAGCCGATCACCCCGTCGATCTCGCCGACCGGGAAGCCCAGGGCGTTCAGCGCCCGCTGAGCGTCCATGCGCTGGTCGCGCGACAGGGCGGGCTCCTGCGGCCAGGCCTTGACCAGCTGGCCTTCGCCTCGAATGCGCTCGGCCAGCAGGCCCACCCCCAGCGCGTAGGCGACGGAGTTGTTGTAGGCCCGGATCGCGTGGTGGTTCGGGAAGATCAGAAACGCCGGTCCGCCCGCGCCGGCGGGCAGAATCAGCTGCGCCTCCGACGCCTGGTCGGCGGCCGAGAAGGGCCGGCCGTCGGCGCGCCGGACGCCCGCGCCCTCCCAGAACGACGGCGCGGCGCGGCGCTCTTCCAGCAGCGAATAGTCGAAGCCCGACGGCAGGGTCACCTCGACCTGCCAGCTCTGGCCGGCGCGCCATCCGGCCCTGGCCAGCAGGTTGGCGGTGGAGGCGAGCGCGTCGGGGGCCGAGCCCCAGATGTCGCGCCGCCCGTCGCCGTCGCCGTCGACCGCGCGCGCCAGGTAGGTCTCGGGAATGAACTGGGTCTGGCCCATGGCGCCGGCCCAGGAGCCCTTCATCTGGCCGCGGGTGGCGTGGCCCTCGGAGATCATGCGCATGGCCGCCAGCAGCTGGGTCTCGGCCCAGGCGCGGCGGCGGCCGTTGGCGGCGAGGGTGGCCAGCGAGCGGACGGTGTCGTTGTCGCCCTGAATGCGGCCGAAGGCGCTCTCCATGGCCCAGACGGCGACGATCACCTCGGCCGGCACGCCGTACTCGCGCTGGATGGTCTGCAGTTGGGCGATCTCGGTGATCTTGCGACGCCCGGTCGCGATCCGGTCCTCGCTGACCGCGCCCTGCACGTAGGTTCCGATCGGGCGGGAGAACTCCGGCTGGCTGCGGTCGGCCTCGATCACCTTGGGGTCGAGGGTCAGGCCCTGCAGTTCGCGGCGCAGGATCGGCGAACTCGCGCCCGCGCGAGCGATGAAGTCCTCGCGCCAGACGTCGAACGCCATCTGCTCGGCCGAGGGCTGCGGCGCCGGCGGCGTGGAGGGCTGAGGCCGGGACGGCTCGGGATCGGGCTGGGACGCGGGCGGAGCGGTCGTGCCGGGGCTCGTTCCGCCGCCGGGCGGCGGGCCGGACTGGGTGGCGCACCCGACCAGGGCGACGCTGAGCAACAGGCCTAGATGACGCTTCATGGGCGGGAGATTATCGGGCGAACATGAACGGCGTCCATCACAAGCGTGAGATTGACTCCACCCCGGCGCCCGCCTATACGCACGCCCTCGCACCGCTCGGCGCCGATCCCGGCGACGGCGGCGTTTGTTTTTTCGAGGCGCCCGTCATGAAAGTCCGCAGCTCGCTGAAGTCGCTGAAATCCCGCCACCGCGACTGCAAGGTCGTGCGTCGCAAGGGCGTGGTTTACGTGATCAACAAGACCGATCCGCGCTTCAAGGCCAAGCAGGGCTGATCGGCCCTCACGCCTGAGCCGAACTTCCGAAAGGCCGCGGAGCGATCCGCGGCCTTTTCGCTGTCCGGCGCACGGTTATCCACAGCCTTGACCCGGCTGTCCGCAGGCGCGCGGGTTCGACGCGTTGAGGCGGCGGGTCGGCATGGTTAGCGTCCGCGCCCGTAATCCTGATCCCGGAGCCTCCCGTGGCCGACGACGCGTCCTTCGCCTCCAATCCCGACGTCATGACCTCCGCCGCCCAGTCGCGGCTGAAGAGCTTCATCGAGCGCATCGAGCGCCTGGAGGAGGACAAGGCGGCGATCGCGGGCGACATGAAGGAGGTGTTCGCCGAGGCCAAGGGCGAGGGCTTCGACGTGAAGATCCTGCGCAAGGTCATCCGCCTGCGCAAGCAGGACAAGGCCAAGCGGCAGGAGGAAGAGGCGCTGATCGACCTCTATCTGTCGGCCATCGGAGGCCTGTGAAGCGCAAGCTTCCAGATCGCAGGGCGGCCGCCAAACGCGCGGCCCTGAACGCCCTGAAGAAGGCCCGCCGCGCAGCCGAGAAGGCGGGCGTCGCCCTGTCCGAGTGGGAAGACGAGTTCCTGGGCAGCGTCGCGGACCGGGTGAAGACCTACGGCCGCGCCTTCGGCGATCCTGAAAAAGGCGACCCCAACGCCCCGCTGTCGATGATGCAGGCGGTCAAGCTCAAAGAGATCGCCGCCAAGGCCAAGGGCGAGAAGCCGAAACGCAAGGGTTTCGGCCGCGCCCGCGACCCTGACTAGCCCGCCTCCTTGACCAGCCCTTCCAGCCCCTGCTCGCGCACCTTGCGGTACAGGGTCGAGCGCCCGATCCCGAGCCGGCGCGCGACTTCGCTCATGTGGCCGGCGTAGACCTCGATGGCGTGCTGGATCAGGTCGCGCTCGATGTCCTCCAGCGTGCGCAGGTGGCCGCGGTCGTCGAGGATGCGTACCGGCGCCTCGGGCAGGGGCGGCAGGCCCATGGCCTCGAACGCCGAAGCGGGGGGCGCCTCCTGGGACGCGGCCGCCTCCACCGGCACGGCCAGGCCGGAGATGGCCGGGAAGTCGTGCGGCTGAAGGTAGGGCCCGTCCGCCAGCACGATGGCGCGGTACACCGCGTTCTCCAGCTGGCGCACGTTGCCGGGCCAGTCGTGGGCCTGGAGCATGGCCAGGGTCTCGGGCGCGGCGCCCGCCACCCGCTTGCCTTCCTCGATGTTAAACCGGCGCACGAAGTGCTCGACCAGGGCCGGCACGTCCTCGCGCCGTTCGCGCAGGGTGGGCGCCTCGATCGGGAAGACGTTCAGGCGATAGAACAGATCCTCGCGGAACCGCCCTTCGGCCACGGCCTGGGCCAGGTCGCGATTGGTGGCGGCGATGATGCGCACGTCGACCTTGACCGGCCGCTTGGAGCCGACCGGGTCGATCTCCTTCTCCTGAAGCGCGCGCAGCAGCTTCACCTGCATGTCGAGCGGCAGCTCGCCGATCTCGTCCAGGAACAGGGCGCCGCCGTCGGCCTCCTTGAACTTGCCCAGGTGCTTGTCGGTGGCGCCGGTGAACGAGCCCTTCTCGTGGCCGAACAGGATCGACTCCACCAGGTTGGCCGGAAGGGCGCCGCAGTTGACCGCCACGAACGGCTTGCCGGCGCGCTCGGAGGCGCCGTGCACCGCGCGTGCGATCACCTCCTTGCCGACGCCGCTTTCGCCCAGGATCAGCACCGGGATGGTCGACTTGGCAGCGCGCGTCCCCAGCGCCTTGACCATGCGCATGGCCGGGCCGTCGCCGACCAGATCGTCGAAGGTGGTGCGCCCGGAGTGGTGCTTCTTCAGCCGGTCCACCTCTGCCACCAGATCGCCGGTCTGGAGCGCGTTGCGGATGGAGACCAGGATGCGCTCGGGGCTGGCGGGCTTGACGAAGAAGTCCTGCGCCCCGGCCTGCATCGCCTTGACCACGGTTTCGATGCCGCCGGTCGCTGTCAGCACCACCACCGGCGTGCGCACGCCCGCGGCGCGCGCTTCCTTCAGGGTGTCCAGGCCCGACAGGCCCGGCATCACCAGGTCCAGCAGCACCACGTCGGCGCCGCCGCCCTGGGTCAGCCGGTCCAGCGCCTGGGCGCCGTTCTCGGCGTGCACGACCTGGAATCCCTCCCGGTCGAGCACCGCCTGGATCAAGCGCCGTTGCGTGGGGTCGTCATCGACGACCAGCACGGTTTTAGCCATGAGACACCCTGTCGACCGTGAGCGGCCGGACCTCTCCGGGCCCGGCTCGTTATGGGACAGGTCTACCCCGGCGGGCGTGAAGATCGGGTTTCCGAGAGGTCAGCGAGGAGTTAACGGAGCCGCCCCGCGTGACGGGTTTGTGTCGCCGCCCCCGAGCCGCTATAGCGCCGCTCCATGTCCGACCGGGTGTTCTTCGCTTCGACGATTCTGCTGGCCGCGGCCATGATCCTGCTGGCCCTGGTGTGGCCGCAGGGACAGGGGCGGCGCTCTCCCGCCCCGTTCGGCAAGCCGGTCGAGACGCCCGCCTACGTCCAGGCCGAGCGCGAGGAGGCCGCCCGCGCCGAGGCCGCCCCGCCGCTGCGCCAGGGTCCGCAGCCGTGAGCGGCTCGGGCTTCGACGCCGCCGCGGTCGGCCGCCGGGTGCTGGCGGCCGAGGCCGACGCCCTGTCGCTGATGGCCTCGCAGCTGGACGGCCCGTTCTCGCAGGCGGTCGAGGTTCTGCACGCGGTCAAGGGTCGGGTGGTCTGCACCGGCGTGGGCAAGTCCGGCCACGTCGGGCGCAAGATCGCCGCCACCCTGGCCTCGACCGGCACGCCCGCCCTGTTCGTCCACGCCACCGAGGCCAGCCACGGCGACTTGGGCATGGTCGGGCGCGACGACGCGGTGCTGGCTTTGTCCAAGTCCGGCGAGACCCGCGAATTGGCCGACGTGGTCGCCTACGCCAAGCGGTTCGGCATCCCGCTGATCGGCATGACCTCGCGGGCCGACAGCGCGTTGGGCCGGGCGTCCGACGTGCTGCTGCTGTTGCCGAATGCGGCGGAGGCGGCCGAGGGCGTGGACGCGCCGACCACCTCCACCACCCTGCAGATCGCGCTGGGCGACGCCCTGGCGGTGGCGCTGCTGGAGCGGCGCGGGTTCACCGCCGTCGATTTCCGCGTCTATCACCCCGGCGGCAAGCTGGGGGCGGTGCTGCGCACGGCCGCCGACTTGATGCACGCGGGCGAGGAGCTGCCGCTGATAGAGGCGTCCGCGCCGATGCAGCGGGCGCTGCTGCGCATCACCGAAAAGCGTTTCGGCTGCGTGGGCGTGACCGACGCCGACGGCCGCCTGGCCGGGGTGATCACCGACGGCGACCTGCGCCGGCACATGGAGGGCCTGCTCTCCCACACCGCCGGCGAGGTGATGACCCCTTCGCCCAAGACCGCGCATCCGCACATGCTGGCCGGCGAGGCGCTGAAGCTGATGAACGACAGCCGCATCACCGTGCTGTTCGTGGTCGAGGACGAGCGGCCGGTCGGCATACTGCACGTCCACGACGTGCTCCGCGCGGGCGTGCTCTAGGCGACGGCTTCTTCCGCAGGACGCCGGCCCTCGATGGCCCGGACGATCCAGATCGAGATCTCGTAGAGCAGCACGATCGGCACCGCGAGCATCAGCTGGCTGATCGGATCGGGCGGGGTGACCACCGCGGCGACCACGAACACCGCGACGATGGCGTAGCGGCGCCCGGCGCGCAGCATCTGCGAGCTGACGATCCCCGCCAGGCCCAGCAGCGCCAGCACCACCGGCAACTGGAAGCACAAGCCGAAGGCCAGCAGCAGGGTCGTGACCAGGGTCATGTAGTCCGACACCTTGGGCAGCAGCTCCACCGTCACCCCGGCCGTGCTGATCTGCTGGGAGAGCGAGAACCACAGCACCATCGGCAGGATCAGGTAGTAGACCAGCGCCGCGCCCAGCAGGAACAGCATGGGCGCGGCCAGCAGGAACGGGGCAAAGGCGCCGCGTTCCTTGCGGTACAGCCCCGGCGCCACGAACCGGTACAGCTGCCAGGCGATCACCGGGAAGCTCAGCACCACCGCCCCGAAACCGGCCAGCTTCATCTTGGTGAAGAAGAACTCCAGAGGCGCGGTGAACACCAGCCTCAGGTCCTCGGTGGCCTGCGGAACCTCGATGCGGCCGATCATGGCCAGCACCAGGTCGAACGGCCCGTGGTTCTCGCCGATCGCCTTCTGCGCGGCCAGCAGGCGCGCGGCCACCTCGAACGGCTCCAGCAGGAACAGGTAGATGTCGCGGGCGAAGGCGAAGCACAGGAAGAAGGCCGCGATCACCGCGACCACGCAGACGATCAGCCGCGAGCGCAGCTCGATCAGGTGATCCAGCAGCGGCGCGCGCGACGCCTCGATCTCGGCTTCGTCGTCGTAAGCGCTCACGGGACGGCCTTCTTGCGGCGGGGCTTCTTCGGCGGGGGCGGCGGCGCTTCCGGCGCGATCTCGGCCACGTGAGACGGGTCGGCGACCGGCACGAGGTCCTCGGCCCAGTCGGGACTTGGAACGTCGCCGGTCTCAGGAATCGGGGTATGCGCCACCGGCTCGTTCAGGTCGCGCCCGATCTCGCGCAGGGTCGGCTCGAACTCGTCCCTGAGCGGCGCGACCGGATCGCCGCGGCGCAGCGCCTCGACCTCCTTGCGCAGTTCGTCCAGCTCCGACTGGCGCGCCATCTCGTCGAAGCTGGCCCGGAACTCGGCCGCCATCAGGCGCATGCGGCCGATGAACTGGCCGACCTTGCGCATCAGCAGCGGCAGATCCTTGGGCCCGACCACGATCAGGGCGGCCGCGGCGATCACGACGAGCTCGGACGCGCCGATTCCAGGCAGCATGGGCGGGGGCTTTCAGAGCGGCGGGAGGATCGCGCGATCAGCGCTTCAGGTCTTCGCGCTCCGCGTCGGTGCGCGGCAGGGCGGCGGCGTCCTTCTCCTTGGCGGCGCCGTCGTCGTCGTTCTTCAGCCCGTCGCGGAAGGCGCGGATGCCCTTGGCCGCATCGCCCATCAGACCCGACAGCTTGCCCTTGCCGCCGAACAGCAGCAGCACCACGATCGCCACGATCAGCCAATGCCACCAAGCGCCGATGCCCATCAGGTGTCTCCCGCACGCGCCGTCCCGGCGCCGATGAATCCGTCGCGCGACATATAGGCGAAAGGGCGGCGCGGGGGAAAGGAAGCGTTGAGGCGTCACCGGACGCGCCGAAGTCTGCTAACTCCCTGCGCCATGAACAGCGCGCCGCGGATGGCGGCCTTTTACTCGTTGATGTTCGCAGGCACGGGCGTGGCTCTGCCGTTCGCCGGGCTGTGGTTCGGCGAGCGGGGGCTGAGCGGGGCGGAGATCGGAGTGATCTTCGCCGTGCCCATGCTGGCGCGGCTTGTCACCGGACCGCTGGTGGCGCTGTGGGCCGACAGCTTCCGCCTGCGCCGCACCCCGATCATGGTGCTGGCGGCGGCGGCGACCGCGGCCTACGCGGCGCTGGCCTTCAGCCAGGGCTTCGCGGTCCAGCTGATTCTGTGGTTCGTGGCCGCCTCATGCGCCGGGGCGATCATCCCGCTGGCCGACGTGCTGACCATGAAGCGGGCCGGGAAGGAGGGCTTCAACTTCGGCTGGCCCCGGGGCGCGGGGTCGCTGGCCTTCATCGTCGCCAACGTCGCCATGGGCGCCCTGCTGGTGAAGGCGCCGGTGGACGCGGTGATGGTCTGGGTGGTCGCGGCCACCGCGCTCGTGGCCCTCGCCGCCGCCTTCCTGCCGCCGGCCGAACCGGTGCACGAGGCGGGCCCGGTCAGCCGGGCCGACCGGTTCCGGGGCCTGGGGCGGCTGGTCGCCGATCCGATCTTCATGACCGCCATCGTCGCGGTCGGCCTGATCCAGGCCGCGCACGCCTTCTACTACGGCTTCTCGACCTTAACGTGGAAGGCGGAGGGAATCCCGGAGAGCCTGACCGGCCTGCTGTGGGCCACAGGGGTCGCGGCCGAGATCGTGTTCATGTGGTTCCTGGAGCCCTGGCGGCGCAAGGTAGGCCCCTGGGCCTTGCTGATGCTGGGCGGCGGGGCCGCTGTTGTGCGCTGGACGGCCATGGCCTTCGCCCCGCCGCTGGCCCTGCTCTGGCCGCTGCAGCTGCTGCACGCCCTGACCTTCGCCGCCAGCTTCCTGGCCGGGCTGCAGATGATCGAGCGCCTGGCCCCGCCCGAGAGCGCCTCGGCCGCCCAGGTGCTGAGCTCGGCCCTGTCCGCCGGCGTGCTGATCGGCCTGGCGACGGTGTTCTCAGGCCCGCTGTTCGACGCCTACGGCTCGCTCGGCTACCTGTCGATGGCGGCCCTGGCGCTGCTGGGCCTGATCGCCGGCTGGCGGTTGCGTCCCGCCCTGGTTCAGAGCCCCTCGAACAGCGCGGTGGACAGGTAGCGCTCGGCGAAGCTGGGGATGATCACCACCAGCAGCTTGCCCGCGTTCTCCTCGCGCGCCGCCACCCTGTAGGCCGCAGTCAGGGCCGCGCCCGAGGAGATGCCGACCGGCAGACCCTCGACGCTGGCCGCCCGTCGGGCCATGGCGAAGGCGTCGTCGTTCGACACCCGCTCCACCGCGTCGATCACGCCCCGATCAAGGATCGAGGGCACGAAGCCCGCGCCTATGCCCTGGATCTTGTGCGGGCCCGGGTCGCCGCCGGACAGCACCGGAGACGCCTCCGGCTCGACCGCGATCATCCGCACCGAAGGCTTGCGGGACTTCAGCACCTGGCCCACGCCGGTGACGGTGCCGCCGGTGCCGACGCCGGAGACGACGATATCGACGCGCCCCTCGGTGTCGTTCCAGATTTCCTCGGCGGTGGAGACGCGGTGCACCACCGGGTTGGCCGGGTTGTCGAACTGCTGGGGCATGACCGCGTTCGGAATCTCGGCCAGCAGTTCGTCAGCCTTCGCGATCGCGCCCTTCATGCCCTTCTCGCCGGGCGTCAGCTCCAGCTCCGCGCCAAGCAGCGCCAGCATCTTGCGCCGTTCCACCGACATGGTCTCCGGCATCACCAGGATCAGGCGGTAGCCCTTCGCGGCGGCGACGAAGGCGAGCGCGATGCCGGTGTTGCCGCTGGTCGGCTCCACGATCACCGAGCCGGGCTTCAGCACGCCGCGCGCCTCCAGCGCCTCGATCATGGCCGCGCCGATGCGGTCCTTGACGCTGGAGATCGGGTTGAAGAACTCCAGCTTGGCCGTGACCTGAGCCTTGGGGTTCAGCTCCGAATCCAGCCGCGGCAGGCGGATCAGAGGGGTGTCGCCGATGGTGTCGACGATGGAGTCATAGATGCGGCCACGGCCCGCGCGCTTGAACCGGGCGGCGTCGTAGGCGGTGTCGACGGGAGCGGAGTCGGCCATGGCGAGGGTCTTTCGCGAAGTTCTGACCGGCGACAGATAGGCCTGCGCGCGACCGCTCGCAAACCGCGGTTTGCCAGCGCCCTCCCCGGCGACGATGATGGCCCATGGCCCGCTTCCCTCTCCTCCCGTTCTTCGCCGCCGCCCTGGCGAGCGCCTGCGCCGCGCCCGAGCCGCAGCTCGCCCCTGAGCCCGTCGCCGCCGCGCCGGCCGCGACGCCCGCCAAGGTCCTGACGTTCCGCGAGCTGTTGCAGCGGCCGAGAGGGACCGCCGACGCGCGCATTCCCTACGGCGCCGATCCGCTGCAGTTCGTCGATCTCTGGCGCCCCGCCGGACCTGGTCCGCACCCGGTCGTGGTGGTGATCCACGGCGGCTGCTGGCGCGCCGACCTGCCCGGGGTGGAGCTGACCGACTACATGGCCGAGGACCTGCGACGGCGGGGGATCGCGGTGTGGAACGTCGAGTACCGCCGAGTCGGCCATCCGGGCGGCGCCTACCCGGGCACGTTCCAGGACGTAGGCGCGGCGATCGACCTGCTGCGCGCCGAGGCGCCGCGACGGGGGCTGAAGCTGGACCGCGTGGTCGCCGTCGGCCACTCGGCCGGAGGGCATCTGGCCTTGTGGGCGGCGGGCCGGTCCCGCCTGCCGGCCGCCAGTCCGCTGCGCGCGTCCAACCCGCTGCCGATCCACGCCGTGGTGGGATTGAGCGCCATTCCGGACCTCGAGGCCTACGGCGGCGATCCCGCCGACGCTTGCGGCGCCGATACGGTCGAGAAGCTGCTGGGCCCGGCCCGGCCCGGCCGTTACGCCGACACCTCGCCGGTCGAGCTGCTGCCGCTGGGCGTGCCGCAGGTGATCGTCCACGGCGAGCTGGAGCGCATCTCCCCGCCCTCGGTCGGCCGGGCGTGGGTGGCGAAGGCGAGCGCCGCCGGCGACCGGGCCGAGCTGGTCGTGGCGCCCGGCGCCGGTCACTTCGAGCCGATCGCGCCGGGCGCCCCGGCCTGGGAGGACGTAGCGCGTCGGATCGAGGGGCTGCTGCGATGAGCGAGAGCAGGAACGGCGCCTGCCACTGCGGCGCGGTGCGCTTTCGGGTGCGGCTGGAGGAGGGCGGGCTGAACACCGCCCGGCGCTGCACCTGCTCGTTCTGCCGGATGCGCGGAGCGGTGACCCTGTCGGCGCCGTTGGACGGGATCGAACTGCTGGCCGGCTCCGAGGCCCTGCGCACCTACCGGTTCAACACGGGAGAGGCCGAGCATCACTTCTGCGGGACGTGCGGAATCTACACCCACCACCGCCGTCGCTCGAATCCGAACCAGTACGGCGTCAACGCCGCCTGCCTGGAGGGGCTGAGCCCGTTCGACTTCCGCGAAGTGCCGGTGGTCGACGGCGTCGCCCATCCCCGCGACACCGGCGTCTGGCGCACCGCCGGGGTGCTGCGGTTCGAGCCGTCGGAATAGAAAACGGCCCCGGATCGCTCCGGGGCCGCCTTCAGGTCTGGCGTGGCCTCACCAGGGCCGGTCGCGGCCGGAGAAGTAGCCGTGGCCGCGGTCCCAGCGGTCGCCGTCCTCGTCGGTCCAGAAGTCGCGACCGCCGCGGGACTGATCGCGCCCTTCCTCGCCGCCGCGATGGCGCTCGCCCCACATGCCGTGGCGCTCGTGTCCGCTCTGGGCGCCGCGGGCGTTCGGGTCGCCGAACTGGCTCTGGTGGTCGAACGGATCGCGGTCGCGGCCGCGGTTCTGGTCGTGATCCCGGCCGCCGCGGTCGTGGCTGAACATCTCGCCCATGCCCGCGCCCATGCCGGCATGGCTCTGTCCGCCGCCCCCGCCCATGCCGAACATGCCCGCCTGGTGGCGGTCGCGATGGTCGAAACGCTGGTTGTCGTAGCGGTCGTTCATGTCGTGCCGGGCGCCGGTTTCGTGGCCGTAGCCGGCGGAGCCGGACTCCCAGCCGCCCTGGCGGTGCATGTCGGGCTGGCCGCCCCAGTGGGTGTCGCGGTCGCGCTCGCCGCCGAAGCGGTTCTCGTCACGACCGCCGAACATCGAGCCCGCCTGGTCCTTGGCCTTGTCCCACCAGCTGCGGTCCTCCTGGCCGGAGCCGCCGCCCTGATGGCCCTGGTTGCGTCCGTAGCCCTCGTAGTGCGACTGGCCGCGCCAGCCCTGGTTGCGGCCGTAGTCCTGGGAGCGCCAGCCCTCGTGGGCCTGGTTGCGGTCGTAGCCGCCCTGGCCGTACGATGATCGCCCCTGCTGGGTCTGCTGCTGTTGCTGCGGGCCGTAGCCGCCGTAACCGCCGGCCTGGCCGCCCTGCCCGAACGAAGATCCAGATCCGTAGGACTGGCCGTGGTAGGTCTGGCCCTGACCCTGGCCGCCCTGGCCGCCGCCCTGCCCCTGATAGCCCTGGTTGCGGCTGAAGCCGCCCTGGCCGTAGCCGGAGCCCTCGCCCGTGCCGTACACGTCCGGGGCGCCCTGGCCGCCGTATCCGCCGGAGCGGCCCTGGCCGTGCTGCTGTCCGCCGCCGAAGCCGCGGTCGCGCTCGGAACCGAATTGCTGAGGGCCTTGTCGATGCTCGTCGTCTCTCCACCGGTCGTTCATGGGTCGTCTCCTTCGGACTCAGCGATCGTTCGTCGCCGCTCGGCGGCGTCGTGACCGGGTAACCGGGGCGTCCGCGGCGAAGTTCCGCTTCAGCTTTCTCCCACGGTCTCGCTGAAACCCGTTCGCAGGCCTCGCGTTTGCTCTGTCCACCCCGACGGCGGGGACGGCGTCCCGATCCGGGACGGTTCAGAAGGACGAGCGATGTTCGATTTCGAACGCGAGCTGAAACGGATACTCGGCGTGAGCGCGGCTCGCGAATGCGCCGATCCGAGCCTGCTCGAACTGCTGGACGTCAAGATGCTGGCCGGCCAGGGCCGCGCCGCCGACATCGCCGCCGGACGCGTGTCGGCCAAACGGCCCCACGTCGACCAGCTGGACGCCGCCGCCGTCTGGCGCGAGCACGCCCGCCGCACCGGCGACGCGGTCACCCTGCGCAAGGCGGCCAAGGCGGCCGAGCGCGCCGGCAAGGCGGCCGAGAACCCCGCCGAACGCGCCCGCGCCGCGCTGGAGCAGGCGGTCACCAGCCTGGTCGGCGCCGACCTGTTCGGCGACACGGGCCTGCTCGACTCCGCCCGCGAACTGCTGATCTGCGCCGGCGAGCACGACGGCGACGCGGTGATCGAGGCGCGCATCGAGGCCGCCTACGCCCGCATCGCCGCGCGCGAGGCGCTGGCAACCGGCGACTATGCCCGCGCGCTCGAAGCCGCCGCCCTGTTCGACAAGGCGATCCACCGGCTGGAGCAGCTGACCGCCGCCAAAGGCTCGCCCGCGGTCAGGCTGGAGGCCGCCGCCGCGCGGATGGACCGCGCCGACCTGATGGCGGGCTTCGGCCTGCAGATGCGCGACGACCGGCTGCTGCGCCAGGCCGCCGACGACCTGGCAGACCTGATGAGCCGGCTCGACGCCGACTACGAGCCCCTGACCTGGGTGCGCGCGGCCGAGCTGTGCGGCTCCACCCTGGTGGCGCTGGGCGAGATCACCGGCCGGGCCGAGCACGTGGCCGAGGGCGTCTCCGCCCTGGCCGAGCCGTCGGAGAAGTTCACCCGCGACCACAGCCCGCTCGACTGGGCGCGCTGGCAGCACGCCTTGGCGCTGGGCCTGCAGGCGCTGGGCGAGACCTGCGACAGCGACGCGGCCTTCGACCAGGCCGAGCGCGCCTTCGCCGAGGCGCTGCGGGCGGCGTCGGTCCAGGGGCTGACGCTGCGCGCCACCGTCGCCAACAACCGCGCCGCCTGCATGGCGCGCCGGGCCGAGCGGCGCGGCGACCTGATCGCCCTGGCCAAGGCGGAGGCCGCGTTCAAGGCCGAGCTGGCCGGCATGGCCGCCGCCGAGGACCCGATCCCCTGGGCGGTGATCCAGACCAACCTCGGCCGCCTGTACGAAGCCCGCGCCGAGCTGCTGGGCGACTTCCGCGAGCGGGAGTCCGCCGCCTACGCCTTCGAGGCGGCGCTGGACGTGTTCTGCGACCACGGTCTGAAGTCGCTGGCCGAAGCCGCCGGCGCGGGCCTGAAGCGGCTCGCCCGCACGGGCTGAGGGCTGTCCCCGCCGACCGCGGATGGCGCGGCGGCTCGGGCGGGCGCGTCTGGGCGGCGGGCCGTGGGCGTTCTCCTTTGCCTAAGTGAGCGTCATCCCGGCCGGAGCGCCGGGACCCAGGGGGAGACGGAGCGCTCCGGCGGCCCCTGGGTCCCGGATAAGCGCTTGCGCGCTTTCCGGGATGACAAGGGGCGCGCTTCATCGTCATCGGGCCTCGGCTCCGAAGTTGGCGGGGAGGGCGCGGGGCGTCGGGCCGGGGCCCGGAGACCGTGAAGCGCAAGATGTTTCGGCGCCGGATCGACGCCCCGCGCAGTCGTTCTGACTGCGAGCTTTCCGGCTGGTAGCCTTGCATTCAGGCTTGTCCGGATTCCTCCTTCGCCTCTCGGCTTCGGAAGACGGACGTGAGTTTACCGGAGCCGAGCCGGCAGCGCCCCGTCCTGAAGCCCGCGGCGGGCGGGAGGCCATCCTCGACCTTCCCCGGAGCCCCGAGGTAACCCCCCTCGGGCTGCGAAAGCCGTGCCGGAGGTGAGTTCACACCTCGAGCCGGACCCGCTCGACCACGGCCCCGTCCCGCTCGGGAGCCTGGATCCGGGCGCCCTCCCCGTGGACGGGGTTGAGCAGATTATGGGGGCGGTTGCGGGGGGCGGGCGTAAGTATTTGTTTCGCCCGCTCTCATCCGCCTATTTCGCTGTCATCCCGGAAAGCGCGTCAGCGCTTGTCCGGGACCCAGGGGGAACCGCACCAACCCGTGCCGCGGCCGGGGTTCTCCGCGTCCCCTGGGTCCCGGCTCTGTGCGGCTGCGCCGCTCCGGCCGGGATGACGAAATTTCTGGATGTCCCCCTGTCGGCGTGTCGGACAAGGGGCGAAACGGCATGCCCGAGGCTCAAGCCTGGGTCCCCGCTTCCGCGGGGATGAGCGGATCAGAGAGGAAGACCTGAGCCGTCGCGCCCCTCGTCCTCCCGCGCGGAGCCTGCGGGCTGACGCCCTCCGGTGCGCGCCGCCCTCCTTCTCCCGGCCGGGAGAAGGAGCGGGTTGCGGGGATCAGCGGGCGAAGGCGGCCTGGAGGCGTTCGAGCTGGGAGAGGACGGGGTGGGGGGCGTCTTCGGCGGGGCCGTCTAGGAACATGCGGCGGTCGAGGTGCATGACGCGCTCGTACAGGCGCTCGGAACGCTCCAGCAGGATCAGCAGGCCCTCGGGCAGGTCCTCGACGTGCTCCACGCTCTCGGCCCGGCAGACCGCCTTGGCGCCGACGCGGTAGCGGGGCAGGCAGGCTTCGCGCGGATCCATGTCGCCCTCGCGCACCGCGCGCTGGACCAGCAGCCAGGAGGCCACCTGCATCAACCGGGTGGTCAGGCGCATGCTCTCGCCGGCGTAGGCCAGAGCGCCGCCGCGCGAGAGCAGCTTGGAGTCGCGACGGCCCTCGCCGTCGAGGTAGGCGGCGGTCTCCTCGACCAGCTCCATGCCTTCCTGGAAGGTGCGGTCGAACAGCTCCGACCGCGCGAAGTCGCGCACCACCTCGGCCCGGGACGGCGATACTTCCGCCACGCTCAGATCGGACATCGACACCTGCACACGCCCCTATCCCAGGCCGACGCGAAACGCGCGTCTCGGACGAAGCGCCTGCAACGCCCGTGCCAGCTTATGCTCAGCCGCTCTTGAATGAAAACAGGGACTCCGCCGCGCTCTTGCGGTTGCGCTTGCTGTCCAGCGCGCGGCGGGTGCGGCCGATCTCGGCCTCGAGCGTGGCGATGCGCTCCTCCAGCTCCTCTACGCTGTAGAGGTCGAGGTCCTCGCGGCCGGCGTCGGCAAGCGCGGCGCCGCGGCTGGAAAGGCGGGGAACGAGATCGTCGAAGCTCAACGCATCCTCCCTTGGCTCGGTCCGGACCGAACGTTTATCTGAACGCCTCCCGGGCGAGGAATGCAAGCATGGGCGAACGGACGATGCGCGCGGTCGCGGTGCGCGGCGGGCGGGGAACGGCGGACGACCTGCACCTGGTCGAGCGTCCCGCGCCGAAGGCCGGACCGGGGGAAATCCTGATCCGGGTCGCCGCCGCGGGGGTCAACCGTCCGGACCTGTTGCAGCGCATGGGCCTGTACCCGCCGCCGCCCGGCGCGCCGGAGACGCTGGGGCTGGAGGTCGCGGGCGAAGTGGTCGCGGTCGGCGAGGGGGCGCCGCGCTGGCGGGCCGGCGACCGGGTGACGGCGCTGCTGGCCGGGGGCGGCTATGCGGAGTACGCGGCGGTGGACGCGCGCCACGCCCTGCCGGTTCCGGCCGGACTGGATTTCGCCCAGGCCGCGGCCCTGCCGGAGACGGTTTTCACCGTCTGGGCCAACGTGTTCGAGCGCGGCGCGCTGAAGCCGGGGGAGACCCTGCTGGTGCACGGCGCGACCAGCGGGATCGGCGTGACCGCGGTCGCCCTGGCCAAGGCGCACGGGGCGCGGGTGATCGCCACCTCGCGCGGGGCGGAGAAAGCCGAGGCCGCGCGGGCGCCGGGGGCGGACCTGTCGCTGGACTCCGCGGCCGTCGACTGGGCGGCGGCCGTGCGCGAGGCGGGCGGGGCCGACGTGATCCTGGACATGGTCGGCGGCGCGTTCACGACAAAGGGCGTGGAGTGCCTGAACCCGGACGGGCGGCTCGTGCTGATAGCCTTCCAGGCGGGCGCCTCGGCCGAGTTGGACCTGCGCCGGATCATGATCGGGCGGCTGAGCGTCACCGGCTCCACCCTGCGGCCGCGCCCGGCGCAGGAGAAGGCGCGGCTGGCGGCGGCGGTGGAGCGGGTGGTGTGGCCGTGGATAGAGGCGGGGCGGGTGCGCCTGCCCGTCCACGCGACCTTCCCCCTGGAGCGCGCCGGCGAGGCGCACCGGCTGCTGGAAGAGGGCCGTCACGTCGGAAAAGTGGTCCTGATTCCGTGACCTGAGCCGTCAAAAGTTAAACGCACCGCTGAAACACCCTTCCGTGTAGGGAGTTAGCTTGGTGTCAGAGGCGCGTGAGTATAGCCGGATGCGATCCCCGAAGATCGGCGACACGGAAGTAAGATTGTTGCGGCGAGGCTTCTTTGTAGAGGTCGTCACGCTGCAAGGCGGATGCCGATTGTACATGCCCCTGGTGCCGCAGTGGGGCGAGCGTCTGCTTTACATGGTCGAGAAACAACTGAACGGCTGCGCTCCAGACCTGACGCGGTCCGACGCCGAAGGCTGAGCCGTTTCCACCCGTCCTGCGGCGCTGTATGGTCCGTCCCCGGAGCAGCACGGAGGGGAGACCATGCGCTTCTTGCCCGCGTCGCGCGCCTGCGCGCTCGCATTTCTGTTGGCTTTTTCGTCCTTCAGCCTGGCCCCGCCAGCGGCTTACGCCCAAGCGGCCCAGGGCAAGTGGGAAAACGAGAACTACGACTTCGTCGAGATCAAGGGCCAATCCTTCGCCCTTTCGGTCACCGACGCCAACGGCACGTCGATCTTCGCCCAGGGGAGGGTGGCCGGACGGGCGCCAGCGCCCGACGGCGGGACCGACGTCACCCTGAAACCCGACACGGTCGGCGGGGCCCGGAAGGGCGCCTATGCGACCATGGTCCTGCACGTCTCGGCCGACGGGTCGGCGGCGGAGCTGTTCGACGCCGGCGGCGGCGGACGGCGCAGCATGCTGAAGCTGGCGAAGTAGGCGGGAGCCGTCGGCCGGTCTCGTCCGTTCCGTCCTCATGGCGGACCTGCGGATCGGCTGTTCGGGCTGGGTGTACCGGCACTGGAAAGGCGGCGTCTTCTACCCCGAGGGGCTGAGGGCGGCGGACGAGCTGGCCTATTACGCTACGCGGTTCTCGACCGCGGAGCTGAACGGGACCTTCTATCGCCTGCCGACCGACAAGGCGGTGGACGGCTGGCGCGAGCGCACGCCGGACGACTTCGTGTTCGCCTGGAAGGCTTCGCGGTACCTGACCCACCAGAAGCGGCTGAAGGAGCCGGACGACAGCGTCGCCTTGATGTTCAGCCGGGCGGAGCGGCTGGGGGAGAAGCTGGGCTGCGTGCTCTACCAGCTGCCGCCGTCGATGAAGCGCGACGACGAGCGGTTGGCGGCGGCGCTGAAGGTGCTGCCGCGCCACCGGCGCCACGCCTTCGAGTTCCGCGACCCCAGCTGGTACGAGGCGCCGGTGTTCGAGCTGCTGCGCGAGTACGACGTCTCGCTGTGCCTGTCCGACCACCATCACGCGCCCGCGCCCTGGGAGGCCACGGCGAGCTGGGTCTATGTGCGCGGGCATGGGCCGACGGGCGGCTACTGGGGCTCGTACGCCGACGAGACCCTGGCCCGCTGGGCCGCGCAGATCCGGCTGTGGCGGGCGGAGGGCCGGGACGTGTTCTGCTATTTCGACAACGACATCGGCGGCGCCGCGCCCCAGGACGCCGACCGCCTGACCGCCCTGGTCGAGGCCGGTTCGAACGCGCCGCCTTCGGAACGGCGGCGACGGCTCGCGGGGGGCTCTGCGGCAGACGTGCGGCCGAGCTGGCCGGGGCTGTCGTGATCGCCCGTTTCCATCCGCGGCGAACGGGATTATAGACCGGTCATCCCCGCGCCCGGCCGAAAGGCCGGGCGCCGCCGTTTCCGGCTCTGTGGAAAGACGAAACACCGATGGCCGAACCCATCCTTTATCCCAAGGCGACCGCCGTCTGGCTGGTCGACAACACCTCGCTCTCCTTCGAGCAGATCGCCGACTTCTGCGGCCTGCACCCGCTGGAGGTGAAGGGCATCGCCGACGGCGAGGTGGCCCGCGACATCCGCGGCGCCGACCCGATCGGCAACGGCCAGCTGTCGCGCGAGGAGCTCGACAAGGCGCAGTCCGATCCGAAGCACCGCATGGTCGCGCAGAAGAGCCGCCACGCCGACCTGCTGACCCGCTCGACCAAAAAGGGTCCGCGCTACACCCCGGTGTCGCGCCGCCAGGACCGCCCCGACGCCATCGCCTGGTTCGTCCGCAACCACCCCGAGGTGACCGACGTCCAGATCGCCAAGTTGCTGGGCACGACCAAGGCGACCATCCAGCAGGTGCGCGACCGCACCCATTGGAACGCGTCCAACATCAAGCCGGTCGATCCGGTGACCCTGGGCCTGGTCGGCCAGCTGGAGCTGGACGAGGTGGTGCGCAAGGCGGCCGACAAGAAGAACAAGGACGACGCCAAGGCCGGCGGCGGCGACACCCTGAGGCCGGCGGCCGAGACCTCCGCGCCCGAGCCCGAACTCGCCGACGGCGGCGTGGACGAGGACCTCGGCGACGAGGCCTTCGCCGACGACGAAGAAGCCTGATCTGAAAAGAGAAAGGGCCGCCCGGCGCCCGGGCGGCCCTGGCCTCTACGGCCTCACATCATGGGAACGGCGGAAGAGCGAAGGCCTTCCAGTTCCTCCTTCAACCTCAACTTTCGACGCTTGAGCTCCTTCAGGCGGATGGAGTCCGCCGAGGGCCGGGACATCTCGTCCCGGATGGCGGCTTCCAGAGCCTGGTGACGGTTCCCGAGTTCGCGGATGCGAGCGTCGATCGCCATGAGTGCGTCTCCGTGTTGGACCTGACGGTTCAGGACACACCCGTGTTATGCGACTGTGGAATCACATTCGGTTACGGCCGATCACGGAATCCGGAGGAGCGTCGCGGTGAGCGAGCCCAACCGTCTGATCGTAGGGGTTTCGGGGGCGTCCGGCGTCGTTTACGGCCTGCGCGTGCTCGACGCCCTGGCCGAGCTGGGGGTGGAGAGCCACCTGGTCGCGACCAAGGCCGCGGCCCTGACCCTTGCGTCGGAAACCGACCAGACGGTGGCCCACCTGAACGCCCGCGCCGCCGTGGTCCACAAGCTGTCCGACGTCGGCGCCTCGATCGCCTCGGGCTCGTTCCGGACGCTGGGCATGATCGTGGCGCCCTGCTCCGTCCGGACCATGAGCGAGATCGCCACCGGAGTGACCTCCTCGCTGCTGACCCGCGCCGCGGACGTGACGCTGAAGGAGCGGCGGCCGCTGGTGCTGATGGTGCGCGAGACGCCGTTCCACCTGGGCCACCTGCGCACCATGGTGAAGCTGGCCGAGATGGGGGCGGTGCTCGCCCCTCCCCTGCCCGCCTTCTACGCTAGGCCCGCGACGGTCGAGGAGATGGTCGACCAGTCGGTCGGGCGGGCGCTGGACCTGTTCGGCCTGTCGTGGTCGCCGGTGAAGCGCTGGGGCCGCGACGTGGGCCCGGTCGGGTGAGCGGGCGGCTGTGGGACTGGGCCGTCGCCGCCTACGCGCGGCCGGGAGTGGCCGACACCTGCCTGGAGCTGCAGGACCTCTACGGCCAGAACGCGCCGCTGCTGCTCTGGGCGGCCTGGGCGGCGGCCCAGGGGCGAGCGCCGGATGAAGAGGCGCTGGAGGCCGCGGCCGACACCGCCCGCGCCTGGGAAGACGCGGCGATCAAGCCGCTGCGGGCCGTTCGCCGCACCATGAAGACGCCTATCCCGGACGTGGACGACGCCGCGCGGGAGGCGGTGCGCGAACAGGTCAAGACGGTGGAGCTCCAGGCCGAGCGGCGGCTGCTGGAGGGGCTCGAGCCGCTGGCGCCCGAGCCCTCGGGCGCGCCCAGGCCGCCGCTGCCCGCGCTGGCCGCCGCGTCGAAGGCGTGGAGCAAGGTGGTGCCCCGTGCGCTGCTCGAGCGCCTCGCCTCGGCGCTTTCGGCTCAGCCGTGACTCCGGTATGATCCTTCCCCTCACGCGCGATCCCGCGCCTCGACATCAGTTCGGCCGATGAACGACGACGAAGCGCCTCCAAGCGCCTCAGACGAGCTTCGCGCGCGCTTCGCCGCGCTGCGCCAGGAGCACCAGGATCTCGACGCCTCCATCACCGCGCTGGAGGCCATGCCGATCCCCGATCAGCTGCTGATCATGCGGCTGAAGCGCAAGAAGCTGGCCGTGCGCGACCAGATCGTGAAGCTGGGCGACCTGGTGATCCCCGACATCATCGCCTGACAGGCGGCGCGCGCTTCACAAGCCCCGCGTTCGGGTTTCTACTCCCCGGGTCGGGGAGGAACGTCGGATGAGCGAGCACGAAGAAGGGCCTGCGCCCTGGGTCGGCGGCGCGCGGCTGGGCTTGGGCCTGGTCTGGGGCGTGACGCTCTGGCTGCTGCACGAGAGCACCGAGGCCAAGGTCTGGCCGGCGACCGAGCCGATGCTGTTCGCGCCTCTGCTGCTGGCGCTGGCCTTCACCCCGTTCCTGATCCTGGCCAGCCTGGGCGAGCTGAAGCTGCGCACCCTGCTGATCTGGAGCGGCGCGGCGGCGGCGGTGCTGGCGGCGCTGGCCGTGTACGACATCTGCCGCGACGACGGCGTGACCGAGCCCGGCGGCCCCCGCGTGTTCCTCTCTCCGCCGCTGCTGATCTGCGGCGCCGCGGCCCTGTTCATCGCCCACCACCTGTTCGTCCCCGCCGCGCGCGAGCGGCGCCTGATCGCCGCCTACCCGGCCTATTTCGACACCGCCTCCAAACACGCGGTGCAGCTGGCGCTGTCGGGCCTGTTCACCGGCGCCTTCTGGATCCTGCTGACGCTCGGCGCGGCCCTGTTCAAGCTGATCGGCCTGACCTTTCTGGAGGACCTGATCCGTCAGGACTGGTTCCACGTCCCGGCCAGCGCGACCATGTTCGCCGCCGCCGTGCACCTGACCGACGTCAACGTGCGGCTGATCCGAGGCGTGCGCTCGGTGGCCCTGACGCTGCTGTCGTGGCTGCTGCCGGTGATGGCGGTGATCGGGGTCGGCTTCCTGCTGGCCCTGCCCTTCACCGGGCTCGAGCCGCTGTGGGAGACCAAGGCCGCCGCCGGCATACTGCTGGCCGCCGCCGCCGCCCTGATCGTGCTGATCAACGCCGCCTACCAGGACGGCGACGAGGAGGGCCGCACGCCCGCCGTGCTGAAGTGGGCGGTGCGGATCACCGCCGTGGCGCTGGTCCCGCTGACGGCGATCGCCGCCTACGCCCTGGCGCTGCGGATCGGGCAGCACGGCCTGACGCCCGAGCGGATCATCGCCGCGGCCCTGGTGCTGATCGGGGTGGTGCTGGCGCTGGGCTACGCGGCTTCGGCGCTTCTGCCCGGCCGCTGGATGGCGCGGCTGGAGCCGACCAACCTGGCCTGCGGCTTCCTGGCCGTGGCGGTGTTCCTGGCCCTGTTCAGCCCGCTGGCCGACCCCGCCCGCCTGTCGGTCGCCGACCAGGTCGGGCGGCTGGAGCGCGGCGCCGTCAAGCCGGAGGCGTTCGACTACGCGTTCTTGCGTTTCGACGGCGCGGACGGCGGCCGCGAGGCCCTGAAGCGGCTGGCCGAGCACCGCGATCCGGAGATCGCGCGGCGCGCGTCCGAGGCCCTGGCGGCGGAGAACCGCTGGGAGGCGACACGACCGAAGATCGAGCCCCGCCGCATGCGCGAGGCCAAGCTGACCGTGCACCCGCAAGGCGCGCGCCTGCCCGACAGCTTCCTGGACCAGCCCTGGGGCGCGGACGACACCCCGCCGCCCTGCCTGACCGAGGGCGCCTGCGACGTGTTCCAGCTCAACCTCGACGCCGAACCGGCGCCTGAGGTCGTGCTGCACGACGGCGGGTCGGTGGCGGTCTACACGGCCGAGGGCGGCGTGTGGAAACGGCTGGGCTGGGCCCCGCTGCACGGCTGCCCCGAGGTGCTGGACAGCCTGAAAGCCGGCCGCGCCCGCGCCGCCGAGCCGGCCTTGCGCGACCTCGACGTCGGTGGACGGAAGGTGCGGCTGCAGCCGTTCGAGCAGCGGCTGGGGTGCGAGTCGGAAAGCGCGCGGTGAGGGTTAAGGCAGCAGAGAGATCGAAGCCTTCTCCGCCGCGCCCCTGAGTCGCTTGTCGAATGTGGCCAGCGGGAGGGCCGTGCGCTCAGCGAGTTCGAGGTACAGAGCGTCGTACACCGACAACCCTTGCAGGTGCGCCGTGGTCGCTGCGTCCAGGGCGAGCGCGATCGCTCCGCCTTGATCGACAGTCGGGGCCACGCTGATCAGCAACAGATGCGCCTCGAGCATCTGGTCTCGGGTGATGCGCCCGCGCCGTTCGGCCATGACGAGCACGTTGGCGATCTCCGCCGGCCAGTGAAACGGCACGGTCACGCCGTCCGCCATCGCGCGCCTGAGCAAGAGATCGGCGGCCGGCTCGTTCTCGTCCGGCAGCACCCAGGCCGCGGCGACGGAAGCGTCGGCGATGAAGCTCAACGCCGCCCGTCGTCGCGCAAGGACATCACCTCGTCGGCGCTGAAGCGTCCGCTGGTCTCCGCGATCTGGAGCCGCAAACGGCGGGCCCGTTCGACCACGTCAGACCGCTCGTCCTGCGTGACAGCGGGAGGGGTTAGCTTGGGTGCTGCGGGTGCGCGGCGGGTCATCGCACGAGCATAACCCGTTCAGGCGAGGAAGCGAACCGATCGGGGCGAAGGAGCCGGCTCTGCTCAGCGCCCGCGCTTGCGCACGAACATCGCCGCGTCGGCTTCGGCCAGCCAGGCTTCGGCGTCCGGCTGGCCGGCGAAGGCGCGCACGCCGAAGGAGCCGCCGAGCCGCACGCGCTCGCCCTCCCACTCGAACAGGTCGCCCTCCAGCAGCGTCGCCAGCGCCTGCGCCTTGGCCCGCGCGGCGTCCAGGTCGGCGCGCTGGAGCAGCACGGCGAACTCGTCGCCGCCCATGCGCCCCACCACGTCTTCCTCGCGCAGGTTGGCGACCAGCAGCTCGGCCACCCGCTTCAGCGCCATGTCCCCGGCCGCGTGGCCGAAGCCGTCGTTGACGCCCTTGAACCCGTCCAGATCCAGATACAGCAGCGCCGCCGGCGTGCCGTAGCGCCGGGACGAGGCCATCGCCCGCGACAGCTCCCGCACGAAGGCCCGGCGGTTCAGCACGGGGGTCAGGGTGTCGTGGTCGGCCAGCGCCTTCAGCCGCTCGACCTCCGCCTTCAGCGCCGCCACCTCGGCCCGCAGCCGCGCGGCCTCGGCGGCGGGCGCCTCGGGCGGCGTGGGATGACGGGCGCGGTCGGCCATCGAAACGGGACTCCGGCGCGACTCAGGACCTGGCCGCGCGCGGGGAGGATGCTAGCGGGGCGGGCGCCGGATGGGAATCGCCGCGGCGCCTTACGGGTTCGCCGACCGACTCTCCCCGAACGGGATCAGCAGCACTGTTCCGGCGGCGGACGAGGGGGCGGCCGGCCGTTCGCGATCGGGCCCGGTGCGGATCGCCTCCAGCACCGCCAGCATGATCTCGCCCGAAGGCTTGTGGTCCGCTTCGGGGACCACGAAGGACGCGCCCGGCCGCTTCGCCGCGCCGGCGCGCCGGTGCAGGGTCTCGCCGTGGGAGGACGGCACCACGTCGTCGTGCAGGCCGTGCACCAGGTAGAAGGGCGTGCGCCCCTGCGCCACCGCGCGCTCGTTGTCGTAGACGTGGGCGCCCAGCAGCGGCCGCGCGATCGCCGGCGCCAGCACCTTCAGCCGGGTGAAGGTTCCGACCGTCACCACCACCTCGGACCGGGCGCGGTTGGCGAGCCCCAAAGCCACCCCGCCGCCCAGGCTGTGGCCGACGATCCAGACCGGGCCGGATCCGGCCGCCTGCTGGGCCAGCTGCATGAAGGCGTCGGCGTCGGCGGCGAGCCCCGCCTCGTTAGGGTCGCCGGGATTGCCGCTGTAGCCGCGGTACTCCGCCGCGACCACGCCGTACCCCTGGGCGATCGCGGGAGAAAGCCACTTCAGGGTGTCGGCGGCGCTGGAGGCGTTGCCGTGGAACACCACCAGGGTCGGCATGCCCGCGCGGGCCGGGGTGCGCGCGCCGATCAGCTTCAGCCCGTCGGCGGTGGTCACGCTCGCCAGGACGGCGCCGTCCGGCAGGTCCGCGGCGACCAGGGGCGCGCGCGGCGCCGGATAGATGTTGTCCCGGATCGGCCCCGCGCAGGCCCCGCCCGCCAGAAGCGCCGCCGCCCCGAACACCAGCGCCGCGATACGCATTAGAAAACTCCGGGAGGGAAACGGGCTCACACCAGCCGCCGCCGTTCGAGCTCGGCCACGATGGCGCGGGCGGCGGCTTCGGGGGTCAGCTCGGCGGTGTTCAGGGTCAGTTCGGGCGATTCCGGCGGCTCGTAGGGGCTGTCGAGGCCGGTGAAGTTCTTGATCTCGCCGCGCAACGCCTTGGCGTAGAGCCCCTTGGGGTCGCGCTCGATCACCGTCTTCAGCGGCGCGTCCATGTGGATTTCGAGGAACTCGCCCTCGGCGAACAGCTCGCGCACCATGCACCGCTCGGCCCGGAACGGCGAGATGAAGGAGCACAGGGTCACCGTCCCGGCCTCCAGGAACAGCTTGGCCACCTCGCCCACGCGCCGGATGTTCTCCACCCGGTCCGCGTCGGTGAAGCCGAGGTCACGGTTCAGCCCGTGGCGGACGTTGTCGCCGTCCAGCAGGAAGGTGCGCACGCCGCGCCCGTGCAGCTCGCGCTCGACCAGGTTGGCGACTGTGGACTTGCCCGCGCCCGACAGGCCCGTGAACCACAGCACCGCCGGGCGGTGGCCGTTCAGCCGCTCGCGCGCGGACCGGTCCACCAGCAGTTCCTGGTAGTGGATGTTGGTCGCCCGGCGCAGGCCGTGCAGGATCGTGCCCGCCCCCACCGTGGCGTTGGTGAAGCGGTCGATCAGGATGAAGGCGCCGCCGTGCGGATCCTCGGCGAAGGCGTCGATCGCCACGGCCTGCGCGGTCGACAGGTTCACCTCGCCGATCTCGTTCAGCTCCAGGGTCTTGCCGGCCAGATGCTCCAACGTGTCGACGTCGATCTTGTGCTTCAGCTCGGTGACCTGGGCCGGCACGTAGCGGCAGCCGATCTTCATCAGGTACGGGCGTCCCGGCAGCATGGCGCCCTCGGCCATCCACAGCAGCCGGGCGGCGAACTGGTCGGTGACCTCCGGCCGCGCCTCGCCTTTCGCCAGCACGTCGCCGCGCGCCACGTCGATCTCGTCGGCCAGCACTAGGGTCGGGGTCTGCCCGGCCGTCGCCTGGTCCAGGTCGCCGTCGAAGGTGACGATCCGGGCGATCCGGCTCTCCCGTCCCGAGCCCGCGACCACCACCCGGTCGCCGACACGCACCTGGCCCGAGGCGACCGTGCCGGAATAGCCTCGGAAGCTCTGGTCCGGACGGTTGACCCACTGGACGTGGAAGCGGAACGGGCGCGCCGCGGCGCCGGATTCGGCGTCGATCGCCTCCAGCCGCTCGATCAGGGTCGGGCCGACGAACCAGGGCGTGCGATCCGAACGCGCGGCCACGTTGTCGCCGTAGCGGGCCGACACCGGGACCGGCACGACCGTCTCGAACCCCAGCTGCTCGGCGAAGGCGCCGTAGGCCTCGACGATCTCGCGGAACACGTCCTCGTCGAAGCCGACCATGTCCATCTTGTTCACCGCCAGGATC
>DASPKD010000102.1:0-11453 GCA_035628275.1 Caulobacteraceae bacterium | reverse complement strand
CGCACGAGGCGCTTGGTTGCCGCGGCCTTACCCGAAGCGACTTCCGTTATGACGATGTTAAGGACGTCCTTGTTCTGCTGGAGGTCAACACCCAGCCCGGCATGACGCCGACCTCGCTCGCTCCCGAGCAGGCCGCTCATGCGGGCATCGGGTTCGACGACCTAGTCCGGTGGATCGTGGAGGACGCCTCATGCCCGCGGTAGTGCGGGGCGGCAGACGACAGAGTTCGAATTCCGCGCCGAAGAAGACGGCCAAGAAACGCCCGCCCCGCGGCCGCGCCGCCAGCGGCGGAGTCGCGGCCGGAAAGCTGCGCGCCGTCAGGGGCGCGGGCCTGCCGCCGGGCGTCACCGGCGCGGTCGCCCTGACGGTGCTGGTCGCGGGGCTCGGCGTGACCCTGTTCACCGGCGGGCGGGCCGAGGCGCTGGGCGGCGCTGTCGGCCGTGCGATCGACGGCCGCCTGGCTGCGGTCGGCTTCAAGCTGAAGCGCGTGCACGTCCAGGGCGCCTCCGAGCACGCCCTGCCGCACGTCAAGGCGGCGCTGGGCCTGACCCGCGACCAGCCGCTGGCGGGCATGGATCTGGACGCGCTGAAGGCGCGGGTCGAGGCGGTGGGCTGGGTCAAGGACGCCAAGGTGGTCCGCCTGCTGCCAGACACCCTGGTGGTGGCGGTGGTCGAGCGCGAGCGGCTGGCGGTCTGGCAGCACCAGGGCCGCGCCGTCGTCATCGACGCGGACGGTGAGCCGATCCCGGAAGCCGACCCCGGCCGCTTCGCCGACCTGCCGCTGGTGGTGGGCGCCGGCGCGAACGAACAGGCGGCCGCGGTGCTGCCGTTCGTCAGGTCGCGCCCTCGGCTGATGGGGCGGCTGGAGGCGCTGATCCGCGTGGACGAGCGGCGCTGGGACCTGCGGCTGAAGGACGGCAGCCTGATCCAGCTGCCGGCGGTGGGCGAAGACTCCGCCCTGATCCAGCTGGACCAGCTGGATCAGCGGGCGCGGGTGCTGGAGCTGGGCTTCGCGCGCATCGACCTGCGCGACCCGGAGATGATCGCGGTGCGGCCGCGCGAGACGCGCACCGTCCAGGCGGTCGCGGCGGCGCAGGTCGAAGGTTAGTTCGGACTTTTGGGGGCGTAAGCGGCATGTCGAGGCTGGAAGATCGGCGAGGAGCGCGGGACGGCATCCAGGGCCTGAGCGGAGGCCGCGCGCCGGTGGTGGCGGCGCTGGACCTCGGCGCGTCCAAGATATCCTGCTTCATCATGAAGCCCGACGGCGTGCGCCGGGCCGACAGCACCGTGCGGGTGGCCGGGGTGGGCTACGTCCAGTCCCGCGGCGTGCGCGGCGGCGCCATCGTCGACATGGAGGCCGCCGCCGACGCGGTCGCCCAGGCGGTGGAGCGGGCCGAGGCCATGGCCGGCGCCGCGGTCACCGGCGTGGCCGTCACCACCGCCGCGGGCCAGCTCGCCAGCCACCGGGTGACCACCCAGGTGTCGCTGGGCGCGCGCCCGATCACCGACGCCGACCTGACCCGCGCCATCGCCTCGGCCCTGGCCCAGGTGCGCTATCCGAACCGGCGGCCGATCCATCTGCTGCCGATCGGCTGGTCGATCGACGGCCAGCGCGGCGTGCGCGACCCGCGCGCCATGCACGGGCGCGCGCTGGGGCTCGAGCTGCTGGTCGTGACCATGAGCGAGAGCGCCTTCCAGACGCTCGGCCACTGCCTAGAACTGGCCCACCTGGACTTCCAGGGCGCGGTCGCGGCGCCCTTCGCCTCGGCGCTGGCGGCCCTGGAGGACGACGAGATGGAGCTGGGCGCCCTGTGCATCGACATGGGCGGCGGCTCGACCTCGGCGGCCCTGTTCTCGCAAGGCTCGCTGGTCCACGTCGACAGCCTGGCGGTGGGCGGCGGGCACGTCACCGCCGACATCGCCCGGGGGCTCTCGACCTCCATTTCGGGCGCGGAGCGGATCAAGACCCTGCACGGCTCGGCCATCGCCTGCGCCAACGAGGACCGTGAGACGGTCGAGGCGCCGCCGCGCGGCGACGATCCCGGCGCCGGACCGATCGTGGTGCCCAAGTCCATCCTGAAGAACGTGATCGCGCCCCGGGTCGAGGAGACTCTGGAGCTGCTGCGCGAGCGGCTGAAGGCGTCAGGCGCGCCGCTGGAGCCCGGCGCCGGGATCGTGCTGACCGGCGGCGCCAGCCAGCTGGCCGGGGTGCGCGAGCTGGCCGTGCGGGTGTTCGACCGACCGGTGCGCCTGGGTCGTCCGCGCCGGGCGCCGCACCTGGCCGACGCGGCTTCGGGCCCGGCGTTCTGCGCCGCCGCCGGCGTGCTGCTGCGTGCGGCCTACGGCCCCCGCGAGGCGGTGTCGTCGCGCAAGCTGATGGCCGGCCGCGTGACGCCGAAGGACGCGCCCCAGGTCCAGGGAGGCAACGTGCTGACCCGCGCCGCCTCCTGGCTTCGCGAAAACCTCTGAGCGAGCGCCCGCCCGCATTGCCACAGGCTTGAATCTCGGCGAACAATCCGCCCGTCGCAGCCGGGGAGGGGAGCCGTGGCGGACGGAACCACGTCGGGCGCGCCGACCACGCCGGACCCGGCGATCACCAACGAGAACCCGGTCGAGGTCGCGATGGGAGCGGTCGCCGACGGGGTCGATCCCACCGGCGTTTCACGCACCCTGCTGCTGGAGCAGACCGAACTGATCCGCGCGCAGCGGCGGGCGGTGCGGCTGGAGATGATCGGCGAGCGGGCGAGCCTGGTGCTCAAGGGGCTGCTGGGCCTGGCCGGCGTGGGCGCGGCGATCCTGGTGGCCGGGGTGGTCTGGTCGGCGGCGAACGACGAGTCGCTGGTGATCGAACCGTTCCGCACGCCGCCCGACTTCGCCGAACGGGGCCTGGACGGGGCGGTGGTGTCCACCCAGCTGCTGGACCGGCTGGGGGTGATGCAGGCGGAGACGGAGTCGGTGCTGGCGGCGGGCGACTATCGCGACGCGTCCGGCGACGACATCGAGGTGGAGATCCCTCAGACCGGCGTGTCGCTGGGCGACCTGCGCCGATACCTGCGCGAATGGCTGGGCAAGGGCGCGCGCGTGACCGGCGAGGTGGTGCGCACGCCCGCGGGGCTGGCGGTCACAGCCCGGGTGTCGGGCAAGCCCGGCCGCACCGTGGTCGGGCCCGAGACCGAGCTGGACCGGCTGATGCAGCAGGCGGCGGAGTCGGTGCTGGCCGATACCCAGCCGCTGCGCTACGCCGACTGGCTGAAGAACAAGCAGCGCTGGGCGGAAGCGGAGGCCGTGCTGGCGCCGCTGACCCGCGAGGGCTCCGTCGAGCAGCGGGCGGCGGCCTATTCGAGCTGGGCCTATTCGCTGGGCGAGCAAGGGGACTACGCGGCGGCGCTGGAGAAGGCCCGGGCGGCGCGCGACCTCAAGCCGAACGATCCGACGGCGCAGATGTGGGTGGCGACGATGCTCGACGCGCTCGGACGCGACGGCGCCGCCTGGCGCGAGTACCGCAAGGCGCGGCCGCTTTGGCGCGACCGCTCGCGACTGAAGGGGGTCGACGCGGAAGTCGTGCGCACCACGCCGACGCAGATCGACGCCTATCTGAAGACCTATGAAGGCGACTTCCTGGGCGCCGCCGAGCTGCTGGGACGGCCGATGATGGCGGGCGCGGGCTATGAGTTCGAGCAGGCTTACGCGTTCGCCAACGGCCACGAGGTCCGCCGCGCCCGTGCGGTGTTGCGGGACCAGACCTCCCAGGAGGCGGCGCTGGCGCGACTGTCGGTCGAGACGCACGCCGCGGAGCGGGCGCGCGACTGGCCCCGGGCGCTCCGCGCGCTGGACGTCACGGTGCGCGCCAGACTGGCCGCCGACCCGACGTACGAGGCGCGGCTGCCGCGCTTCGTGTGGACGCGTCGCGCGCACCTGCTGGCCCGCAACGGCGACCTGGAGGGCGCCCGCGCGTTGATCGCCCGGGCTCCGGCGGATTGTTACGAGTGCTTGCGGCGACGCGGCCAAGTCGCCGCCCTGGCCGGCGACGCGGCAGGCGCGGATCGCTGGTTCGCCGCCGCGGTCGCCTCCGCGCCCGAGCTGCCGATCGCCTACGCCGACTGGGCCGAGATGCTGATCCGGCAGGGGCGCACCGCTCTGGCTCTTGAGAAGCTTGAGATCGCGCGACGCAACGGCCCGCGCGCGGTCGAACCGCTCCACCTGCAAGGCGAGGCGCTGCTGCTCAGGGGCGACGCGAAGGGGGCGGAGAAAGCGTTCCGAGCCGCGGCCGAACTCGCACCAGGCTACGGCCGAAACCAGCTGCTGTGGGCCGAGGCCCTGCGCCGCCTGGGCCGCGAGCAAGACGCCCGCGCCCGGCTGGCCGCCGCGCGCCGTCTGTGGCTGTCGCCCGAGGATCAGGCGCGGCTGGCGGGCTGAGGCACGCAACTCCGCGCCCGCTTCTCCGGTTCAGGCTTCGACCCTGTCCGGAGACCGTCCCATGCTTCAGAAAACCCGCGTCGCCACCGGCGACCGCCAGGCCAAGGCGCTCGCCGCGCGGCGGCTGAGCGAGGAGATGCGCCACGACCGCTCGCCGGAGATGCAGAGGCGGCGATGGATCGTGGGGCTGTCGCTGCTGGGTGTCGCTATGGGCCAGGTCGTCGGCCTGTACCAGACCGGGATCGTCAGGAAGCTGCCGGACGTGAAGGTCGGACCGTTCGACGCCAACCGGGTGGACAAGGCGCCCTACGCCTACAGCCGCGCGGCGACGCCGGACGCCCTGCTGATGATCGTCTCCTACGGGATCACCGGCGTGCTGGCCGGGATGGGGGGGGCGGACCGCGCGCGGCGGCGGCCCTGGATTCCGCTCGCCCTGTTCGCCAAGACCGCCTACGACAGCTTCATCGCCGCCAAGCTCGGAACCGAGGAGTGGCGCGACGAGAAGAAGCTGTGCCTCTACTGCCAGGTCGCCACGCTCGCTTCCTTCGCTTCGCTGGGGCTGGCGGCGGTCGACGCTCTGGCCGCCGGCCGGCGGGTGGGTGAGCAGGGCAGGGACGCTTGGCCGGACGTGCGCGACGCCGCCGGCAGACGCGCGCGCAAGGTCGCCGATCGCGGCGCGGGTCGCGGGCATGCTGAAACACGTAGCGAAAAAGGGCGGCCGGGCGATCCCCGAAGGAATGCGCCCGGCCTGAGCGCGCTTTAACGGAACAGCGACAGGATCATCTGCGGCGCCTGGTTGGCGATGGACAGGGCCTGGACCCCCAGTTGCTGCTTGGTCTGCAGCGCCTGGAGCTTGGCGCTCTCCTTGGCCAGGTCGGCGTCGACCAGATTACCCACGCCCGCCTCCAGAGTGTCCGAAAGCTTGGACACGAAGTTGGCGTGCAGTTCGAGCGCCTTGGACTTGGTGCCCAGGCGCGCGAGCGCGGCGCTGACGTTGTTGATCGAGGTCTCCGCCGTCGCGATCAGGGTCGCGGCTTGCGTCGCCGTGTTGAAGGAGGCGGTGGCGCCGATCGTGACGATCGCGCCGCCCAGCGCCATGATCTCGGCCTGCACCGTGAGCTTGGACGTGGCGTCCGCGTTGGCCAGGGCCGCCAGGTTCGTCGCGCCGGTCTTCAACAGGTTGGTGCCGTTGAAGTCGGCGTTGGTGACGACCTTGGCGATCTGATCGCGAAGCGCCTTGAAGTCCTCGTTCAGGGCCGACCGGGCCGTGGCGTCGAGCGACGTGTCGGACGCCGCCAGCGCCTTTTCCTTCATCTGGATCAACAGGTCGGAGACCGTTTCCCCCGCAGCCAGCGCTACGTCCACGGCGGAGACGCCGCGGTCGAGCGATTGGCGCACCGCGCCGAGCGCCTTGACGTCGGCGCGCTGCGACTGGGCGATAGCCCAGATCGCCCCGTCGTCCTTCGCCGTAGACACCCGCTTGCCGGTGTTGATGCGGTTCTGGGTCTGCGCCAGTTCCATGTTGGTCGCGTTGAGGTTCTGGAGCGCGATCATCGCGCCCACGTTGGTGTTCACCGAATTGCTGATCATCGGTCGGTCCTTCCGTTCTGGTCGGGGTGTCGGCGGCTTTTGCCGCTGAGCTTTCTCGCTCGCGCGAGCCCACGCAATCCGGAGGCCAGGGGGAGGGGCCTTGAATTCAATGAAGTTTCAGGCGCGGCGCGGGGCGGCCGGGCGGGTTCTGCCGGGCGGAAGCTGCCGGGCGCCCGGGTTCAGCGGCGCATGTGCACGTCGTACCAGTCGTTGGAGAGCGGCAGCCGCTTGCGCTTAAAGTCGGCGGCGGCCTCGCCGAACGGGGTCAGGCTCGCCACCCGGGTCAGGGCGCCGCCCAGGCGGTGTTGGTCGATGATCCTGCGGCAGCGGGCGCGAAGGGTCGCCGCGTCCAGCCACTCCGCGGTTATCTCGCGGCCGAACAGGCCCGAGCTGCCGACCTCGAAGCGGTAGTCGATCGAGGCCCCCTCCAGCGCCGGCACCGGCGGGCGCTGTTCGGGGACCTTCGACTGGGAGCGCAGCTCGAACCGCCGGTAGCCCAGCGCCTCGGCGGTGGACAGCAGCTCGTCCACCGCCGCCAAGTCGACCTCGACTGAGGCGTAAGTGGGGGCCGCGTCGGGCGCGAACCCCTTGAGGCAGATCAGGTCGTACCCCTCGATGTCGATCTTGGCGTAGTAGGGCACGCCGTGCGCCTCTACCACGTCGGCGGTGGTCGCGCCCTGGACCTCGATCTCCTCGAACGTGGCGCCCTGCGCGCTCCAGAAATCGCGGAGTTTGGGCGAGGCGGTGCTCCAGGCGCTGTAGCTGGTGCAGACCCAGAAGGTCAGAGGCTCGCGGCTGAGGGAGATGGCGCGGTTGAGCACGGTCAGGCGACCTGAGGCGATCTCGGCGGCGTAGCGCTTCTCGGCCGCGCGGCAGACAGCCGGGTTCGCGTCCACGGCCACGACCTCGAACCCTTTGGCCAGGAAGTAGTCCGTGTCTTCGCAGGCGTTCATGCCCACGTCGAAGATCAGGTCGTCGCGCACGACGCCGACCTTGGTCAAATTCTCGAGAACCTCGGCGGACGCCATGAACCCTCGCTCAGCTCCCCTGCTAAAGCTGGGGCGCGCGGCGAAGTTCCGCGTTCACCTTTCAGAGATGCGGATCAGCTTGCCGTCTTCCTCGTCGGTGACGAGGTAAAGGCGGCCGTCCGGCCCCTGACGAACATCGCGTACGCGGCCAAGATTCGTAGCGATCTTCTCTTCTCCGGCCACCTTCCCGTTCTCCAGGTCCATCCGCGACACGTGCTGCCCGGCCAGGGCGCCGACGAACAGGTCGCCCTTCCAGGCGGGGAAGCGGTCGCCCGTGTAGAAGGCCATGCCGGAGGGCGCGATCGAGGGCGCCCAGTAGTATTTGGGCTGCTCCATGCCCGGCGCCTGGTTCTGGCCCGAACCGACCGGCAGGCCGGAATAGTCGACCCCGTGGGTGATCTCGGGCCAGCCGTAGTTGCGGCCCGCCAGCGGCACGTTCAGCTCGTCGCCGCCGCGCGCGCCGTGCTCGACGGTCCATAGCCGCCCGTCGGCCGGGTTGATCGCCGCCGACTGCGGGTTGCGGTGGCCGTAGGACCAGATCTCGGGCCTGGCGTCCTTGCGGCCGACGAACGGGTTGTCGGCCGGCACCGATCCGTCCGGATTGATCCGCACCACCTTGCCGAAGTGGTAGGTCAGGTCCTGCGCCTTCTCCTTGGCGGTCATCCGCTCGCCCAGCGTCACGAACAGCTTGCCGTCCGGCGCGAAGGCCAGGCGCGAGCCGAAGTGGCCGCGGCTCTCGTAGGTCGGCAGCTGGCGGAAGATCACCTGCACCTTGTCCAGACGCGGGCTGAGCGAGTCCGTCAGCACCGCGCGCGCCACCGCCGTGCCGTTCCCGCCCTGCCGGGGTTCGGCGTAGCTGAAGAAGATCGTGCGGTCGCGGGCGAAGCTCGGGCTCAGCACCACGTCGAGCAGCCCGCCCTGTCCCTGGGCGGAGACCTCGGGCAGGCCCGGCAAAGGCGCCGACAGCTTTCCGTCAGCCGAGACTATACGCATGCGCCCGGGCCGTTCGGTGACCAGGAAACGCCCGTCCGGCAGGAAGGCCACCGCCCACGGGTGCTCGAGCCCGCTCGCCACCGTCTCGACCTTGTACGCCTCGGTCCGGCGTGGCGCCGGGGCGTCGGTTTGGAAAAAGTCCGACGGCGGCGGGGGCGAGGTCCTGTCCCCCGCTCCGGGCGAAGCGCCGGCACGCGCGCCGTCCGGCGGCGGCGCCGAGCAGGCGGCGATCAGGACGGCGGCGGCGAGGATCGTGGCGCGCATGAGACGGCTCCGCAAACGTTGCTCGCTGAACAGTGGGGCGCGGTCGTCCTCAGGGCAAGTCGCGCCCCGGCGTTCACCGCCGCCTAGGTTCGGCGGGGGCGACCTGGAAGACTATCGGGCGGTGGTCTGAGCCGTTGGGCAGGCCCAGGCGCCGGTTGATCAGGGCGAGGTCCTCGCCGGCGAAAGCGTTGTCTATCCCTAGGCGCAGGGCGGCGGGCGCGACTGAAGGCCAGGTGCCGGCGATCGCGGGAGCCATGCGCAGGTGGGCGCGTTCGCGAAAATCGCGCAGCAGGGCGCCGGAGCCGGTGGCGTTGAAGTCGCCGACCACCACGGTGGTCTCGGGATCGCCGCGGTGGACGCGGCGGATCAGGGACTCGGTCTGGCGGCGCTGGACGTGCGGGTCGTAGAAGGGCCAGGGCCGGGTCAGGTGCACGGCGACCAGGCGGAACGGCCGGTCCGGCGCCATGACCCTGGCCTCGAGCACCGCCAGGCCGTCCTGAAAGCCCCTGTCGGTGGCCTTCAGCGGAAAGCGCGAGGCGATCAAGGTGCGGGCGCCGCCGTTGGGCGAGGCGTTGGTCTTGAACTGATAGGGGTAGCGGTCGAGCAGCAGCTTCATGTGCTCGGCGTGCAGCGGCGAGACCTCGACCATGGCCACCACGTCGGCGTCGGCCTCGGCTATGGAGAAGGCGAGGTCGGCCAGGCGTTCGTTGCGGGCCCAGACGTTGGCGAAATAGACCTTGGCCGGCTTGACGCCCCAGACCACCTTGGGCTGCGGCTCGGGCGGAAACCACTGGGGACGCAGGTTCAGGAACAGCGCCAGCGCCGCCAGCAGCAGGCCGGCCATGGCCCGGTTCCGATGCAGCAGCAGGGCGAAGAAGGCGAACAGCAGGCTGAGCGAAAAGGCCGGCGCGGCGAACTGGGCGCCCAGGTCGAACACGTAGTGGAGGTCGGCCAGCAGCCCGGCCAGCGCCACGGCGACCGCGGCCGCCAGCGCGCTCCAGAGCAGAAGGCCCGCCAGGGGGCCGCCGGGCTTTCTCGCCGTGGTCTTCACCCGATCCGAACCGCCGTGCCCGACGCGGTCACCATCAACATCGTGCCCTGGCTGACGGTTTCATAGTCGAGATCGACGCCGATCACCGCGTTGGCGCCGAGCCTGGCGGCCTCGGCCTGCATCTCGCTGAGCGCGGTCTCGCGGGCTTCGCGCAGCACCTTCTCGTAGGAGCCGGAGCGACCGCCGATGATGTCGCGAACGCCCGCGAAGATGTCGCGGAAGATGTTGGCGCCCAGGATCGCCTCGCCGGTGACGACGCCCAGGTACTGCTGCACCGGGCGGCCTTCGACCAGGGGGGTTGTGGTCACAATCAAGGCGGGTCTCCTTCTCGAATAACCAGGATCGCCGAAACGGCGGCTTGCGTTAAGGTGCAGGCTGGCGCGTGGGATGCAAGCCTTCCGGGAGAGAGCATGAAAGCCCGTTCGATCGCCGAGCTGGAGCGGATCTGGACCAACGTCGACGGGCTGAAGAAGATGTCCGACCGGGTGGTGGGCGTCGGACCGCTCGGGATCGGGCTGGACGGGGTGCTGACCTGGATCCCGGGCGTGGGCGACATCTACACGGTGGGGGTGGGCGGCTGGCTGCTGGTGCAGGCCATGAGGGCGCACGCTCCGGCCGGCACCCTGGCGCGGATGGCCGGCTATCTGGGCGTCGATACGGCGACGGCGGCTGTGCCGTTCGCGGGCGCGGTGGTCGACACCTTCTTCCCCGGCCACCTGATGGCGGCCAAGGCGCTGCAGAAGCACATCGAGACCACCCACTGGGTGGAGGAGAGCTGGCGCACGGTGCGCGACAGCGGCCGCTTCGCCGAGCATGAGGCCGAGATGCGGGCCCAGAGGAAGAAGCGCGTGGTGTTCCTGCGGGACTAAGGCTTACGCCGCCTTCTCCGGCTGGGCGTAGCCGAGACGTTCGTTGAGTTTTTCCAGCATGTCGATCGCGGCTTCGGCGATCACCGTGCCCGGCGGGTAGACGGCGGCGGCGCCGAGGTCGAGCAGGCGCTGGACGTCGTCGGGGGGGATTACGCCGCCTACGACTATCATTACGTCGCCGCGGCCGAGCTTTTCCAGTTCGGCCTTCAGTTCGGGCATCAGGGTCAGGTGGCCGGCGGCCAGGGACGAGAAGCCGACGACGTGGACGCCGGTCTCGACCGCCAGGCGGGCGGCTTCGGTCGGCGTCTGGAACAGGGGGCCGGTCTCGACCTCGAAGCCGAGGTCGGCGTAGGCGGTGGAGACCACCTTCTGGCCGCGGTCGTGGCCATCCTGGCCGAGCTTGGCGACCAGGACCTTGGGCGCGCGGCCGTCGGCTTCGGCGAAGGCGCGGACCATCTCGCGGGCGCGGTCGATGCGCGGGTCGCGCCCCGCCTCGGGCAGATAGACGCCGGAGACGCGGTCCACCTTGGCCTCATGACGGGCCCAGGCGCGTTCGAGCGCGTCGGAAATCTCGCCGACGGTGGCCTTGGCGCGGGCGGCGTCGACGGCGAGAGCCAGCAGGTTTGTCGATCCGCGCGCGCCCTGTTCGAGCGCGGAGAGCGTGCGACGCACCTCGGCGTCGTCGCGCTCGGCACGCAGGCGGTTCAGCTTATCGATCTGCTGCTTCAGCACCGAGGCGTTGTCGACCTTGAGAACCGGCACCTCGTCGGGAACCTCGGGACGGTACTTGTTGACGCCGACGACCGCCTGGCGGCCGGTGTCGATGCGCGCCTGGGTGCGGGCGGCGGCCTCCTCGATGCGGAGCTTGGGCACGCCTCGCTCGATGGCCTCAGCCATGCCGCCCAGCCGCTCGACCTCCTCGATGTGCTCCAGGGCGCGGGCGGCGAGGTCGTGGGTCAGGCGCTCCACGTACCAGGAGCCGCCCCAGGGGTCGGCGGTGCGGGTCAGGCCCGACTCCGACTGGAGGAACAGCTGGGTGTTGCGCGCGATCCGGGCGGAGAAGTCGGTCGGCAGGGCCAGGGCTTCGTCGAGCGAGTTGGTGTGCAACGACTGGGTCTGGCCGTTGGCGGCGGCCATGGCCTCCACGCAGGTGCGGGCGACGTTGTTGAACACGTCGGTGGCGGCCAGCGACCAGCCGGAGGTCTGGCAGTGGGTGCGCAGGGACAGCGAGCGCGGGTCCTT
>DASPKD010000101.1:0-3898 GCA_035628275.1 Caulobacteraceae bacterium | reverse complement strand
GCCTTCGCGCCCGAGGCGCTCCGCCGGATGGGGGCGGAGGTGGTCGAGATGGACTGCGAGCTCGACAACACCTTCCCGAAATACAATCCGAACCCGGAAGACCACGAGATGCTGCACGCCATGAGCCAGGCGGTGCGCGAGTTGGGCGCCGACGTGTGTCTCGGCTTCGACGGCGACGGCGACCGCTGCGGCGTGGTCGACGACGAGGGCGAGGAAATCTTCGCCGACAAGATCGGCCTGATGCTGGCCCGCGACCTGTCGGGCCTGCACCCGAACTCGACCTTCGTGGTCGACGTGAAGTCCACCGGCCTGTTCGCCACCGACGAGGTGCTGAAGGGGAACGGAGCGAAGACCGTCTACTGGAAGACCGGCCACAGCTACATCAAGCGCAAGACCGCCGAGCTGGGCGCCCTGGCCGGGTTCGAGAAGTCGGGGCACTTCTTCTTCAACGACCCGATCGGGCGCGGCTATGACGACGGGCTGGTGGCCGCGGCGGCGGTGCTGGCCATGCTGGATCGCAACCCGGACAAGAAGCTGTCGGACATGAAGCGCGGCCTGCCGGTGGCCTACACCTCGCTGACCATGTCGCCTCATTGCGACGACGAGACCAAGTACGGGATCGTCGACCAGGTGGTGCGCGAGTACCAGGATCTGGCCGCGAACGGCGGGACGATCCTGGGGCGGAAGATCGTCGAGGTGATCACCGTCAACGGCGCGCGGGTGGCGCTGGAGGACGGCTCCTGGGTGCTGGTGCGGGCCTCGTCCAACAAGCCCGAGCTGGTGGTCGTGGTCGAAAGCGCGACCTCGGAAGACGACATGCGCGCCCTGTTCCACCAGGAGGTGAAGCCGCGCCTGGCGGCGCGGCCGGAGGTCGGCGCCTACAACCAAGAAATCTAAGCGCCGCCTTAGGAACAAAGGGTTTTCGCGGCCGGTTGCCCGGGCTCACCCCACCCGAAGGAGCGACCCATGGCGACCGCCAAGAAGCCTGCCGCGAAGACCAAGAAGCCTCAGAAGCAGACGCCCGAGCCGCAGGAACTGCTGCTGACCGAGCTGCGTGAGATCTACAGCGCCGAGAACCAGCTCTCGCGCGCCCTGCCGCGCCTGAACAAGGCGGTGGAGTCCGAGGCCCTGCGCCAGCAGTTCGAGCGCAGGCTGGAGGAAGGCCAGCGGCTGATCGAGGCGCTGGACCGCGCGTTCGAGAACATGGACGCCACCCCCGGCCGCAAGAAGAACGTCGCCGCCGAGGGCCTGATCGCCGACGCCCAGGAGCACGTGCAGGAAATCGAGCGCGGGCCAGCGCTGGACGCGGTGCTGATCGGCGCGGTGCAGAAGACTGAGCACTACTGCATCGCCGCCTGGGGCACGACCCGCTCGTTCGCCCAGCTGATGGGCGAGACCGAGGTGGTCAAGGCGATGGAGCGCGCGCTCGAGGAGGGCAAGCGCTACGACGAGGAGCTGACGCGCCTGGCCGAGGAAGAGGTCAACCCGGCCATGCTGGCGACCGGCGAGGACGAAAGCGAAGAGGAAGAGCGCGAGACCCGCTCGTCCCGCGGCAAGTCGGACGGCGGCGAAGCGCGGGCCTGAACCGAAACTCCTCCCCCGTAGCCCTTCGGGCGTGCGGGGGAGGGGGACCGCGAAGCGGTGGAGGGGGCGTGCCGGGGCGCTACGCTGGACCGGATCGCCTCCTGCGCGGAACTCCCGACCCTCGGCGCGCGCACCCCCATCCCCGGCCCTTCCCCCATCGAGGGGGAAGGGAGAGGATCAAGCCGCCGCCTGTTTCACCGCGCCGACGACCTGCTTGATCACCTGGTCGACCACCGCTTCGTCGTCGCCTTCGGCCATGACACGGATCAGGGGCTCGGTGCCGGAGGCGCGGACGACCAGGCGGCCGGAGCCGTTCAGGCGGGCCTCGGCGTCGGCGATGGCCTGCTGCACAGTCTTGGTCTTCAGCGGCTCGCCGCCGGCGAAGCGGACGTTCTCCAGCTTCTGCGGCACCGGCTCGAACTGGCGGGCCAGGGCGCTCATCGGCTTGCCGGTCCGGACCATCACCGCCAGCACCTGCAGCGCCGCCAGCAGGCCGTCGCCGGTGGTTGAGTAGTCGGTCATGATCAGGTGGCCGGACTGCTCGCCGCCCAGGTTGAAGCCGCCCTCGCGCATGCGCTCCATCACGTAGCGGTCGCCGACCTTGGTGCGCTCCAGCTTCAGCCCCTTGGCGCCCATGAAGCGCTCCAGGCCCAGGTTGGACATGACCGTGGCGACCACGCCGCCGCCGGTCAGCCGCCCGTCGTCGGCCCAGGCGCCGGCCATGATGGCCATGATCTGGTCGCCGTCGACGACCTGGCCCTTCTCGTCGCAGATCACCAGCCGGTCGGCGTCGCCGTCGAGCGCGATACCGATGTCGGCGCGGAACTTCTTCACCGCCTCGGCCATCGACGCCGGGTGGGTGGAGCCGCACTCCTCGTTGATGTTGAAGCCGTTCGGCTCGACGCCGACCTGGATGATCTCCGCGCCCAGTTCGTACAAGGCGGTGGGGGCCACCTTGTAGGCGGCGCCGTTGGCGCAATCGATCACCACCCGCAGGCCCGACAGGCTGAGCTGGCGCGGGAAGGTGGCCTTGGCGATCTCGACGTAGCGGGCCTGGGCGTCATCGATGCGGACCACCCGGCCGAGGTCGGACGGCGCGGCCAGGCCCTCCTGCAGGCCCTCGTCCATGTGCGCCTCGATCTCGGCCTCCATGGCGTCGGACAGCTTGTAGCCGTCGGGCCCGAACAGCTTGATGCCGTTGTCGGCGAAATTGTTGTGCGAGGCGGAGATCATCACCCCGAGGTCCGCGCGCATCGAGCGGGTCATCATCGCCACGCCCGGCGTCGGCAGCGGCCCGAACAGGCGCACGTCCATGCCCACGCTGGTGAAGCCCGCGACCAGGGCCGGCTCGATCATGTAGCCGGACAGGCGGGTGTCCTTGCCGATCACCACCAGGTGGCGGCGGTCGTCGACGGTGCGGAACAGCTTGCCCGCGGCCATGCCCACGCGCAGCGCCACCTCGGCCGTCATCGGATATTTGTTGGCCTGACCGCGAATGCCGTCCGTGCCGAAATAGGCCCGCTTGGTCATCCAACCCCTCCCCGAAACCTTGCGAAACGCGGATTTAAGTGCGCGGGCGTTTGCGAATGCTAAAGCGCCGCTGGCGGACATTCGCCGCGGCCTCCATAACCCATGACCCCGCCCGAGCGAAACCGGGCGGGACGTCACGGACCGACGACAGGGCGACCCTCTCCATGTGCGGAATTATCGGCATCTCCGGCGCCACCTCGGTCACGCCGCGTCTGATCGAAAGCCTGAAGCGGCTGGAGTACCGCGGCTACGACTCCTCCGGCGTCGCCGCCCTGGTCGGCGGGCGCATCGAGCGCCGCCGCGCGGCCGGCAAGATCCGGGCGCTGGAGGACGTGCTGAAGGGCGATCCGGTCGAGGGCGTGGTCGGCATCGGCCACACCCGCTGGGCCACCCACGGCGCGCCGAACGAGGCCAACGCCCACCCGCACATGGTGGGGCGGGTGGTGGTGGTCCACAACGGCATCATCGAGAACTTCGCCGAGCTGAAGGCCGAGCTGCAGGCGCAGGGCCGCACGTTCGGCAGCGACACCGACACCGAGGTGGTGGCCCACCTGATCGACTCGCGGCTGGAGGCCGGCGACGATCCCCTGACCGCGTTCAAGACCACCCTGGACCGGCTGCACGGCGCCTATGCGCTGGCGGTGCTGGTGCAGGGCGAGGACGAGCTGGTGCTGGGCTCGCGCCGCGGCAGCCCGCTGGTGGTCGGCTGGGGCGAGGGCGAGATGTTCATCGGCTCCGACGCGCTGGCGGTCGGGCCGTTCACCAACCGGATCACCTATCTGGA
>DASPKD010000100.1:0-8616 GCA_035628275.1 Caulobacteraceae bacterium | reverse complement strand
AAGGGGCTGAACTACTCGATCAGCTCGGCCTGCGCGACCTCGACCCACTGCATCGGCGCCGCCGCCGAGCAGATCATGATGGGCAAGCAGGACGTGATCTTCGCCGGCGGCACCGAGGAGCTGGACTGGACCCTGTCGGTGTTGTTCGACGCCATGGGCGCGATGTCCAGCGGCTACAACGACCGGCCCGAGGCCGCCTCGCGCGCCTACGACAAGAATCGCGACGGCTTCGTGATCGCCGGCGGGGCCGGGATCGTGGTGCTGGAGGAGTACGAGCGGGCCAAGGCGCGCGGCGCGAAGATCCACGCCGAGATCGTCGGCTACGCCGCCAACTCGGACGGCTTCGACATGGTCGCCCCGTCGGGCGAAGGCGCCGAGCGCTGCATGAAGCTGGCCATGAGCCAGGCCGGCGGGCGGCGGATCGACTATCTGAACCCGCACGGCACCGGCACGCCGGTCGGCGACGTGAAGGAGATGGAGGCGGTGCGCCGCACCTTCGGCGAGGACGCGCCGTTCATCTCCTCGACCAAGTCCCTGACCGGCCACAGCCTGGGCGCCGCGGGCGCGCAGGAAGCGATCTATTCGATGCTGATGCTGAACGGCGGCTTCATGGCCGAGAGCGCCCACATCGAGGAGCTGGACCCCGCCTTCGAGGACATGCCGATCCTGCGCGAGCGCCGCGACCAGTCGTTCGAGACGGTGATGTCCAACAGCTTCGGCTTCGGCGGCACCAACGGCACGCTGATCCTGACGCGGGCGGACTGACGCGGCGGCGGTTCGAAACCGCTAAGCTTGCGGCTTCTCGTCACCGGAGGATCAGACCATGCGCAAGCTGTTCGTCCTGGCCGCCGCCGCGGCCGCCCTGCTCGCCGCCGGCTGCAACACCGTCGCCGGAATGGGCCGCGACGCCAAGGCCGCCGGCGCGGCCGTCGAGAAGGCGGCGGAGAAGGCCAAGCGAAGGTGACGCGGCCGGGCGGGCTCAGGCCGGGCGATTGTCGAGCAGGCGCATCAGGCCAAGCGCGCTCTTCACCGCGAACCATATGGTCAGGATCAGGCCGGCGGGAACCAACAGGAACCAGATGATCACCCCGACCAGGATCGGGGTCAGCACGACGGCGAGCAGGATCAGGCCTACCGTCCAGAAGATCACCGTCCAGAACAGCTTGATCTGACGGTCCAGGTGGGTGCGGACCCAGGGGTCGGCGCCGCCGCGGACGGCGTAGGCCACGATCACCCCGATCGGGCTCAGCAGGTTCGCGCTGAACACCCCGACCAGATAGATCACGTAGACGGCGATCGCCGGCAGGCGGCCCTCGTCGGCGGCGGGAACATGGGTCATGGGTCAGACCGTCCAGGTTCGGGGGTTGGGGTGAGCCTGGCCCTTGGACAGGTGGTTCAGGCCGAGCGCGGTGCGCACGATCAGCCATACCGCAAGCCCCAGCAGGACCAGAATGCCGACGCCGACGAACGAGGTGATCACCCCGATCAGAAAGGCGATCAGGGCGATCCAGAAGGTGCGGATCTGGAACGCGTAGTGGCTGCGCACCCAGTCGGGGGCGTCGTTCCGGCTCATGTAGGCCAGGATCACCCCGGCCACGCAGGTCAGGCCGCCGGTGGGGATGCCGACCAGATAGAGCCCGTAGACGACCAGCGGCATGGTCTTGTCCGAACTCGCCGAGCCGCTCTCGAAAGCGCTGTGCGGGGCGCCGGCGCCGTAGTCGCGCGCGCCGCCGTGGGCCGCGCCGGCGCCCGCACCCATGGCGGAGGCGGGGCTCAGGCCCACGTCGCTGTCGATCCGACGCTGCTCCCGCTCGCTCTCCACCGGATCGACGAAGGCGTCGGTCGGGGTGAGCGAGGGGCCGGACTCGGTTTCGTCCGCCGGCGCGCCGGTCGGTTCGACCGGGGCGGCGGGGTCGCTGGGTGCCGACGGATCGTCGTCGCGCGGGTCGCTCATCGCGTATCTCCGTTCGGCGGGACCATGCGGCGCCCGGTCGGGCGAGGCAACCTAGCCGTCGGCGGCGCGGCGCAGTTCGCGGGCGCGGGAGAGCAGGCGGTCGCGGCGCTCGGCCCGGTCGGCGGCGGGCACGTCGGTCAGGGCGCGGCCGGAGCGGTCGTACCAGAACTTCAGCTCGCCCCGGTCGAAGGCGTAGGACGCGCGCGGTTCGCGCACCAGGAAGGGCTCGGTCACGCCGGGCGTGAAGTAGTAGGCGGTCTCGCCGGCGACCTTGCCCGCGTCGTCCTTGGCCGGCTCCGTGATCTTGATCACCTGGTCGTTCTCGCGCCAGGCTTTCAGCGCCGCCAGATCGTGCTTGAACTCGTAGGGCCGGACGCTGCCGCCCTTGCCGCTGTTCTTGCCGATCCGGGCGTCGACGGCGGCGGCCTGGTCGAGCGGCGTGGCCGGGTCGACCACGGCGGAGGCGGTGCACTTGGCCAGGGTGATCGGCTGGAACGGGCCGCCGGTGATCGACAGCGTCGGCGCCGCGTCCGTGCCGCCCCGGGTCAGCACCAGGGTGTGCGGCGCGACCGGCCCCTCGGCGCTGCAGGTTCCGGGCAGGCGCCAGCCGGACTGGGTGGTCTCGACCTTGGTCCAGGAACAGAACACCTCGCCCGGGGTGTCCAGCCGCGCGGGCTGGAAGGTCCAGGCGAAGTCGCGGCAGTTCTTGGCCTCCGACGCCCACTCGCCGACGAAGCCGGTGGGCTCGACCGCGGGCTGTACCGGAGCGGGCGCGGCGGGCCTGGCCATCGGCTGCGGACCGGGATCGGCGGCGGGCGCCTCGGTCTCGCGGTTGCAGGCGGACAGGCCCAGGACCAGGCAGGCGGACAGCAGGGACGCGCGCACGCGGCTCTCCTTTGTTGAAAGCTCGACCCTGACAACAAGCGACGCCGTGAAAGGTTCGCGCCTCAGTCGCGCGTGAACCGCACTTCGCAACCGGCGGCCTCAGCCCCGGCCAGGGCCTCGGGCTTCTCCACACGCACGCGCACCGACCGCACCCGCGGATCCTCCAGGCACGCGCGGGCCAGCCGCTCGGCGTATTCCTCGACCAGATCCACGTGGCCGGCTTCGGCGACGGCGCAGGCGCGCTCGGCCACCGTTTCGTAGTTCACCGTGTCGGACAGGCGCTCGACCGCGTGCGGCGCCAGCTCCAGATCCACGTCGACGGCCAGCGGCTGGGCGCGCCCGCGCTCATGGGCGTAGACGCCGATTTCCGCGGCGATCCTCAGCCCGCGCACGAACACCTTCAGCCCGGCGGGACGGATCGGCGCGGCGGAGGGCGCGGCCATGCGGACGGACGGGGTCAGGGGACGGGCTCCTTCAGACGACGTCGGGGGTGCGCCAGGCCAGGTGCTGGCCGCCGTCCACCGCGATCATCTGGCCTGTAACAGAGGGGGAGCGCACCAGATAGAGCACCGCCTCGGCGATCTCGTCGGGGGTGGCGCGGCGCTCCAGCGGCACGCCCTTCGCCTCGGCGGCGAAGTCTTCCGGGCGCTGGTGGATGGAGGGCAGGGTCGGGCCGGGACCGACGCCGTTGACCCGGACCTTCGGCGCCAGGGCCTGAGCCAGGGTGCGGGTGGCGAACCACAGGGCGGCCTTGGAGATCGAATAGCTGAAGAACCGCGGGTTCGGCTTCCACACCCGCTGGTCCAGCAGGTTGACGATCGAGGCGCCGGCCGGGGCCTGGGCGGCGAAGGCCTGGGCCAGCACCAGCGGCGCGCGCAGGTTGGTCTCCAGGTGCGCGTCCCAGGTCTCGCGCGTCATGGTGCGCGCCTCGTCCTCCAGGAACACCGAGGCGTTGTTGACCAGCAGGCTGAACGGCCCCAGCGCTTCGCCGGCGCGGGCGATCAGGCCGGCGGCGTCGCTCTCGTCGGACAGGTCGGCCTGGACGGCGGCGGCGCGGCGGCCCTTGGCCGTGATCTCGGCGACGACGGCGGCGGCCTCCTCGCCCGAGCGGCCGTAGTGGACGGCGACGTCGAAGCCGGCGTCGGCCAGCCTCAGCGCGATGACGCGGCCGATCCGCCGGCCCGCGCCGGTGACCAGCGCCGTCGGAGCCGGGCTCAATCGAGGCGGCCGAACTCGAACAGGTTCAGGGCGGCCAGCGCGCCGATGAACGCCAGAATGGTCAGAATCGCGGCCATGGGGCGGGTCTCCGTACTCCGGGGCGAGGACTTACCCAGCCGCGTGGACGCGTGCAAGCGGGGGCCGCCGCTGGACAGCCGCGCCCCCGGGACTAGAACGTCGCCATGACCTACCGCGCCCCCGTCCGCGACCTCGCCTTCTCCCTGACCGAAGCCGCCGGCCTGGACCGCCTGCTGAAGACCGGCGCCTGCCCGGACCTGGACCTGGACACCGTCTCGGCGGTGTTGGAGGCCGCGGGCCAGCTTGCGGAGGAGGTGCTGGCGCCGCTGAACCGCGAGGGCGACCTGAAAGGCGCGGCCTACGCGAACGGGGCGGTCACGGCCGCGCCGGGCTTCCGCGACGCTTATCAGGCTTTCGCCGAGGGCGGCTGGCACGGACTGGCGGCCGATCCGGAACACGGCGGCCAAGGCCTGCCCAAGGCGCTGGAGCAGGCGGCGTACGAGACCTTCCACGCCGCGAACATGGCCTTCGGCCTGTGCCCGATGCTGACCCTGGCGGCGATCGAGGCCCTGCACGCGCACGGCACCGAGCGGCAGAAGGCGCTGTATCTGACCCGTCTGATCTCCGGCGAGTGGACCGGCGCCATGGTGCTGACCGAGTCGCAGTCGGGCTCCGACCTCGGGACGCTGCGAACGGTCGCCCGGCCGAACGGCGACGGGACCTACGCCCTTCACGGCCAGAAGATCTTCATCACCTGGGGCGACCACGACTGCGCCGACAACATCGTCCACTTCGTGCTGGCGCGGACCCCCGACGCCCCGGCCGGGACCAAGGGCATCTCCCTGTTCCTGGCGTCGAAGTTCGAGACCGACGACGAGGGGCGCCTGGGCGCGCGCAACGCCTTCCGCCCGGTCGGGGTGGAGCACAAGCTGGGCATCCATGCCTCGCCCACCTGCGTGATGGCCTACGAGGGCGCGAAGGCCGAGCTGGTCGGAGAGCTCAACCACGGCCTGGCGCACATGTTCACCATGATGAACGCCGCGCGCCTGGCGGTGGGCGTAGAGGGCGTCGGCATCGCCGAGCGGGCCTATCAGCACGCGCTCGCCTACGCGCTGGAGCGACGGCAGGGGCGCTCGGGCTGGAGCGGCGAGGCGTCCGCGCCGATCTTCGACCATCCGGACGTGCGGCGGATGCTGGCCGTGTCGAAGGCCAGGATCGAGGCGGCGCGGGGCCTGTGCCTGTCCACCGCGGTCGCCGCCGACCTGGCCCGCCACGCCGCCGGCCCTGATGAACGCGCCGCCTGGAAGCTGCGCGAGGACCTGTTCGTGCCCCTGGCCAAGGCCTGGTCCACCGACATGGCGGTCGAGGTCGCCTCGATCGGGGTGCAGGTGCACGGCGGCATGGGGTTCATCGAGGAGACCGGCGCCGCCCAGCATTATCGCGACGCGCGCATCACCCCGATCTACGAGGGCACCAACGGCATCCAGGCGATCGACCTGGTCGGGCGCAAGCTGTCGGTCGGCGACGGCGAGGCGGTGCGCCGGCTGGTCGCCGATATCCGCGCCGACCTGGACCGGCTGGACGGCGACGCGCGCCTGGCGAACGCGGCGGCGCGGCTGTCGTCGGCGGTCGAGGCGCTGGAGACCGCCACGGAATGGCTGCTGGCGCGCAAGGCCGGCGCTCCGGCCGACGTGCTGGCGGGCGCCGCGCCCTATCTGAAGCTGGCGGGCGATACCGTCGGCGGCTGGATGCTGGCCCGCCAGGCGCTGGCGGCGTCGGAGCGGCTGGCGCGCGGCGAGGGCGACGCGGCTTGGCTGAGCGCCAAGCTCGGCCTGTTCCAGGTCTATGCCGACAACGTGCTGGCCGGCGCGTCCGGGACGCTATTTTCCGCCACCCAGGGCGCCGACGCCTTGGTCGCCCTGGACGCCCGCGCGCTTGGCGCCGCCTGAGCGGTCCATCAGCTCCAGCGCCTCCCGGACGAACGAGGCGTGAGTGACCACGCCGATCTCCAGCCGCTCCTTGTTCAGCTCGACTTCCTGGGTCAGCACGCCTGCGACGTAGGGGCCCTCGCGCCGGTCCACGATCACCGGGCCGCCGGAGTTGCCGGGGAAGACGGTGAAGTCGAGCAGGAACGTCGGAAACTCGGCCACCGGCCACAGCGGATAGGACGAGACCCGGCCGAAGCGCAGGATCGGAAACCCCGCGCGGTTGGACGACAGGCCGCGCGGAAAGCCCATGGCGATCATCTCGTCGCCGGGCGTCAGCCGCCGCTCCTCGAAGGTGGTCGTCTCCGCCAGCCAGGACACCGGGATTGCGGCGCGGGCGAACTCGGGCGGCGCCTTGATCGCCATCACCGCGACGTCGCGGTCGGGGTGGCGGGTCCACAGCGGCCGCGTTCCCTCGCGCACCTTCAGCGGCTGCGGGTCGTACTTCCAGGCCCCGGCGGCGTCGGTGTAGCGCCAGCCGATCCTGACCTCGGCCAGGGGCATCTTGTCGTAGACGTGGGCGGCGGTGACCAGCACCGTGCGCGGCGTGCCGTCCGGCGCGGGCGCGTCCAGCAGGAAACCGGTGCCGACGGTGCGGGTGCCGTCGGCGTTCGGCTGCTCGATCTGCACCGTGGCGTTGATCAGTTGAAGCGTCAGGTCCGCGTCCATCTCGGCATTTGACGCGACCGGGGAACGGGCGCCAAGGTCCGCCGCGCCACACTGCGAGTCCAATCGGGGGACCCTATGAATCGCCGCCAGATGCTGTCGTCCGTCGCCGCCGCGGGCCTGTTCGCCTCGCCGGCCCTGGCCCAATCCCAAGGATCGAAGATGCCCGCTGTCCCCGTCGCCAAGAAGGATCCCAAGCGCATCGAGCAGCTGGGCCGGGTGCGGGTGGACGAATACGCCTGGATGAAGGACGACAATTGGCAGCAGGTGATGCGCGACCCCAAGGTCCTGCGCGCCGACATCCGCCAGCATCTCGACGCCGAGAACGCCTACTTCGCAGCCATGCTGAAGTCGACCGAGGCCCTGCAGGCCAGGATGTTCGAGGAGATGAAGGGCCGCATCAAGGAGGACGACGCCTCCGTACCGATGCCCGAGGGGCCGTTCGAGTACTACACCCGCTTCGAGAAGGGCGCGCAGCACCCGGTGTGGGCGCGCCGGCCCAAGGGCGGGTCCGGAGAACAGGTCCTGCTGGACCAGGACGCGGCCGCCAAGGGCCACGCCTACTTCCAGGTCGGCGGCGCGCAGAACTCGCCCGACCACAAGCTGTTCGCCTGGGCCGAGGACGACCAGGGCTCGGAGTACTACACCATCCGGGTGAAGGACCTGGCCACCGGCCAGATGCTGGCGAACCCGGTCGAGACATCCACCGGCAACTTCGAGTTCTCGCCCGACTCCAAGTGGCTGTTCTGGACCTTCCGCGACGACAAGGGTCGGCCGACCAAGATATTCCGCCGCCCTGTGCGCGGGGGCGAGGACGTGCTGGTCTACGAGGAGAAGGACCCCGGCATGTTCATCGGGGTGTCGCGCAGCGGCTCCGACAAGTTCATGCTGATCAGCATCGGCAACCAGGAGACCAGCGAGTACTGGCTGATCCCCGGTTCCGACCCGACCGCCAAGCCGCGCCTGTTCGCCCCGCGCGAGGTCGGCGTGCTGTACGAGGTCGAGCACTGGAACGACCGCTTCGTGGTGCGCACCAACGCCGACGGGGCGGTGGACTTCAAGCTGATGTGGGCGCCGGAGACCTCCACCGCCCGCAAGGACTGGAAGGACTGGCTGCCGGCGAAGAACGGCCGCCTGATCGAGGGGATCAGCGCCTACAAGAACTGGTTCGTGCGCCAGGAGCGCGAGAACGCCAACACCCGCATCGTGGTGACCAAGGCCGGCTCGCTGGAGGAGCACCCGATCGCGGTGGACGAGGAGGCCTTCACCCTGTCGCTGGGCGGCTGGGGCGACTACGACACCGACCAGGTCCGCTACGTCTACACCTCGCCGACGACGCCGCGTCAGACGTACGACTACGACATGGCCAGGCGCACCCGGACGCTGCGCAAGACCCAGGAGGTGCCGTCGGGCCACGACGCGTCGAAGTACGAGGTCAAACGCGTCCAGGCCAAGGCGCCCGACGGCCAGCTGGTGCCGGTCACCATCCTGAAGCTGAAGTCCACGCCGGTGGACGGCTCCGCGCCGGTCATGCTGTACGGCTACGGCTCCTACGGCATCCCGCAGAACGCCCAGTTCTCGACCAACAAGTTGTCGCTCGTCGATCGGGGCTGGATCTGGGCCGACACTCACGTCCGCGGCGGGTCGGACAAGGGCTGGGGCTGGTTCCAGGACGGCCGCAAGGACAAGAAGAAGAACACCTTCACCGACTTCGTCGCGGCCGCCGACCACCTGGTCGCCACCCGCTATGCGTCGAAGGGCAAGATCGTCGCCTACGGCGGCTCGGCCGGCGGCCTGCTGGTGGGCGCCATCGCCAACATGCGGCCCGAGCTGTGGGCCGGGGTGATCGGGGCGGTGCCGTTCGTCGACGTGGTCAACACCATGAGCGAC
>DASPKD010000099.1:0-11103 GCA_035628275.1 Caulobacteraceae bacterium | reverse complement strand
GTGGATGTCCGCGGCCCAGGACGGCAGCGGCTACGGCGTCTACGGCCAGCGCTTCGACGCCGACGGCGACAAGGCGGGCGCCGAGTTCCGCATCAACACCTACACGACCTGGGACCAGATGGCGCCCAGCGTGACGGCGCTTGTGGGCGGCGGATTCGTGGTCACCTGGCTCTCGGCCGGGCAGGACGGCGGCAGCTACGGCGTCTACGCGCAGCGTTACACGAACGGCGGGGCCGCAGCCGGCGGGGAGTTCCGGGTTACGTCCACGACGGCGCCGGACCAGAGCCTGCCCAACGTGACGGCGCTGGCGGGCGGCGGCTTCGTGGTCGTCTGGTATTCGGCCGGCCAGGACGGCAGCGACTCCGCCGTCTACGGGCGGCGGTTCGCGGCGGACGGAACGGCGCTGGCCGCCGAGTTCCAGGTCAACACCTACACCACCGGCGACCAGGGCTATGACGCCAGCGTCGGCGCGCTGGAGGACGGCGGCTTCGTCGTCGTCTGGACCTCCGAGGGCCAGGACGGCAGCGGCGAAGGAATCTACGCCCAGCGTTACACAGCGGGCGGCGTCAAGGTCGGCGGTGAGTTCCGGGTCAACACCTACACCGCCGACGACCAGGATTCGGGCAATGTCGTCGGCCTGTCCGACGGCGGCTTTATCGTCACCTGGACCTCGATGGGCCAGGACGGCGAAAGCGGAGGGCTGTACGCCCAGCGCTATGACGTGGATGGGCAGCCGGTCGGCACGGAGTTCCGGGTCAATCAGACCGCCGCCGGCTACCAGTACACCGACGGGCACTCTCCGGGCGTGACGGTCACCGAAACCGCGGACGGGAGCATCGTCTTCACCTGGTACGGCCTGGGGGACGTGTACGTTCGGCAGTTCACGCCGACCGACTTCTCGGGCGCCGAGGACACGGCCATGGCCCTGCATCTGGGCCTGAACACCACCGAGGCGGAGGAGACGATCGCCTCGGTCACCCTGTCGGGGCTTCCGCAAGGCGCGGTGCTTTCGGCGGGCACGGACAACGGGGACGGCAGCTGGACGCTCACGGCGGCGCAGGTCGCGGGCCTGACCCTGACCCCGCCGCTCAACTACAACGGCAGCTTCGACCTGACGGTGACCGTCGTCACCCAGGACGGGGTCTCCACCGAGACCTCCTCCGCCACCCAGACGGTGACCGTGTCGGCGGTGAACGACGCGCCTGCGGTGTCGGCGCCTGACTCGATCGACGTCGAGGGCGCCACGCCGATCACGGGCGTGAGCGTGTCCGACGTGGACGCCGGGGGCGCTGTCGTGGTCGCCACCCTGTCGGTTCCGTCCGGCTCTCTGGCCGCGGTCAGCGGAAGCGGCGTGACCGTGGGCGGCACGGCTTCGGCCCTGACGCTGACCGGCACGATCGCGAACATCAACGCCTTCATCGCGGCGTCCAAGGTCGTCTTCACGCCCGAGCCGGGGAATGTCGCAGACCCGACGCTGACGATTTCGGTGAACGACGGCGGCAGCTCCGGAACGGGCGGCGCCCAGGTCGGCGGCGACACCGTCACCCTGGTGGTGCCGGACGAGAACCTGCCCCCGTCGATCGGCTCCTCGACCATTTCGGTGACCGAGGACACGCCGACGGCGATCACCGGCTTGAGCTTCTCAGACCCCGACGCCGGGACCGACCCGATCGTGGTCACCCTGTCGGTTCCGGCCGGGGCGCTGACGGCTGAAAGCGCGGACGGCGTGACGGTGGGCGGCACGGCTTCGGCCCTGACGCTGACCGGCTCGGTCGCCGCCATCAACGCCTTCATCGCCGGCGGCGCGGTGATCTACACCCCGGCGGAGAACGCCTCCGCCGACGTGACGCTGAGCGTTCACGCCGACGACCAGGGCCACAACGGACCTCCGGGGGTGAACACCGCGGAGGAGGAGGTGACCCTGGACCTCCAGCCCGTCAACGACGCGCCGGAGATCACCGGTCCGGCCGGGGTGGGCTCGACCGAGGACGCGCCGCTGCCGCTCACCTCGATCACGATCTCCGACGTCGACGCGGGCTCCAGCTCGGTGACCCTGACCCTGTCGGTCCCGGCGGGCTCGCTGGCCGCGACTTCCGGCGCGGGCGTGACGGTCGGCGGCACGGCCGCGGCCATGACCCTGACCGGGACCGTGGCGGCGATCAACGCCTTCATCGCCGCGTCAAAGGTGGTCTACACCCCGGTCCTGAACTCCACGGCCGACGTGACGGTGACCGCCACGGTCAGCGACAACGGGCACGCCGGTTCCGGCGGCGCCCTGGAGGACAGCACCAGCTGGACCGTCACCCTGTCGGCGGTGAACGACGCACCGACCGCCTCGGCACCCGCCAGCATCGGCGTGACCGAGGACGCGGCCTCGGCGGTGACCGGCATCAGCTTCGCCGACGTGGACGCGGGCATGGCCACGGTGACCGTGACCCTGTCGGTCCCCACCGGCTCGCTGGCGGCCGGCCCCGGCGACGGCACGGTGACGGTGGGGGGCACGGCTTCGGCCCTGACCCTGACCGGCACGATCGGGCACATCAACGCCTTCATCGCGGCGTCGAACGTCACCTACACCACGGTCGAGAACGCGACCGGGAACGTCACCCTGACCGCCTCCATCGACGACGGCGGGGCGACCGGCATGAACGGCTCCCAGACCGGCCAGACCACGACCACCCTGACCGTCTCGGCGGTCAACGACGCGCCGGTCGTAACCGTGCCCGGTTCGGCGACGGTGACCGAGGATGTGGCGGGCGCGATCACCGGGATCAGCTTCGCCGACGTTGACGCGGGCTCGAACCCGGTGGTGGTGACCCTGTCGGTACCCTCCGGCGCCCTGGCCGCGACCAGCGCCGCGGGCGTGACCGTGGGCGGCACGGCTTCGGCCCTGACCCTGACCGGCACGGTGGCGAACATCAACGCCTTCATCGCCGCCTCGAACGTGACCTTCACCACCGCCCAGAACGCCACCGGCTCGGTGACGGTCACCGCGGCGATCAACGACGGCGGGCACGCCGGATCGGGCGGCGCCCGGACGGACAGCGCGCAGTTCACGGTCGACGTTACGGCGGTGAACGACGCGCCCACCGCCTCCGCCCCGGCGAACATCGCCGTGACCGAGGATGTCGCCTCCGCGGTGACCGGGATCACCTTCGCCGACATCGACGCCGGCTCCGCGACCGTTACGGCCACCCTGTCGGTCCCGTCCGGCTCGCTGGCCGCGACCAGCGGCGGCGGCGTGACGGTGGGCGGCACGGCGGCGTCCCTGACCCTGACCGGCACGGTGGCGGCGATCAACGCCTTCATCGCGGCGTCGGGCGTCACCTACACTACGGTTCAGAACGCCACGGCGGACGTGACCCTGACGGCTTCGCTGAACGACGAGGGGAACAGCGGCACGGGCGGGACCCAGTCGGGTCAGACCACCACGACCCTGGCCGTCACCGCGGTCAACGACGCGCCGACCGTGGCCCTGCCGAGCGACGTGGAAGGCGTACCCGGAACGCCCAAGGCCTTGACCGGGCTGGTGATCAGCGACGTGGACGCCGGCTCGGGCACAGTGACGGCGACGATCTCGGCCCCGGCGGGCACGTTCACGGCCACCTCGGGAGCGTGCGTCGGCGTCGCCGGCTCCGGGACCTCGACGCTCACGCTCAGCGGCACGGTGGCGGCGATTAACGCCTTCATCGCCGCGGGCGGAGTGGCGTTCAACCCGTCCACGTCCTCGGGGGCTTCAGTGGTCGTGACCCTGAGCGTCGACGACGGCGGAAACGGCGGCGTCGATCCGGGGCTGTCCGGCACGGGCACGAGCGAGGCGGTCAGCGCCGGCTTCACCGTCAGCCTGCTGATCCCGATCACGGGCACCGGCGGTTCCGACGGGCTGACCGGCGGGTCGAGAAACGAGTTCCTCGACGCCGGCGAGGGCGACGACAGGCTGTCGGGCGGCGGCGGAGACGACCGTCTGGACGGCGGCACGGGCGACGATCGACTGGACGGCGGCACGGGCGCCGACCAGCTGAACGGCGGCGATGGAATCGACACCGTGGTCTACGGCTCCAGCGCGGTGACGGTGAACCTGCAGACCGGCGTGAACGCGGGCCACGCGGCCGGCGACACCTTCAGCTCGATCGAGCGCTACACCCTGTCCTCGGCGGGCGACCAGTTCGTCGGCTCGAACGGCGACGACTGGGTCGAGGGCCTGGCCGGCAACGACACGCTGAACGGCGGGCTCGGGGCCGACACCCTGATCGGCTCGGGCGGCATGGACAAGCTGTACGGCGAAGCCGGCGCCGACGTCCTGTCCGGCGGCAATGACAACGACCAGCTGTACGGCGGCGCCGACGCCGACGTTCTGGAGGGCGGCTTCGGAGCCGACCTGATCGAGGGCGGGGCGGGGGCGGACATGCTCTCCGGCGGGGTCGGGCCCGACACCTTCGTGTTCGGAAACGACGCGCTGGACGGATCGACCGACCGGATCCTCGATTTCCAGAAGCTGGTGGACAAGATCGACCTGCGGGCGATCGACGCCAACACCCTGGTGGGCGGCGACCAGGCGTTCGTGTTCGTCACGGGCGGCCTGACCGGCCAGGCGGGGCAGGCGGCGATCAGCTATTCGGCCGGGACCAACACCACGACCGTGCTGCTGGACGTGAACGGCGACGGGATCGCGGACCTGACGATCCTGGTCAACGGTTCCACCAACACGCCGGACTGGTTGCTGTAGGAGAAGGAAGCCGGGGCGGAAGGCCCGCCCCGGCGGCTCGCGGATGGATCAGAGGCTCGGCAGCGTCAGCATCGCGTCCCGCGGGCGCGGCCTGTACGAGTTCACGCGGGAAGCGGCGGATTTTGTCCGGGAGTCCGGCTTCGAGACCGGCCTGCTGACCTTGTTCTGCCGGCACACCTCCGCGTCGCTGCTGATCCAGGAGAACGCCGATCCGGACGTGCGGGCCGATCTGGAGGCGTTCTTCCAACGGATCGCCCCCGAGCAGCCGGGCCTCTACCGGCACGACTCCGAGGGACCGGACGACATGCCGGCCCACATCCGCGCGGCTCTGACCCAGACGCAGCTTTCCGTTCCCGTCTCCGGCGGACGCATGACGCTCGGCGCCTGGCAGGGGCTCTATCTGTTCGAGCACCGGCGCGCGCCGCAGCGGCGGGTGGTGACGCTCCACCTGCTCGGGCGTTGAGGCGGGGTGAAGATCGCCACCTACAACATCAACAACGTCGTGCGCCGGCTCCCCAATCTGCTGGCCTGGCTCGAACGCGAGCGGCCGGACGTGGTCTGCCTGCAGGAGCTGAAGACCGTCGGCCCGGCGTTCCCGCTCGAGGCGATCCGGGCCGCCGGCTACGGCGCCGCCTGGGTGGGACAGAAGAGCTGGAACGGGGTGGCGATCCTGGCGCGCGGCAGCGAGCCGCTGGTCACCCGCACCGCCCTGCCGGGCGAGCCCGAGGATGTGCAGGCCCGCTATATAGAGGCCGCGGTCGAGGGCGTGCTGATCGCCTCGATCTACCTGCCTAACGGCAACCCGTGGCCCGGGCCCAAGTTCGACTACAAGCTGCGCTGGTTCGAGCGCCTGATCGCCCACGCCGCGGAGCTGAAGCGGGTGGGCGTCCCCGCGGTCCTGGCCGGCGATTACAACGTCGTGCCCACCGACGCCGACATCTACTCGACCCGCTCCTGGTCCAAAAACGCCCTGCTGCGAGCCGAGCCGCGCGCCCAATACCAAAGGCTGCTGGCCCAGGGCTGGACCGACGCGCTCGCGGCCCTGCATCCGGCGCCCCCGCCGTGGACCTTCTGGCAGCATCTGCGCAACGCCTGGGAGCGGGACGCAGGGCTCCGGCTCGACCACCTGCTGATCAGCGAATCGCTCGCGCCCAGGCTCAGGGGCGCCGGCGTCGACCGCTGGACCCGCGGCGAGCCCGACGCCAGCGACCACGCGCCCGCGTGGGTGCTCCTGGGCGGTTAGGCGGGGGCGACTTGCCCTGTCGGCCGGCGGAGCTAGGCTCACGGCGACGGATCAGGGGCGGTCGGGTGAGTCGAAACGGTGACGACACGCCGGAGACGCTGGACGCCGTGGAGCTGGCGCTCAGCGCCGCCGCCTCGGCCCCGGCGCTGGAGGCGAGCGCACGGGCGCTGATCCTGGACCAGCGACGGCTGGTCCGGGCGCAGATCGCCAGCGAGCGCACGGGCCTGCTGCTGAAGCTGTTGACCGGCTTCGCGGGATTGACCGCGGCGGGCGTGCTGGCGGCCTTGGCGTGGGAGGCGTCGCGCAGCGATCGCCTGGTGCTGGAGCCGTTCTCCGTGCCGGCGGAACTGGCCGAAAGGGGACTGACCGGCGAGGTCACGGCGATCAAGGTCGGCGACGCCCTGGCCGCCGTGCAGGAAGCAGACCCGCTGTCGGCGCGCGCGCCGTCGTCCTTCGCCAGCGACTGGGAGGACAGCCCGACGCTGGAGATACCTCAGACCGGCGTGTCCCTGGCCGACGTGCGGGCGATGCTGCGCGACTGGTTGGGCCGCGAGACCCGGATATCGGGCGAGATCGTTCGAACCCCGACCGGCGACGTCGCCGTGACGGCGCGCGGCGGCAATTCTCCTGGGCGCACCGTGGTGAAGCCTGCGCCGGAACTGGAGGCGGCGGTGCAGGAGGTGGCGCTGCTGGTTCTCAAGGACGTGGCCCCCGACCGCTACGCGCGCTGGCTGGAGAAGCAGGGCAAGCGGGACGAAGCCATGGCGCTGTTCGACCAGCTCTCCAACCAGGGCGCGCGGCGAGAACGGGCGTGGGCGCTGGCGGAGAGCGCGAGGCTGGAAACGGGCGAGGCGGGACGGCTGCGCAAGGCCGAGCGGGCTGTGGCGCTGGACCCCGGCAACGCCTACGCGGCCTACATTCACGCGGAGACGCTGATCGGCTCTGGGCGGATCGCGGACGCCTCCGCGGTGCTGGAACGGACAGCCCGACTGCTGGCGAGCGACCGTGCCGAGGCCGAACTCGCCCCCTGGTGGGCGGCGCTGCACGAGAAGCAGGTGCGCGCATCCGCGGTCGCCCGCCGGGCGGACTTCGCCGCCGCTGCGAAGCTGGACGAGAGCGCCGCGGAGCCGACGCCCGACCAGCCGCCGCTCGCGTGCAGCAACTGCTCGAGCTACTCGATGATGCTGGCCGCCAGGGACCTGGCTCGTCTGCATGACGCGGCGGCCGCCCGGGCGGCGCACGCCCGGGCGCTGGAGATCCTGCCGGCGTATCGGGATTACGTCGGCGTGCTGGCCGAGCCGCTGATCGCGTGGTCCGCGCAAGACTACGCCAGGGCCGAGGCCCTGTGGCGGGCGGCGGAGGGCGCGGCCCCTTACGGCGGCTACCGCCGGATGCTCTACGCCCAGATGCTTGGCTCGGCAGACTATCGCGCCATGCGGGCGACGGGCTTGGCGAGGCTCGGCGACGTGGCCGGAGCGCGCGCGGCGCTGGCCGCTCCTATCGGCGACGGCAAGTCGCCGACGCCTGCGGCCGAGCCCCTGGCCGCCGATTGCGCGCCTTGCCGCGCGGCCGAAGCCGAGATCGCAGAGGTGGCGGGCGACCGATCGGCCGCCGACCGGCTTTACGCGCGCGCGGTCGAGCTCGCGCCGAAGTCGCCGTTCGCTCGACAGGCGTGGGGCGAGGCGAAGCTGCGGCGGGGCGATGCGGACGGCGCGCTGGCGCTCGCCCGCGAAACCGCGCGGCTGGCGCCGAAGTGGGCGGAGCCGCGAAAGCTGGAAGGCGACGCGAGGGCCCGCAAGGGCGATCTGCGCCGTGCGCTCGCGGCCTACGCCGAAGCGGCCGACCGGGCGCCCCGCTGGGGCGCGCTTCACCTGGCCTGGGCCGACGCCCTGGACCGCGCCGGACGGGGGGAAGAGGGGGCGGCGAAGCGGCGGGCGGCCGCGCGGATGTACCTGTCGGCAGGGGACCGGGCGCGTCTGGCGGGGGCGCAGCCGACCGGCGGTGTGCGCGGCGGCGGCCGAGGTTAAGGGCTGCGGCACACGGCCGTCTGGGTGTTTGCCGCCTAGCGGAATGCTGAAGGATGGGGTTACCCTCTGAAAGAGGGGAGTTCTCATGTTGCATTCGAGACGTTGGGGCGCGTTGCTCGTCCTGACCGCCTGCGCTTTGGCCGCGCTTTCGCCGATTGATGTCAGCGCCGCCCCCAAGAAGCGCACTCCCGCTGCGTCCGCGAAACCGTCCCCATACGCGAAGTGGGGGATCACCGAGACCGAGCTTCGGACCGCCGGGGTTGCGGATCTGCTCGCCAAGGCCGGTTTTCCTGCACGTCTGCCGGCCGCGCAGACGTCGGCGGACAAAGGCGACGTCGTCGCCATGACCTTGGTCGGCTTGGCCTATGTCGAGGGCTACGGCGTCACGCGCGATTATGAACAGGGCCGCAAGTATCTGGAACTCGCCGCGGCGGAACTCGAGCCTCGCGCCGTGCACGGCATGGGCGTGCTCTACGCCAACGGTTGGGGCGTGAAGAAGAACCAGGGGTCCGCCAAGGCGTGGTTCGATCAGGAGCAGCGCCTGCTAGGCGGGAAACCGGGGGCTCCGCCACCGACCGCGGGCTCCAAGGGGGGCGGGCTGCTCGCCTCGTTGGGCGGCCTCGCTTCGGCGAAACAAGAGGAGCCGCCGAAGACCGACGAGGGGCCGGGTTTCCTGGCCGGCGTCAAGAACTCCCTGTCGGTCGCGATAAACGGCGCACCTGCCGCGCCCCAGGCCGACAAACCGGCCCCATCTCCAGACGCGCCGCCGCCGACCACGGTGTGCCGGCAGGCCGCATGCTGGGGCGTGTGGGCCCAGATCACGGGGGTCAAGTACAGCCACAAGTCGATTACAGGGTATTCGGACTTCAAGCGCTTCGACTGGGTCGTGCCTGGCAAGCGACTGAAGGTTCTCAGCCCAGGCTTGGCCGTGAGCGAGTACGTCCTGGACCCCAAAACCCGAATGCCGCAGGGGCACTATGTAGAGACCGACGGTTCTGTCGCGACCAATCCGCACTGGGATCCGGAGAAGAAGCTATGGACGCGGCTGCTCTGGCGGGCGCCCTATTCGGGCCGTCTGGAACACGCCATCCAGCATTACAAGAACGGTAAGTGGCGCGATTGGAAAGACCTCGGCATCCTGGACGTCTACACCACGGTGTACAAAAGCGAGGACGCGATCCGGCAAGCGGAGCAGGACCGCAGCGCCTTCTGGAGTGGAGTCGTACAGAGCGCGGAAGCGATCAACCGCGGCATCGACGGCTATAACGAGTTCAACGCGCCCATCGACGCGATAGCTCAGCAAGGCGAGGCGCAGCGCCGCCAGATGGTCGAGGACGCTCGCCGGGCGGAGGAACAACGGCAGGCGCAGGAGGCGCAAAGGCGCCAGCAACAGGCTCAGGCCGAGCAGCAGAGACTTCAGCAAGCAGCCGCGCGCCAGCAACAGGCTCGCCAGGCGCAGGCGGCTCCCGCGGCGCCGAAGGCGCCGACCACCCAGGTGCAGGCGAACACCGCGCAAGCGGCGCAACAGAAGGCCGAGCAAACCAAGACTGCGCAAGCGGCACAAAACGCCAAGCTTGCGCAGGCGGGCCCGCAAGCCGCGATGCGCCAGCCGGGTTCAGGCGTGGCGATGAAGCCGAGCGGCGGCTCCGGGAGCGGCTCTCAGTCGGCCGTCGCGCCGAAGAAGGGGGCGGCCTGGTCCTTCGAGGTCGTGGACTGGGACGAGGCGATGGTGGTGTGCAAGATGTACAACGCCAAGCTGAATGAATACGTCTGCTACGGCCCGCTGCAGAACACCTGGGTGCGGCCAGGAAAGCCCAACTGGCAAAGCGGGGTGGCCCAAGCGTGCAGCCAGGGCGAGGAACTCCGTGACTTGGGCGAATATCGGGGCTGGCTGGTTTTCGGATGCGGCTATGGAAAGCGTCCGGGCACCGAACACGAGAACCCCAACATCAAGCACGGGTTGGGACCCATTCCCGGACAGAGGCGGTACCGGTGCGCGCGAAACGTCAGTTCCTGCAAGACCGTGGCGGGATGACCCCTGCCGGGACACTAAGGGGCGACGAGCGGATGTGGCGGACGGGGTGGGATTCGAACCCACGGTAGGCTCTCACCTACGGCGGTTTTCAAGACCGCTGCCTTAAACCGCTCGGCCACCCGTCCTCGCCCGGCTGATAGCAGGGGAAAGCCCGCGCGGACAGGGGAGGGGAGGCGAACGGCGTTCGGCCGATTTGCCGGATTACGGCGCAGCTGGTAGCTTCGCCTTATCCGGTCCGCCGAGGCGGACGCCGCAAGGAGCGGGGCGTATGCCGCGCGCTTCCCAGGGCCAGCCGGCCGGCCGCCTTTCCATCCTGTGCGCGATCCTGACGCTCGCCCTGGCGAGCGGCTTCGCCTCCCAGGCGGCGGCCCAGAGCAAGCCCTTCGCGAAGACCGGCGCCGCCTCCTGGTACGGCCAGGCTTTCCAGGGCCGCAAGACCGCCAGCGGCGAGCGCTTCGACATGCGCGAGATGACTGCGGCTCACCGCACCCTGCCGTTCGGAACGCGGCTGGAGGTCACCAACCTGGCCAACGGGCGCACGGTGGTGGTGCGGGTCAACGACCGCGGGCCTTTCTCGGGCGGGCGCATCCTGGACCTGTCCCACGCGGCGGCGGAGAAGCTGGGCTTCGTAGACCAGGGCGCCGCCAAGGTTGCGGTGCGGTTGCTGGGCGAGGAAGTCGGGGAAGACGACCGGCTCTACACCGTCGAGGCCGGCGAGTATCCGGCGCGCGAGGCGGCAGAGCTGGCCGCCGAGCGTCTGGGCGACGATCCCGTCGCGGTGACCCCGGTCGCGGCCGAAGGCGCGGAGGCCTATCGCGTGAACCTCGGCCCCTGGCCCAGCCGGGAGGAGGCGGAGGCCGCCCTGAAACGCGCCGTCCACAAGGGATTCGAGCGGGCCCGGGTCGCGCCTGCGGTTTTCTGAACGGCCGCCCTTGCAAGGGGGCGCGGACTCGCCATTGTTCGGCCCGTGCGCGGGCGTTTCATCACCCTCGAAGGCGGCGAAGGCGCCGGCAAGTCGACCCAGGCGCGTCGCCTGGTCGAGGCCCTGCGCGCGCGCGGGCTGGAGGTGGTG
>DASPKD010000098.1:0-5408 GCA_035628275.1 Caulobacteraceae bacterium | reverse complement strand
GCGCTACGGCGCGCCCGAGAGCCTGGCCTACTACGTGTTCCAGTCGCCGAAGTCGGCCAAGAAGCTGTACTTCGACGTGATCCCGCGCGCGACCGACGAGTACCTGCAGCAGATCGAGGCCTTCGCCCGGCAGGAGCCGGCGCAGCGGATCGAGAACCCCGTCTGGCACGTGCATTCGGGCGCCCCGCCGGAGACGGCGCCGCCGGTGACCTTCGGCCTGATGCTGAACCTGGTCTCGGTCGCCAACGCCGAGGACAAGGCGACGCTGTGGGGCTATCTCGCCCGCTACGTGCCGGGGGCGACGCCGGAAAGTCAGCCCATGCTGGACCGGTTGGCCGGGTACGCGCTGAACTACTACGAGGATTTCGTGAAGCCGGCCAAGCGCTTCCGCAGTCCCGACGAAAAGGAGCGCGCGGCCTTCACCGATCTGGCGGCGCGGCTGCGGGCGCTGCCGGCGGACTGCAAGGACGGCGAGGTTATCCAGAACGAGGTCTATGCGGTCGGCAAGGAGCACGGCTTCGAGCCGCTGCGCGCCTGGTTCGGAGCGCTCTACGAGGTGCTGCTGGGCCAGGCCCAGGGCCCGCGCTTCGGCTCGTTCGCGGCCCTGTACGGGCTGGAGCGGACGGTGGAGCTGATCGAGCGGGGCGGTCGCGGAGAGCTGGTTCAGGCCGCGTGACTCACTGGCTGGCCCAGATGATGCGGGCGGTCCAGGCGACGTCCTTGCGGTCGAGCACGCGGTTCTCGTAGGCGGGATTGAGCGAGCGGAGCTCGACGGTGCGGGCGGTGGCGCGGGCCAGTTCCTTGGCCATGACCTCGCCGTCCGCGGTCTTCAGCACCAGGCGGTCGCCGCGCCGCAGGTCGTCCACGCCCACCGACGGATCGACCAGGATGCGGTCGCCGTCGCGGTAGACCGGCGCCATGGAGTCGCCGCTGATCTCCAGCGCGTAGACGCCCTCGCGCACGCCGGGAAACTCCACCTCGTCCCATCCCTGGCCCAGCGGAAAGCCCGCGTCGTCGAAGAAGCCGTCGGCCCCGGCCTGGGCGAAGCCGATCAGCGGCACCGCGCGCGAGCGGCCCCGGCGGTCGCCCTCGGCCAGGGCGGCGAACTCGGTGAAGCTGAGGCCCGTGGCGGACAGCACCTTGGCCACGCTCTCGGTCGAGGGCCAACGGGGGCGGCCGGGGTTGTCGAGGGCCACGCGCTTGGACTTGTTGAAGCTGGTCGGGTCCAGCCCCGCCAGCTTGGCCAGGGCCGAGGGGCTGACGCCCAGGCGCGCGGCCACCGCGTCGAGCGCCGACCAGACCTGGGCGTGGGTGAGCGCCATGAGGAGATTCGCCTGCCGAACGAGTTCGTCAGGAAAATACACAGGCCCTTAGGAACAGCAACCTAGAACTTCAGCGCCTCGCGTTCGCGCCAGGCGATCCAGGCGCCGACCCCCAGTGCGGCCAGCACGCCGTAGCTGGAAAGCGCCAGGGCGGCGATGTAGGCGCGCGCGCCGATGCGCAGGTCCATGGCGAAGGCGAGGTGGACGGCGACGCCCACCGCCTGAAACGCCGTCGCCCAGACCGGCCAGCTGCGCTCGGACTTCCAGGCGAGGGTCCCGAACACGCCGAGCGCGATCAGGTCGATGGCCAGCACCGCGAACTGCGGATCGACCAGCCCGGCCTCGTCCTGGACAAGGATCGAGCCCAAAAAGCCGATCACATAAACGCCGGCGCCCCATTGTTCGGTGCGCTCGCCCTTCACCAGGGCGAACACGCAGATGGCGAAGACGACCGCCGCGCCGATCTGCGAATAGAGGGTGTCCAGCAAAGAAATTCGCCCCCGGGAGATATCCCCCGGGGGCGAACTTGGCCGAGACTCAGGTCAGGCCGCAAGCGGCCCGAGATGAAGAATTGTTAAGCGGACGCCAGACGGAGCGCCTTGACGGTCTTGTCGGTGTCCTCTTCCGGCTTGTCCAGCGGACCCAGGTCGTTGTCGTCCAGGTCCATCTTGCGCTGGAGGTTGGCCAAGGCGCCGTGCGCGGCCATGACGGCGCGGCGGGCCTCGGCCAAGGCGGCGATCGACTCGGCGACCCGGGTCTGGGCGACCTCGCCGGCGACGGCCGACAGGTTCAGTTCACGACGGCCGGCGATCATCGCCTCGAGCAGGCGGGTGGCCTGCATGGTGGCGTCGTCCACGGCGTTCTCGGCCGCGAACAGTTGCTTGGCGACGCCCTTGGCGACTTCGAGCTTGGTCATGTTTCTCCACCCCACCTTAACGAAGTTGGTGAAGCGACGCTTAACACGCCTGAGAGGCGAACGGTAGAGCTATGTTCGTCGAGCGAGGGTCCCTCGCGCTGCGGAGACCCTCGGCCAAACGTCACCCGACGGCCCGCAAGCCGGGAGCCTGAACGCGAGGCTTGTCCTCCTCCGGCTTGTCCAGCGGACCCAGGTCGTTGTCGTCCACGTCCATCTTGCGCTGGAGGTTCGCCAGGGCGCCGTGGGCGGCCATCACCGCGCGGCGAGCCTCGGCCAGGGCGGCGATCGACTCGGCCACGCGGCTCTGCGCCGCCTCGCCGGCGACCGCCGAGAGCTTCAGCGCGCGGCGCCCCTCAATCATCGCCTGCAGCAGGCCGGTCGCCTGCACCACCGCGTCGTCCAGCGCCGCCTCCGTGGCGAAAAGCTTCTCCGCCACGGCCTTCGCGGTCTTCACCTTGTCCATCACGCCCTCCCGATCGCGCCAAGGAAGGCTTGACCATTTCATACACGTGGGGGTTGTACAACGTTTGAGGCTGTGCCGTTAGGCGGCACGCCGGAGATTCGACTAAAGGCGAAGCCTGCGGATCAGTGCCGCGGTGGAGGGGTCGTGCCCGTGCCCCGCGCCGCTCTCCAGCTCGGGCAGGATGCGCGCGGCCAACGTCTTGCCGAGCTCCACCCCCCACTGGTCGAAGCTGTTTATCCCCCAAATCCAGCCTTCGACCGCAGTCTTGTGCTCGTACAGCGCCAGCAGGGCGCCCAGAGTCTCGGGAGTCAGGCGCTCCAGCAGGATCACGCTGGACGGCCGGTCGCCGGGGAAGGTCCGCTGGAGGGCCAGGCGCTCGATCTCGGCGGCGCTCAGCCCCTTCGCCTGGAGCTCCGCCCGCACTTCGGTCTCAGGGCGGCCGACCATCAGCGCCTCCGCCTGGGCCAGGCCGTTGGCCAGCAGCTTCGCATGCGACCCGGCCGGCCCCTCGTCGCTGCGGGCGACGAGCACGAACTCGACCGGGACCACGTCGGTCCCCTGGTGCAGCAGCTGGAAGAAGGCGTGCTGGCCGTTGGTCCCGGCGTCGCCGAACACCACCGGCGCGGTGGCCTTGGCGACCCCCCGTCCGTCGGGTCCGACCCGCTTGCCGTTGGACTCCATCTCCAGCTGCTGGAGGAAATCCGGCAGCAGCCGCAGCCGCTGGGCGTAGGGGACCACCGCCCGGGCGCCGCGGTTCAGAGCGTTGCGGTTATAGATTTGGGCCAGAGCCAGCAGCACCGGCGCGTTGCGCGCGAGCGGCGCCTCCCGGAAGTGGGCGTCCATGGCCGCCGCGCCGTCCAGGAACCGCTCGAACGCCTCCCAGCCCAGTCCGATCGCGCAGGACAGGCCGACCGCCGACCAGACCGAGAACCGTCCTCCGACCCAGTCCCAGAAGCCGAACACCCGCTCGTCCGCCACGCCGAAGGCGCGGGTCTGATCGAGCGCGGTGGACACCGCGGCCAGGTGGGCGTCGGCGCCTTCGCCCAGACGTTCGCGCAGCCACGCCCGCGCGGCGTTCGCGTTGGCCATGGTCTCGAGCGTGGTGAAGGTCTTGGAGACCACGACGACCAAGGTGGTGGCGGGATCCAGCCCGCGCAGGGCGGCGGCGATCTCGGCCCCGTCCACGTTGGCGACGAAGCGCAGGTCGATGTCCGCGTCGAGCGGCTTCAGCGCCTCCCAGACCAGCCGGGGTCCGAGGTCAGAGCCGCCTATGCCGATGTGCAGCACGGTGCGAAACCGCTCGCCCGTCGCGCCACGAACGCCGCCGGATCGCACCGCCTCGACGAAGCCGCGCAGCCGCCCGCGCACCGCCTCCACCTCGCCCGACACCGCCTTGCCGCCGACGGCGAACCCCGCCCCGTCCGCGGCGCGCAGGGCGGGGTGCAGGACCGCACGTCCCTCCGACGGGTTCATCACCGCGCCCGAGAACAGGGCTTCGCGGCGGCGTTCGACCTCGGCGGCGCGGGCGAGGTCCAGGGCGGCGTCGAGCGCCTCGGCCGACCAGGGCTGCTTGGACAGGTCCAGGTGCAGGCCGGCGGCGTCCAGCGTCAGGCGCTCCAGCCGGTCGGGCTCGCGGGCGAACAGGTCGAGGATGCGGACCTCGGACGCACGGGCGGCGGCGTCGGTCAGGCGGTCGAAGGCGTGGTCCAGGCTCATTCGCGCGGCCGGGCTCCCGTCGGGCATGTAGGGTCTCGTTTACGGCTTAACAGTAATCAAGGATGAACGCAGTCGCCGTCGTGGAAGGATCGCGCCATGTCCTGTGGGATCGCCCTCGCCGCCGCCCTGCTCGCCTCCCAACCGGCGGCGAGCGTCGCGGTTCCCGCGGCCGCCGCTCAGAATCCCCTTACCGCCGAGCCGATGTACGCCGGCATCGTCGCCCGGGCGCAGGCGCTGAGCACGGCCGCCGCCGCCTGGCGCACGCCCGAGCTGAAAGCCCGCGCCGCCGCCGCCACGCCGCCCGGCTGGACCGCCTTCGCCGAACAGGCCTCCGCCCTGGCGGAGTTGGACATGCGCGCGCACCGGGACCTGGCCGCGCGGGGCTTCGACGGCGACCTGAAGTGCATTCTCAAGGGCATCGCCGAAGACATCCCGCTGAAGCTGGAGGCCGTCGCGGCCGCCCGCACCGGCGCGGCCCAGGACCTCGCCCTGTCCGAACTGCTCCACCTGCTCGACGACAACGCCGCCGTCGTCGCCGCACCGCCCGCGCCGCCGGCTTGAAGCGAGCCTCAATGAGCCCTGAGCGCTCGCGAAGGGCCGGGTAAGACCTCGCTCGAACACGTCCCCACCCTGGCCGGCCGGCGCCCGCCTGCCCCTCCCCATGAAGGGGAGGAAGGAAGAGGGCGTGCGTCGGCATCGACGGTCCCGGACAAGCGCATGCGCGGTTTCCGGGATGACAAGGTTGCGGGCGTGCGTCCGCATCGACGGGCTTACGCTCCGAAGGGGTGGGGAGGCGCGGAGCGCGGGCGGACCGCCCGGAACCGATGACCCCTTGCGGGGCCGCTATGTGTTTTCGGCGGGCACGCCCGCGCTCCGCGAAGTCGTTATCCGCAAGCGGCTCCTGGGCGGGTTCTCCTTGCCGGGGCCGAGGGGGCCACAGCGTTTTGCCGTCCCTCGGTACGCCTCTGCCCGGTTCGACCTTCAGGGAGCG
>DASPKD010000097.1:0-15084 GCA_035628275.1 Caulobacteraceae bacterium | reverse complement strand
CGCGCCGCGACCGTGTCGATGACCGTGACCATGCCGGTGCCCTGAGTACGCGAAACTCTCGCCGCCGAGGCGGATATCGGACTTCCGGCCGCGCAAGGCAAGCGAACCCCGTGTCGCGCCGCCGCGGCCTGGGTTAGCGTGCGCCCGTGCGCCGCCTGTTCGCCCTGACGATCCTGCTGCTCGCGGCCGCCTGCGGGCGCGACGCGGACGAGGCGCTGCTCGACAGCCGCATCCCGCCGTCGATCTCGCCGCGCTTCTATCCGCCGGAGGGCTGGGCCTGGGAAGCGGTGGATGTCCCCGGCGCCCGGCCGGTCCGCTACGGCGTGGCCGCGCCGGCGCTCGCGCCGAAGGCTCACGTAGTGCTGCTGGCGGGCTGGAACGAGCCCGCGGAGGTGTTCTTTGAAACCGCCCGCGACCTCAACGCGCGCGGCTTCGCCGTCTGGGCGCTCGATCCGGCGCCGACGCCTCAAGCCGGGGCTCAGGCGGTGGACCGGCTGATCCGACAAGTCGTGCGCCCCGCCTCGGGCCAGGCGGTGACCATCGCCGCCCATGGCTCCGCCGCTCCCGCGGCCCTGCTCGCCCTGCAGGACGGCGCTCCGGCCGACGGACTGCTGCTGTGGGACCCGCGCCTGAACGAGCCCCTCGCCGCGCGGGCCCGCGAAAAGGCGAGCCTGGGCCTGGGCGGAACTCAAGCCGACGGCGAGGTCCCCTGGCGGCGGCCCGACTACGACCTGACCGGCCGCGCGACGCTGCCGCAGGCCTGGGCGCTGGCCAATCCCGACCTGCGGCCGAAACCCCGGACCTGGAACTGGTTCGACGCGCAGGGCCGGGCGATCGCGACGATCCGGGAACCGGCCCGCAAGCCGTCGTTCAAGTCTCCGATCTTCGTGCTCGACGCCGATCAGGCCGCCTGCGCCGGGTATGCCGCGTGCGTCGCCCACCCCCTGCCCTCGCGCCGCCCGCACCACCTGGCCGCCGACCCGATCCGCACCGCCTGGCTCGCCGCCCTGACCGCCTTCGCCGAACGCCGCGCCACCGTGGTCGGCGAACAGGCCGCGTTGCGCGCTCAGGGGCGGAGCCGCTAGAGAGGGCCGCAGAGCGGGGGAGCGTCGTGGCCGAACTCAGCGTCATGACCTCGACCTACCCCGCCGCGCACCTCAGCCGCGGCGGCGTCCACCAGCAGATCCTGCGCACCGAAGCCGGCCTGCGCGCGCGCTTCCCCGACGTCCGCGTCCGCGGCTTCGACCCGCTGGACTGGGCGGACGTGGACGTGCTGCACGTCTTTTCGCTCGACCCCAGCCAGTTGGCGGTGGCCAAGGCGTTCAAGGCCAAGGGCAAGAAGGTCGTGGTCACGCCCATCTTCATGAGCGTGTTCGAGTCGGAGAAGCGGCTGGCGCTCTACCGGCGGGGCATGAAGTTGCCGGGCGTGTTCAGCTTCTTCAAGTCGGCCCGCGGCTTGCTGGAGGCGGCCGACGGCGTGATCGCCATGATCCGCGCCGAGGCCGACGGGCTGGAGCGGCTGTTCCCCGGCGCGGCGCGGCGGATCCGGGTGATCCCGAACATGGGCTTTCCCGACGTTCTCCCGCCCGTGCGGTCCGATCCAGGCGAGCACCTGCTCTACGTGGGCGTGATCGAGCCGCGTAAAAACCTGCGCGGCGCCATAGCCTTGGCCAAGGCGGCGAAGGTTCCGCTCAAAGTCTGCGGGACGCCGGTTCCGGGCCAGGAAGCCTATGCCGAGCTCTGCCGCAAGGAGGCCGGGCCCGAGACCGAGTTCCTGGGCTTCGTGCCGGGCGGGTCCGACCGGCTGGCCGACCTTTACGCCCGCAGCCTGGCCTGCGTGCTGCTGAGCCGGCGCGAGGCGGCGCCGCTGATCATCCGCGAGGCGGCGCTGCAGGGCCGCGTCACCATCGTTCCGGCCGCGATGCCCAACCAGGACGACTTCGAGCCTTTCCTGGTCCGCACGCCGGAGAAGGGCACGCCGGACCCTGCCGCCGTCCTGGCCGAAGCGGCCCGCGTGTCCGCTTCGGCGGCGCTGCTGCGCCAGGCCGCCCCGACCGACGCCCGGATCGCCGAGGCGCACCTGGACGAATACCGCCGGGTCCTGGACGGGCGCTGAGGTGTTCGCCGCCCTGACACGGCTATTCCGACGCTTCGCCACCGTGTCCGTCTGGGCGGGCGCGTCCGTCGTGACCATCGGGTTGTCGTTCCTGGTCAACGTCCTGGTGGCACGGGCTTACAGCGTGCCGGAAGTCGGGGCCTACTTCCTCGCCCTGCTGCTCATGCAGTTCATGACCGTGGCGGCGGCGACGGCTTCCAACCCCAACGCCTTGAAGGTGCTGACCGGTTTGCCGGAGGCGGAACGGACCGGCGCGGCCGGGGCCCTGCTCCGCGCCGCGGTCGCTCTCGCCGCGCTCTGGCTCGCCGCCGCCCTGGCCGTTCTTGCCGTGCTCGCGCGTGCGGTTCCGGACCTGCCCGCGGCCGCGATCGCCGGGGGCCTGACCGCAGGCGCCGTGCAGGCGATCTTCACCGCGGCTCAGAACGCGCAGCTGACCGGCGGCCGCAAGCGGCAGGTGGCGGGCGCCGTCGCCGCGGCGGAAACCCTTCGCCTCGCGCTGAGCGTCGCGGCCGTCGCCGCGGGGCTGGGGGTCGAGTGGCAGCTCTACGCCGTCGCCGCCTCGCGCCTGGTCCTGGTCGGTTGGGTCGTCGTGCGGGTGCCGGGTCTGCTTCGGCCCTCGCCCGGAGTACCGCTGCGGGCGATCCTGACCGACGGCCTGCACCTGCAAGGGGCGCAGGCCGCCGCCATCTTCGCGGTGCGCCTGTTCGACGGCGCGGTCGTAGCGGTGCGGGGCGTGGCCGAGCTCGGCCTGTTCGGCGTCGCCGCCCAGATCCCGGGCCAGCTGCAGCGCGTGTTCGACTGGTTCCGGCCGCTGCTGACCCAGGCGCTGGTCGAAACCGAGGCTCTGCGCGGCTCGGGCGCGGTGCGCCTGGCGGGCCTGCTCGCCCTGGCGACCGCCGCGGCGACCACGCCGCTGGCCCTGTTCGCCCCCGAGATCGTCGCCCTGATTTACGGGTCCAAGTACGCGGCGGCAGCCCCGGCCTTCGCGGTCATGGCGGCGGCGGCGGGTCCCACCCTGCTCAGCTTCTTCTTCAGCATCGTGCTGGTCGCCGACGGCAAGCCGCGCCAGGTGGTGTTCGGCCCGGTCGCGCTGGGCGTCGTCGGCGCCGGCGCCTGCCTGCTGCTGGTCGGCCCCTGGGGAGCCGCCGGCGCGGCCCTGGCCCTGCTGCTGGGCCAGGCGGCGTCGGCGACCGCGAACACGGTCAGCCTGCTGGGCCCCGCCAGGGCCCTCTCGGCAAGCCCCCTGGCGCGCCTCTGGTGGCCCACGGCCGTGCTCGGCGCGGTCTTGGCTCTGCTCGCCGTATCCGACCTTCCGGCGCTGGCGCGCGCAGGCGCGGCCGCCGCACTGACCGCGGTGTTCCTGCTGACCGCCTGGCGTGCGCGGAGTGCGGCCGGCGCCGTGCTGGCGGCCGTCAGAGAGCCGCATTGACGCGCGGCGCCCTCTCGGGTCAAAGCCGCCTGGGGACCGTCGGCTTCGGGCTGGCCGCGGGGGGCGTGAACGCATGCAGCCGCTGAGAAGCATCGAGGCCGATCCGCGCGTGATGGCGGCGCCGGCGCCCGAGGGCGGGCCCGTACGGCTGACGTCGGGCCACCTGCACTACGCCGACCAAGCCCGCTACCTGGTCTCGCGCGGCGGCGAGGTGGCGGCCTACGCCATGGCCGACGACGCGCTCCTGAACCGGTTCGAGGTCCCCTCCTCCACCCGCGGCTGGCCCTGGGTCGAGCTCGCCAACCGGGTGATCCGCCGGGGCGTGCACCACGCCCTGCCCTACCGCGACGGCTGGCTGGCCTGTTTCGACCGCAGCCTGGGCCTGTTCGACGCCGCCGGCGGACTGCGAGCCATGTCGCCGCTGGTCGGCAAGCGGCCGCTGCGCATCTGCCGTCGGGGCGAGCTGCTGCTCTACGGCGAATACCAGTCCAACCCCGAGCGCCGCCCGGTCCGGGTGATGGTCTCTTCCGACGGCGAGCGTTGGGAGGAGTTGCTGCGTCTGGGCGGCGTGCGCCACGTCCATTCGGTGATCTGGGACCCGTTCGACGAGGGCTACCTGATCTGCACCGGCGACGACGACCACGAGTGCCGGATCTATCGTCTGTCTGCCGACCTGAAGGATTTGGAGCTCCTCCTGTGGGGCTCGCAGGAGGCGCGCGCCATCGCCGTGGTCCCGACCGCGACGCACCTGCTGTTCGGCACCGACACGCCGCTGGAGACCAACCGCCTGCGCGCCTGGGACCGCCGGACCGGCCGCATCGAGGAACTCGCCGAGGTGGACGGGAGCGTTTTCTGGGGCTGCGACGGACCCCGCGGGGCCCTGTTCTCCACGGCCTGCGAGCCCAGCACGGTCAACACCGCCCGCCAGGCCTCGCTGTATCAGGTCGACGCCGCCCTGAACGTCACCCGCCTGGCGACCTTCGCCAAGGATCCCGTGCCGATGAAGCTCGGCCAGTACGGTCAGCTCCGCCTGCCCTTCACCGAAGGCGCGCCGCCGCGCGTCCTGTTCTCAACCTTCGCCGTAAGGCCGCACGCTCATGTCCACGAACACCGCCCTGGCGTCTGAGCCGCGCCTCGCCGCACCGCCCGCCGACGCGGCCGCCCTGGTGGACTGGATGCTCGACCGCATCTCGTCCGAGCTGGAGGACACCCGCCTGAGCGAGGGCGCGCGGGGCCTGCTGCGCGCCTACTACTACGAGGCGGGCTTGCTCGACCCCGCCAAGCGGCCGTTCTTCGACCGGCATTTCCGCGAGGCGATGCGCTTCGGCCTGACGGAGGTCATGGCGAACGGCCCGCGGCGGGTGCTGGACCTGGGCTCGGGCCTGGGGACCCAGAGCTTCATCTTCGCCCTGCTCGGGGCCGATGTCGTGGCCCTGGATCTGGACCGCGCCGCCCTGGACGCGTTGGAGGAACGCAAGGCTCTGCTGGAGGCGGACACCGGCCGGTCCTTGTCGATCCAGGTCGTCTGCGCCGACGCCTTCGACTGGCTGGAAGCGCCCGGCGAGACCTTCGACGCAGCCTATTCCCTGTTCGCGTTCAATATGATGCTCCCGACTTCTCGCCTGGTTAAGGCGCTCGCCGGGCGCACGGCGGCGGGCGGCGTCGTAGTGATCCAGGACGGCAACAACCGGAACCTGTTCAAGCGCGTGCTGGAGCCGCGGCCCGACACCCTGAGCAAGGCTGAACTCGCGGCCTGTTTCGGGGCGAACGGCTTCGCCCACGCCTTCAGCAAGCCGGCGGTGGCCGTGCCGCCGCCCCTGTGGCGGATATTGCCGGGCGGATTGGTCCGCGCTTTGGACGGGGCGACACGGCCGCTGCCGATGCTGGCGCTGTCCTACGTGCACGGATTCCGGCGTCCGTAGGGATCGATGGCGTCGCCTCCGCGCATCCTGGCGATCGGGCCGAACCCGCCGCCCGACCACGGCACCAGCGTTCCGTTCCGGGCGCTGAACGAGCTGTTGCGGGCGCAGGGGTGGCGCGTGGACGTGCTGGACACCCACGCCCTGCGGCGGGGCGGCCCTGCCGCGTTCCTTCGCCTCGCGCGCGCCCTGCTCGATCTGGCGCGGGCGCGCGTCCTGCTGCTGTCGCTCAGCCGCCCGGCGGTGTTCAGGGCCGCGCCGCTGATCACCCGGACCGCGCGCCTGCTCGGAAAGAAGAGCGTGATCCGCAACTTCGGCGGCGATCTGGACGTGTGGTGGGAACAAGGCGACGAGCGGCTGCGGCGCAGGATCGCCGCGCTGCTGTCGGCCGATCTGGTGTTTCTCGAGACGCGAAACCTATGCCGCTTCGCCGCCGAGGCCCGGCCGGGCGCAACCGTGGCGCAGCTCTCCAACTTCCGCGACCCGCCGCCCCCGGCCTCCGCCGCCCCCGACCCGTTCGGTGCGGGCGAGGCGCTGAAGGTGGCCTATGTCGGAGAGATGACGGCGGCGAAGGGCGTCCCCGCCCTGGCCGAAGCTGCGAAGACGCTGGGGAGCGCCGTACGCCTGATCGCCTGCGGAGTCCCGGTCGATCCGGCGCAGGTGGACGCCCTGCGCGCGGCGGGCGCGGCCTATGTCGGCACGGTCCCGCACCAGGGGGTGATCGACCTGATCCGCGCCGCTGACGTGGTGGTGTGCCCCAGCCAGGCGCCTCAGGAAGGCTATCCCGGAGTGATCGTGGAGGCTTTCCTGTGCGGCACGCCGGTGGTCGCCAGCCGCTGGCGGGCAATCCCGGAAATCGTCGCGGACGGTGAAAACGGCCTGCTGTTCGAACCTGGCGACGCCGCCGGTCTGGCCGCGGCCCTGCGTCGGATCGTCGACCCCGGCTTGCGCTCGCGGCTGGCTGCGGGCGCGCGGCGAAGCGGCGAGGCGTTCCTGGCCGATCGCTGGGCGCCGGCGGTCGCCGAGGCGATGGAGCGGCTCCGGTGAACGCCGGAAAGGCGATCAGGATCGCGCGCCTGGTACCGCGTCTGGGGCTGGCCAACGTCGCGACCGTAGCGGCCTACCGGCTGGCGCTGAAGAGCGGCCGCCTGGCCATGACCGCTCCCCCGCCCGACGGAGCGCTATTCCGGGAGGCCGCGCCGCCGTCCCGGACCCCTGCGACCAATGCGGTCGCCGAGGCGGAGGACCTCCTCGCCGGGCGGCTCGCCGGCTTCGGCGGACATACGTTCGAGACCGGCGCGCCGCCCGACTGGCGACGCAACCTGTTCACCGGCGCGCTCGACGACCCTTCCCGCCCCTGGTGGGCGGTTTCGGACGACGACGCGCGGCTGGGCGACATCAAAGGGGTTTGGGAGGCGTCGCGGTTCGACTGGGCGGTGGTCTTCGCCCGCGCCGCCGCAGCGACCAGCGACGCCCGCTTCGTCGCCGCCCTGAACGCCTGGGCCGCCGACTGGAGCCTTGTCTATCCGCCCTACCAGGGCGCGAACTGGCGCTGCGGCCAGGAGGCGTCGATCCGGCTGCTGCAAGCGATGCTGGCCGCCCGCCTGCTCGACCAGGACCGCGCGCCGCAGCCGGCCCTGCTGACCTTCGTGCGGGCGCACCTGACGCGCGTGGCGCAGTCGCGCCTGTACGCCATGGCTCAGGACAACAATCACGGAATCAGCGAGGCGGCGGCCCTGTTCGTCGCGGGGGCGTGGCTGGCGGCGAACGGCGAACCGGATGCCGAGCGGTGGGCGCGAGCGGGCCGGAGCTGGCTGGAGAACCGGGTCCGGCGGCTGTTCTTCGCCGACGGCGGCTTCTCCCAGTACTCGACCAACTACCACCGACTGGCGCTGGACATGCTCAGCCAGGCGGAGCTCTGGCGGCGGCGGCTGGCGCTTCAGCCGTTCAGCCCGGCGTTCCGCGAGCGCGCAGCCGCCGCGACCCGCTGGCTGGCCGCCCTGACCAACGTCGAGACCGGCGACGCGCCGAACCTGGGCGCCAACGACGGCGCGCGGGTGTTCCGGCTGGACGACCGGCCGTTCCGCGACCACCGGGGTTCGGTCCAGCTCGCCGCCGCCCTGTTCCTGGACCGCCGTGCCTTTCCACCCGGACCTTGGGATGCGGCCCTACAAGCCTTCGGCCTCGATGGGTCCCCGCTTGATCCCGCGCTGTCGTCGAAACAATCCCGTTCGTTCAGCGACTTCGGCCTGACGCTTCTGAACCCGCGCGAGGACGGGGGCGGCGCCTACGCCTTCGTGCGCGTGCCGTCCGACCGCTTCCGCCCGTCGCAGGCCGACCCGCTGCACTTCGACCTGTGGACCGACGACGGGCGCAACCTGCTGCGCGACGGGGGGAGCTGGTCCTACTTCGACCGGAGCGCGGACGCCGAGTTCGGCGGGATCGCCGGCCACAACACCGTGCAGTTCGACGAGCGGGACGCCATGCCCCGCCTGTCGCGCTTCCTCTACGCCGACTGGATTTCAGGGCGGACCGAGGCGCCGATCCGGTCGGCCGACGGCCTGCGCTGGGCGGGCGAGTACCGCGACGCCTACGGCGGATTCCACCGGCGCGAGGTCGAGGCGTCCGGCGACCGCTGGCGAGTCACCGACACCTTCGAGGGCGCACAGGAGCACGCGACCCTGCGATGGCGGCTCGCGCCCGGCGAGTGGCGGATGGAAGGCGCCGCGTTCGTCGGCCCGGGCATGACCCTGGAGGTCGACTCGCCCGGCCTGCTCGCGGCGGCGCGCCTTATCGACGGCCGCGAGTCGCGGCGATACGGCGAGGCGACGCCCTGCCCGGTCCTGGAGTATAGGGTGGCCGCCCGCTCGGGTCGGTTCGTCACCGACATCACGCTCGGGCCGGGGGTTTGATGCGCGTCCTCTACGCCCACCAGTATTTCGGAACGCCGTCGGGCGCGGGCGGAACGCGCTCGTACGAGATGGCGCGGGCGCTGGTCGCGGCCGGGCACAACGTGACCATGGTCTGCGCCTCGGCGGAACGCTCGGCGACCGGGCTCGACGGGGCCTTCGTCCGCGGGCGGCGCGAAGGCCAGGTCGACGGAATCCGGGTGATCGAGTTCGCGCTGGGCTACTCCAACGCCGACCCGATCGCGGTGCGGGCCTGGCGGTTCTTCGTCTTCGCCCTGCGCGCGATCAGCGTAGCCCTGAGCGAGCGATACGACCTGATCTTCGCCACCTCCACGCCCCTGACCGCGGCCCTGCCCGGCATCGCGGCGAAGCTGCTGCGCGGCAAGCCGTTCGTGTTCGAGGTGCGCGACCTGTGGCCGGAGCTGCCGCGGGCGATGGGCATGAGGAACCCGCTGGCGCTCGGCGCCATGTCGGCGCTCGAACGCGCCGCCTACGCCTGCGCCGACCGGGTCGTGGCCCTGGCGCCCGGCATCCGCGACGGAGTGGCCCGGACCGGTTATTCCCGCGAGCGCATCGACCTGATTCCCAACGGCTGCGATCTGGAGCTGTTCGACGCTGCTGTGCAGGTGCGCCCGGCCGATCTGTTCCCCGGCCGGATCGGCGCGAACGATTTCGTCGCGGTGTTCGCCGGCGCCCACGGCAAGGCCAACGGCCTGGACGCCGCGGTAGCCGCCGCGCGGTTGTTGCAGGAGCGGGGCCGCGCCGACGTCAAGCTGCTGCTGATCGGCACGGGATCGGAAAAGGCCCGCCTGGTTGGCGAGGCCGAGGGCCTGCAGACCCTCGTCTTCGCCGACTCCGTGCCGAAGTCGAAGCTGGCGGGCCTGCTGCGCGGCGCGGACATGGGGCTGCAACTGCTGGCGAACGTGCCGGCCTTCTACGACGGCACCTCGCCCAACAAGTTCTTCGACTACCTGGCCGCGGGCCGGCCGGTGCTGATCAACTATCCCGGCTGGCTGGCCCGGACCGTCGCCGAAGAAGGCGCCGGCTGGGCCGTGCCGCCCGGCGACGCTGAAGCCTTCGCCGAGGCCCTTATCGCCGCCGCCGACGATCGGAACGAAGCGCGCCGCAGCGGCCAGGCCGCACGCGCCCTGGCGGAAAACCGCTTCGCCCGCGCAGACCTCGCCGCCGCGTTAGTGCGGGCGCTGGAGGGCGTTTACACCCTGACCCGGCGTCCCCGCCTAGCCCCGCTGAAAAGGGCCCTCGACATCGTCGCCTCTGCGGCCGGGCTGGTCGTGCTGTCGCCGGTGCTGCTGCTGACCGCCCTGCTGGTCCGTTCGCGGCTGGGCTCGCCGGTGCTTTTCCGCCAGGTCCGGCCGGGCCTGCACGGCCGGCCGTTCGAGATCCTGAAGTTCCGCACCATGCGCGACGCGATCGACCGCCAGGGCCGCGCCCTGCCCGACTCCGACCGCCTGACCCCGTTCGGCAAGACGCTGCGCGCGCTCAGCCTGGACGAACTGCCCGAACTCTGGAACGTGCTGAAGGGCGAGATGAGCCTGGTCGGCCCCCGGCCGCTGCTGATGGAGTACCTGCCCCTCTACAGCCCCGAGCAGGCTCGGCGGCACGACGTCCGCCCCGGCCTCACCGGCTGGGCCCAAGTCAACGGCCGCAATGCGCTCGGTTGGGAGGAGAAGTTCGCGCTGGACGTCTGGTACGTCGACAACCGCAGCTTCCTGCTCGACCTGAAGATCTTATTCCTGACCGTGCTGAAGGTGTTCCGGCGCGAGGGCGTCTCCGCCTCGGGCCACGCCACCATGCCCGCCTTCACCGGTTCGCCCGCGACGGCCGGTCCGGTTGAGCCTGCGGCTCGATCTGCTAAGAGAGCGCCGCACCGGGCGGCCCGGTCGTAGGGGTCGGGAGAACCATCGTACATGCCGACTCTGGCGCTTATCGGCGGCGGCGGCTTCGCCAAGGAAGTCGCCGAGGTCGCCCGGCTGAACGGCTACGAGGTCGCCGCCTGCTACGCCGAGAACGCGGGCTACTTCGGCCATATCCACCGCGGGTATCTGGACGATCTTCTGGCCGAGCGGGACGGGTACGACGCCGTGGCCCTGTGCGTCGGCGCGACCAGCCGCCGGTCCGTCCAGGTTCGCCGCGAGCTGATCGCCTGGCTGGTACGCCACGCCCTGCCCGCCCCGCCGCTGGTGTCGCCCCGGGCGATCTGCGCGGAGGGCGCGAGGCTGGCGCCCGGCGTGTTCGTGGGCCACGGCGCGGTCGTGGCGGTCGACGCGGTCGTGGGCGGCTTTTCGGTGATCAACGTCTCGGCCATGATCGGCCATGACGCCGTGGTCGGCGCGAACGTCACCGTGGCGCCGGGCGCCTTCATCGGCGGCGGCGCGTCGGTGGGCGACGACACCCTGATCGGCCCGCTGTCGATGGTCATGCAGGGCGTGCGGGTGGGCCGCGAGGTCGTGCTGGGCGCGGGCTGCACGGCGCTTCGCCCGCTGAAGGACGGCGCCAGCGTATGGCCCCGCCTGGACCGCCCGGTGAAGGACATGACGGCCCCCGCCGTTCCCGCTTGAAATCGAGGTCGCACCCATGTCGGACAATAACGAAAAACTGAAACAGGCGGTGGCCGAAGGGCTGCAGATCGCGCCGGAGAAGGTGACCGACGACCTGACTTACGAGTCGATCCGCGAGTGGGACTCCGTGGCCCACATGGCCCTGGTCGCCGCCATCGAGGAGCGGTTCGACCTGATGCTAGACACCGACGACATCATCGCCATGAGCAGCGTCGGCACGATCAAACAGATCCTGGGCAAGTATGACGTCGCCTTCTGATCAGGCGGTCGGCGCTCCGGGCGCCGGGCGGCTGCTGGAAGGCCGCATCGCCCTGGTCACCGGCGCCACGCGCGGCATCGGGCGCGCCACCGCCGAGCTGTTCGCCGCGCACGGCGCCCACGTCCTGCTGAACGGCCGCGACGCCGACCGCGCCGGTCAAGCCGCGGAGGAGATCGGCCGCGCCTACCCCGACGCGACCGTCGAACCTTGCGTGTTCGACGTGGGCGACGCGGAGTCGATCAAGCTCGCCTTCACCGACGTCCACCGCCGCCACAAGCGGCTGGACGTGCTGGTCAACAATGCCGGCGTCCTGCGCGACGCCCTGGTCGGCATGGTCTCGGGCGCGATGCTCGAGGAGGTGATGCGGATCAACTTCACCGGGTCGTTCCTCTGCGCCCAAATGGCCGCGCGGCTGATGTCGCGGCGGCGGTCGGGCTCGATCGTCAACGTCAGTTCGATCATCGGCCGCTACGGCAACCCCGGCCAGGCGGCCTACGCCTCCAGCAAAGCGGCGGTGCTGGGCCTGACCTTCTCGCTGGCCAAGGAACTCGGGCCCGAGGGGATCCGGGTCAACGCCATAGCGCCGGGCTTCATCGCCACCGACATGATCGAGGCCGTGCCCCAGGAGCGGCGCGACAGCATCCAGGCCGGCATCCGCATGGGCCGCCTCGGCAAACCGGAAGAGGTCGCCGCCACCGCCTTGTTCCTGGCGTCGGACCTATCCGCCTACGTCACCGGCCAGGTGATCGGGGTCGACGGCGGGATGACGGTGTGACCCCCTCCCTGTCCGACCTGGGCCTGCCTGACTCCGCCGTGCTGGCGGTGGACGACGCGGGCGCGTCGCTCACCCACGGCGAGGTGGTCGAAGGCGCGCGCGCCTGGGCGGACACGCTGGGTTCGGACAAGCGGCTGGTGCTGCTGCTCTGCCGGAACACCTGCGCCTGCCTTCGCGCCTACCTGGGCCTGCTGCGCGCCGGCCACGCGGTGATCCTGGCCGGCGAGGACGCGGGCGAGGCGGCGCTGGCGGACCTGAAGGCCCGCTTCCGGCCCCACGCGGTGGTCGACGCCTCGGGCGAGGTGCGAAGCCTCGAGCCTGACGGCGCCCCGGTGAACCCCGCGCTCGGGGTGCTGCTCTCGACCTCGGGCAGCACCGGCTCGGCCAAGCTCGCGCGGTTCAGCCTCGCCCAGCTGGAGGCGAACGCCCGCTCCATCGCCGCCTATCTGGAACTCGCCGCGGCCGAGCGGCCGCTGGCTCACCTGCCGTTCCACTACTCCTACGGCCTGTCGGTGCTGCACAGCCACCTGCTGGTCGGGGCCACGGTGCTGCTGAGCGAAGCGTCGGTGATGAACCCGGGCTTCTGGACGCGGTTGCAGGACGCCACCTCTTTGTCGGGCGTGCCGTTCCACTACGAGATGCTGCTGAAGCTGCGCTTCCAGCGCCGCGACCTGCCGAAGCTCAGGACCCTGACCCAGGCCGGCGGCCGGCTCGCCCCGGCCCTGGTGTCCCAGCTGGCCGGGCTCGCCGACGAGAAAGGCTGGCGCTTCTTCGTCATGTACGGCCAGACCGAGGCCGGGCCGCGCATCAGCTACGCGTCGACGGCGATGCTGAAGGACAAGCCGGAAACCATCGGCGGCCCCATCCCCGGCGTGACCATGACCCTGATCGACGAGGCCGGCGCCGAGATCAGCCAGGCGGACCGGGAGGGTGAACTGGTGGTCGAGAGCCCGTCGATCATGCTGGGCTACGCCGAAAGCGCGTCCGACCTGATGCGCGGCGACGACCTCAGCGGCCGTCTGGCCACCGGCGACCTGGCGGTGCGCGACGCAGAGGGCCGCTTCACCGTCACCGGCCGCAAGAACCGTTTCCTAAAGCTCCAGGGCAACCGGGTGAACCTGGCCGAAGTGGAGTCTCGTCTCGCCGCCCTGGGCTTCTCGGCGGTCTGCGTCGGCGAGGACGACCGCCTGTGGCTGGCCACAGAAAGCGACGACGAGGCCGCCCTGCGCGAGGCGGTGGTGCGCGAGTTCACTTTTCCCTCGCGCTCGGCCACGGTGGTCCGCATGGCGCGCCTGCCCAGATCCGACAGCGGCAAGCCCCGCTATCGCGAGCTGCTGGCGCAGCTCAAGGACGGCCAGGAGGCTCAGCCGCGATGACCGCGCTCACCGAGGTTCCCGTCTACGGCCTGAGCCGGGACGAGAAGCGCCCCCTGCTGGTCGAGGCCCTGGCCGCGCTGACCCGTCGCCACGCGGAACGCTGCGCGCCCTATCGCAAGATCCTGGACGCCCGCGGCGGGGCCGAGGTGAAGAGCCTCGAAGACGTGCCGTTCATCCCCGCGCGCCTGTTCAAGACCCACGATCTCTCGTCGGTCTCGGCCGAGGAGACCGTCAAGCTGCTGACCTCGTCGGGCACCACCGGCGGCCAGGTCTCGCGCATCGCCCTCGACAAGGCGACCGCTTCGGAACAGACCCGCGCCCTGGTCAGGATCATGCAGAACTTCATCGGCAAGGACCGCCTGCCGATGCTGATCGTGGACCATCCCGGCGTGATCCAGAACCGCGACGCCTTCTCCGCCCGCGGGGCCGGCATCCGGGGCATGTCCACCTTCGGTCGGGACCACACCTATCTGCTGCGCGACGCGGACATGAGCCTGGACCTGGCCGTGCTGGACGCCTTCCTTGAGCGCAACGCCGGTCGCCCGGTGCTGGTGTTCGGCTTCACCTTCATGGTCTGGGAGTACCTGGTGCAGGCGCTGCGCCGAACGGGGCGCCGGCTCGATCTCGGCCAAGCCGTGCTGGTCCACAGCGGCGGCTGGAAGAAGCTGGTCGACCGGCGGGTCGACAACGCGACCTTCAAGGCGGCGGTGAAGGAGGTCTGCGGCATCCCCCGCGTTCACGACTTCTACGGCATGGTCGAGCAGGTGGGCTCCGTCTTCGTCGAGTGCGAGGAAGGCTGCCTGCACGCCCCCGCCCACGCCGACGTTATCGTGCGCGAGCCCGGCTCCTGGGCGCCGCTGCCGGTCGGCGAGACCGGCGTGATCCAGGTGCTTTCGGTGCTGCCCGGCTCCTATCCCGGACATTCGATCCTGACCGAGGACCTGGGCGTGCTGCTAGGCGAGGACGACTGCGGCTGCGGCCGCAAGGGGCGTCGGTTCCGCGTGTTCGGACGCATCGCCCAGGCCGAGGCCAGGGGGTGCAGCGACACCCACGCGGCGGCCTGACGAGCATGGCCGAAGCCGATCTCGTCTCGTTCGAACTGGTCGTCTCCCGCGTCGGAGACGATCCGGCCGCGGCCGTGGACGCCCTGTCACGGGCGCCGGCGTGGCCGCCGTTCCGCGCCGAGGCCGCGGCGTTCGTGGCCGCCTTGTCGGCCGACATCATGCGCTCGCCCCAGGCGCGCCAGCACCCCGAGATGATCGCCTTCGCCTACCGCATGCGGCGCCAGGCGCTGCTGGAACTGCAGGCGTCGCTTCAGCCCTCGGGCACGGGCGGCGTGCTTCGCGGGCGCGGCCTGGCCCTGCACTTCGCCCCGGCCAACGTGGACACCATCTTCCTGTACTCGCTGATGCTGTCGCTGCTGGCCGGCAACGCCAACGTGGTGCGCCTGTCCAGCCGCACGGGCGAGCAGGTCTCGCTGGTGCTGGATCTGCTGGCGGCCCGGCTGGACGACCCGGCTTACGCAGCGCTGCGCGACCGCGTCCTGATCGTCCGTTACGAGCACAGCGACGCCGTCACCGCCCGGCTGAGCGCCCTCGCCGACCTGCGCGTGGTCTGGGGCGGCGACAACGCCGTCGCCGCGATCCGGCGCGCGCCCCTGCGCCCCTTGGCCCGCGACGTCGTCTTTCCCGACCGCTGGTCCATGGCCGTCCTGGATGCGCA
>DASPKD010000096.1:0-4062 GCA_035628275.1 Caulobacteraceae bacterium | reverse complement strand
CATAGCTGGCGAAGCGGCGCCTCGCGCGTTATCTGCTGCCGCTCCAGCCTTAGGACAGACGATGCAAGGGCCCGAACGCGAGGCGCGCCTGAAGAAACTCCGCTACCGCGCCTGGCACAGGGGCTTCCGCGAGGCCGACCTGATCATCGGCCCGTTCGCCGACCGGCACGTAGGCGCGTTCAGCGAGGCCCAGCTGGACGCGTTCGAGCGCCTGCTCGAGGCGCCGGACCAGGACCTCTACGACTGGATCGTCGGCCGCAGGCCGACGCCTGAGACTTACGAAAGCGACGTGATGGAGCTTCTGCGGGGCTTCCGCTTTTCCGCCCATGCGGCCCTGAACCCCGAACAGCGCGGCGGGTGAGATGATGCATGCGTCACGTTCCCTTCTCCCCCTGCGGGAGAAGGTGGCCCCGGAGGGGCCGGATGAGGGGTCGCGCCGCGCTTCGGCGATGAGCGGAACCGAGCGCTACGCCGGACGTGCCGACCTCTTTCGCAGTCTCCGGAATCCACGGCGCGACCCCTCATCCGACCTGCTTCGCAGGCCACCTTCTCCCGCAAGGGGAGAAGGAAATCCGCATTGGACTCGGCGATGGATGACCTGACCTTCAAATCGAGTTCCGCAGACCTGAAGCGCATCGCCAAGGGCGACGGCGGCCTCGACCTGACCGGCGCGCCGGAGGGCTACGACGCCCTGGTCACCGCCGACGTGCTGCGCGCGCGCGGCGGGGTGACGGTGTTCGCCGCCCGGGACTACGCCCGCGCCAACGCCTTCGAGGACGCGCTGCGGTTCTTCGCGCCGGACCTGAAGGTGCTGCGCTTCCCCGCCTGGGACTGCCTGCCCTACGACCGGGTCAGCCCGACCGCCTCGCTGGCGGCCCAGCGGATGGCCGCCCTGGCCGAACTCGGGCGGCGCAAGAAGAGTGACCGCGAACCGCTGCTGGTGCTGACCACCGTGCCAGCCCTGGTCCAGCGGGTGCCGCCCCGCGAGGCTACCCAGGCGGCGGCATTCAAGACCAAGGTCGGGCGCGACGTCGACGTGGCCGAGCTGGAGCGCTACTTCGCCGTCAACGGCTACCAGCGGGCCTCCACCGTATCGGAGCGCGGCGAGTATGCGATCCGCGGCGGCGTCATCGACGTGTTTCCGCCGGGCGCCGAGGAGCCGGTGCGGCTGGACCTGTTCGGCGACACCCTGGAGTCGATCCGCGCCTTCGACCCTGAGACCCAGCGCTCCACCCGCCAGCTGACCGAGATCGATCTGCTGCCGGTCAGCGAGGCGCTGCTCGACCCCGACAGCATCTCGCGTTTCCGCCAGGGCTACCTGACGCACTTCGGCACGCCCGGCGACGATCCGCTGTACGCGGCGGTGTCGGAAGGGGCGCGCCGGCAGGGGATCGAGCACTGGCTGCCGCTGCTCTACGAGCGGCTGGAGACCCTGTTCGACTACCTCCCGGACGACGCCTTGGTGGCCCTGGACCACCTGTCCAGCGAAGCCCGCGACGAGCGGCTGGCGATGATCGCCGACGCCTACGAGACCCGGGTGGAGGCGGCCAAGGGCAAAAACGCCTCCTCCTACCGCGCCTTGCCGCCCGACGCCCTGTACCTGACCGCCGAGGAGTGGGAGGCGCGCCTGGCCGAGCGGCCGTGGCGGCGGTTCAGCCCGTTCCACCGCGAGGGCGAGGCCGTCGTCGATCTCGGCGCACGGCTCGGCAAGAGCTTCGCCGCCGAACGCGCCCAGGACAGCGTCAACCTGTTCGAGGCCGTCGCCGCCCACGCCAAGGAGCTGGCCAAGACCGGCCGCCGGGTGCTGTTCGCCTCCTGGTCGGAGGGATCGTCCGAGCGGTTGGGGACCATGCTGGCCGACCACGGCCTGTCCGGCGTGCGCTTCGCCAAGGACTGGGCCGACGTCCAGAGCTTCGGCGTGCAGGGGACCAAGCAGAAGCCGCCGCAGCGCGTGGTGCTGCCGGTCGACGCGGGGTTCGTCACCGACTCCATGGCGGTGCTGTCGGAGACCGACATCCTCGGCGACCGCCTGGCGCGGCCGAGGAAGCGGCGTCGGGCGACCAACTTCCTGGCCGAGGCTTCGGCCCTGTCGCCCGGCGACCTGGTGGTCCACATCGACCACGGCATCGGCCGCTACGAGGGCCTGACCACGCTGGAGGTTCAGGAGGCGCCGCACGACTGCCTGGAGCTGCACTACCACGGCGAGTCCAAGCTCTACCTGCCGGTCGAGAACATCGACCTGCTGACCCGCTACGGCTCGGACTCCGAGGGCGTGCAGCTGGACCGGCTGGGCGGCGCCGCCTGGCAGGCGCGCAAGGCCAAGGCCAAGGAACGCCTGCGCGAGATGGCCGAGGGGCTGATCAAGCTCGCCGCCGCCCGCCAGCTGAAGACCACCGGCGACATCGAGCCGCCGCAGGGGCTGTTCGACGAGTTCTGCGCCCGCTTCCCCTACGAGGAGACCGAGGACCAGCTGAACGCCATCGGCGACGTGCTGGAGGATCTGGCGGCGGGCCGGCCGATGGACCGGCTGATCTGCGGCGACGTGGGCTTCGGCAAGACCGAGGTGGCGCTGCGCGCCGCCTTCGTGGTGGCGATGAGCGGCAAGCAGGTGGCGGTGGTCTGCCCGACCACCCTGCTGGCGCGCCAGCACTTCAAGACCTTCTCCGAGCGCTTCCAGGGCTGGCCGATCAAGGTGCGCCAGCTGTCGCGCATGGTCACCGCCAAGGAGGCGAACGAGACCCGCAAGGCCCTGGCCGCGGGCGAGGTCGAGGTGATCGTCGGCACCCACGCGGTGCTGTCCGACCAGGTCAAGTTCAAGGACCTCGGCTTGGTGGTGGTCGACGAGGAGCAGCACTTCGGCGTCAAGCACAAGGAGAAGCTGAAGGCGCTCAGGGCCGACGTGCACATGCTGACGCTGTCGGCGACGCCGATTCCGCGGACCCTGCAGATGGCCTTGTCGGGCATTCGCGAGCTGTCGCTGATCGCCACCCCGCCGGTCGATCGGCTGGCGGTGCGGACCTACATCACGCCCTACGATCCGGTGGTGGTGCGCGAGGCCCTGTTGCGCGAGAAGTACCGCGGCGGCCAGGCCTACTACGTGGCCCCGCGCCTGTCCGACCTGCCGCAGATCGAGAAGTTCCTGCGCGAGAGCGTGCCCGAGGTGAAGGTGGTGGTCGGTCACGGCCAGATGGCCGCGACCCAGCTGGAGGAGGTGATGGGCGCCTTCTACGACGGCCAGTACGACGTGCTGCTGTCGACCACCATCGTGGAGTCCGGCCTCGACATCCCGACCGCCAACACCCTGATCGTGCACAGGGCCGACATGTTCGGCCTGTCCCAGCTGTATCAGCTGCGCGGCCGCGTCGGCCGGGCCAAGACCCGCGCCTACGCCTACCTCAGCACGCCGCTGGACAAGCCGATCACCCCCGCCGCCGAGAAGCGCCTGCGGGTGCTGCAGTCGCTGGACAGCCTGGGCGCGGGCTTCCAGCTGGCCAGCCACGACCTCGACATCCGCGGCGGCGGCAATCTGCTGGGCGAAGAGCAGTCGGGCCACATCAAGGAGATCGGCGTCGAACTGTACCAGCAGATGCTGGAGGACGCGGTGGCGGAACTGCGCGAAGGCGGCGAAGAGCTGGACCTGTCGGCCGAGCGCGGCTGGTCGCCCCAGATCAACGCCGGCGCCGCGGTGCTGATCCCCGAGGACTACGTCGCCGACCTGAACGTGCGCCTGGCGCTCTACCGCCGTCTCTCCGAGGCCGAGAAGATCGAGGACCGCGAGGCCATGGCCGCCGAGCTGATCGACCGCTTCGGGCCGCTGCCTCCGGAAGCCGGCCAGCTGCTGAAGGTCGTCGGCATCAAGGGCCTGTGCCGCCAGGCCAACGTCTCAAAGCTGGACATCGGCCCCAAGGGCGCGGTGCTGACCTTCCGCGAGGACCGCTTCGCCAACCCCGAGGGCCTGGTCGCCCTGGTCCAGAAGAACGCCGTCAACTGGAAGCTCCGCCCCGACCAGAAGCTGGTGGTGAAAGGCGAATGGGACACCCCCGACCTGCGCCTGAACGTGGC
>DASPKD010000095.1:0-13935 GCA_035628275.1 Caulobacteraceae bacterium | reverse complement strand
CGATGCTCTTCAAGAAGAAGGCGAAACCGGAGACCGGGACCGAGGTCGCGACCACCGACGGCGCGCCGGAGGGCGAGGCCGCGGCGCCGGCCAAGAAGGGCCTGCCGCTGAAGATGCTGGTGATCGCCGGGGCGGGCGCGGTCGTGGTGCTGGGCGGAGGCGGCGCGGGCGCCTTCTTCCTGCTGCAGCCCAAGGCCGAGGCGCACGGCGCCGACGCCGGCCACGAGAAGCCGAAGAAGGCCAAGAAGGCGGACAAGGGCGGCCACGGCAAGGGCGGCAAGGAAGACAAGGAGGCCGGCCAGGTCCGCGAGGGGCCGGACGGCGTGGTCTTCTACACCCTGCCGGACATGGTGGTGAACATCCAGTCGCCGGACGGACGGCCGACCTTCCTGAAGCTGAAGCTGACCTTCGAGCTGCCCGATCACGAGGCGGCCGAGCACATGCAGGCCGACGCGCCGCGCATTAAGGACATGTTCCAGACCTTCCTGCGCGAGCTGCGCCCCGAGGACCTGTCGGGCAGCCAGGGCAGCTACCAGCTGCGCATGGAGATCCTGCGCCGGGTGAACCTGATCCTGGGCCCCGACCAGGTGAAGGCCGTGCTGATCGAGGAGATGTTGATCCAGTAGGGATCGCGCGCACCCATGACCCGGACCCTCGAACAGGAAAAGATGACGGCGCAGCTGCAGGCGGAACTCGCCGGCGGCGGGGCGGAGATCGACTGGGCCGCCGGCGACGGCGGCTCGGGCGCGGGCGAGCGCATCTTGAACCAGGACGAGATCGACAGCCTGCTGGGCTTCGACCTCGCCGACGACGAGGGGGCGGACCGCTCCGGCATCCGGGCGATCATCAACTCGGCGCTGGTCTCCTACGAGCGCCTGCCGATGCTGGAGATCGTGTTCGACCGGCTGGTCCGGCTGATGACGACCAGCTTGCGCAACTTCACCAGCGACAACGTCGAGGTCAGCCTCGACAATATTTCCTCGATTCGGTTCGGCGACTACCTGAACTCGATCCCGCTGCCGGCGATCCTGTCGGTGTTCCGGGCCGAGGAGCTGGACAACTTCGGCCTGCTGACCGTCGATTCCAACCTGATCTACTCGATCGTGGACGTGCTGCTGGGCGGCCGGCGGGGGACCGCGGCGCTGCGCATCGAGGGGCGGCCCTACACCACCATCGAGCGGGTGCTGGTGCAGCGGATGGTGGAGGTGGTGCTGGCCGACGCCAAGGCCGCGTTCGAGCCGCTGACGCCGGTCAACTTCAAGCTGGAGCGGCTGGAGACCAACCCCCGCTTCGCGGCCATCGCCCGGCCGGCCAACGCCGCCATCCTGGTCAAGCTGCGCATCGACATGGAGGACCGCGGGGGCCGAATCGAGCTGTTGTTGCCCTACGCGACGCTGGAGCCGATCCGGAAGATGCTGTTGCAGCAGTTCATGGGCGAGAAGTTCGGCCGGGACAACATCTGGGAAGGCCACCTGGCGACCGAGCTGTGGACCACCCAGACGGAGGTGCGCGCGGTGCTGGACGACCTGCAGGCGCCGCTGTCGCGGGTGCTGAACCTGAAGGTGGGCGAGACCCTGATGCTGAACGCCTCCCCCGACAGCCTGATCGACCTGCGCTGCGGGCAGGTGCCGCTGACCAAGGGGCGCATGGGCCGGCGCGGCCAGAACATCGCCGTCAGGGTGGAGGCGCCGCTGACGCCCGCGGCCAAGCGCGCGGTGACCGGCGGATGAGCCTGGTCGGCCTGACCCTGGACCTGCTGCTGGCGGCGCTGTTGGTGTCGGCGCTGATCTACGGCGTGCGGCTGGAGCGGAAGCTGAAGGCGCTGCGCGACGGCCAGGCCGGGTTCGCCCAGGCCGTGGCCGAGCTGAACCAGGCCGCCGCCCGGGCCGAAGGCGGGCTGGAGGCGCTGCGCCGCGCCACAGACGAGGCGCACGACAGCCTGCACGACCGCATCCTGAAAGGCCGCGAGCTGACCCAGCAACTGGAGGCGCAGATCAAGCGGGCGGAGCGGCTGTCTTCGACCCCGCTCGCCCCGGCGCCGAAGGAGACCGAAAGCCGGCGCGTGCCGGGCGGGATCCTGGAGCTGACCGAGCGCGCGCCCAAGGCGGCGCCGCGCCGCCCCGCCGCCGACGAGGACCTGTTCGAGGACGCCGCCGCCCTGACGCGGCTGAAACGCGCGTTCGGAGATTGACGCCATGAGCCGCACCCCCCGCCTGCTGCCCCTGGTCGCCGTGGCGATCGGCGGCGTCCTGGCCGTCCGCGCCGTCTCCGGCCTGGAGGGCGCGCCCGACTTCCTGAAGAGCGCCGCCGCCAGGGCCGAGGAGGCCGCGCCCGCGGCCAAGGCCCCGGCCGCCAAGGCCCCCGCGACGCCCCCGCCCGCCGCCAAGCCGCCGGCCCCGGTGTGCGCCCCCTCGGCCGCGGAACTGGCCAAGGAGGCGGGGCTTTCGCCGGCCGAGCTGCGGGTGCTGCAAAGCCTGCAATCGCGCCGCGGCGAACTGGACGCGCGCGAGCAGCAGATGGACACCCAGGTGCAGCTGCTGGCCGCCGCCGAGGCCAAGCTGGACGCCAAGATCCAGGCCATGAACGCGATCAAGGCCGAGGTCTCGGCCATGCTGGGCCAGGTGGATCAGCGCGAACAGGCCGAGATCGCCCGCCTGGTGAAGGTCTACGAGAGCATGAAGCCCAAGGACGCCGCCGCGATCCTGGCCCAGCTCGACGACAAGGTGCGGCTGCAGGTGGCCGGCCGGATGAAAGAGCGCAACCTCGCCTCGGTGCTGGCGCAGATGCCGCCGAACGAAGCGCGGAAGCTGACCGAGAAGCTGGCCAACCGCTACGCGGCGTCCGACGCCCTCGCCGCGAAAGCCGCCGACGTCGCCAAACCCGCCGCCGCCCCGCCGCCCGCGAAGAAGGGGTGAAGGCGCCGCCTCAGCCGGCTTTCGCCACGTAGACCGTGCAGGTCGAGGCGCCTCCGGTGACGGGGTTTTCGAACTCGACAACCTCGGCCGCGACCGAGGTGAACGCTGCGCGCAAGCGCCCTAGGAACTCGGGTTCCGGCCGGTCGTCGGACCACAGGGCGAAGACGCCGCCGGGTTTCAGCGCCTCGGTCAGGCGCGCCAATCCCTCTGCGGTGTAGATGTCGCCGTGGGTCGGGTTCAGCAGCCGGTCCGGGGCGTGATCGACGTCGAGCAGGATCGCGTCGAACCGGCGGCCCGGCGCATCCGGGTCGAAGGCCGGCGCCGCGGCGCGGGCGGCGGCGAAGAAGTCGGCCTGGACGAACCGGCAGCGGGCGTCGCCGCACAACCGCTCGCCGAGCGGGACCAGACCGCGCCGGTGCCAGTCGATCACCGGCGCCAGGTACTCGACCACCAGCAGTTCGCTCACCCGCGGATCGTCCAGCGCGGCGGCGGCGGTGTAGCCGAGGCCTAGGCCGCCGACCACGACCGACAGGTTTTCGCCTTGCGCCGCCGCCAAGCCGAGGGAGGCCAGCGCCCGTTCGCCTTCGGTGAACAGGCTGGACATCAGGTGCTCCTCGCCCAGCATCACCTCGACCACGTCGCGGTCGAGGTGGAGCAGGCGACGACGCCGCAGGCTGACGGGCCCGATCGGGGTGGGCTGGTAGTCGAGCTCTTCGAACAGGCGGGACATGACGGCTCCAGCGGGGTCCCGCACCGTAGCACGCGCCTTGCCCGTCGGCGGAAGCGGCGCCATCAGGCGCGGCATGTCTGAAGTCGTCACCAGCCTGCTCGGCGGGCGCATCCCCTACGCGAAGGTCGGCCCGCGGCCGGAAGCGGTCGTGGTGCTGAACGGCGGGCAGGGGTTCATGCGACGCCCCGACCCGGCCGTGATCGCCCGCGACGCGCGCCGCACCGGGCGGCTGCTGCCACCAGGCACGTCCTTTGGTCTGCTCGGCTACGATCCCGCGCCCCCGCCCGGCCTCGACGCGGAGGATGTCGTGGCGGCGGCGGTCCGGGCGCTGATAAAGCGGCACGCTGGACCCGTCACGCTGGCGGGGATCTCCTACGGCGCGCTGGTCGCCGTGCGCGTGGCTGCGGCCGCCCCCGAGATCGTGGATCGCCTGGTGCTGATCGCGGGGGCGCACCGCTTCTCGACGGAAGGCGAGCGCCGGGTCCGCCGCCAGATCGGCTTCGCCGAAAGCCACGACCCGGTCGGCCTGACGCGCGAGTTCGCGGCCGTGTTCCGGCGGCCCTGGTTCAACGCCCTGCTCGCGCTTCGACTTCGGCTTTCCGGGCGACGGCTGGCGACGGGCATGGCCGACGGGGAGACGGCGGCGCGCTATCTGCGGGCCATGCTGGAGGCGGGAGACGCGGACCTGGAAGCGGTGAAGGCGCCGACCCTGATCGTGGGCGGAAGCCGGGACCAGTTCTTCGGCGACGGGGTCATGCAGGAGGCGGCCGCCCGCATCCCCGCCGCGAGGGTGGAGCTGCTCGACGGCGAGACCCACATGGCGCCGGTGGAGCGCGCCGGCGCCGTGGCCGCGGCGATCGCCCGATTCATGGACGAGCCCAGCGCAACTTCTCGTTAACCACTATCTAACCCGCGGTCGCGCACGCTCGCGCGCATGAAGCCGCCTGTCGCCGAATCGCGTTCGCGGGCCGTCCTGTTGTCGACGGCGGCGGTGGCGTGCGCCGGGTCGCTGGCGGCGGGAACGATCGCCTTGGCCGCGGGCGGCGTGGAGGTGCGGGTCGGGGAGAACGCCGAGGTCTCCCGCGTCGAGATCCACGGCGCCGAAGCGGCCGTGCGGCGCGAAGGCGACGTGGTGATCGTGCGCCTGCCGCGCACCGCCCAGCCCGACCTGGCGCGGCTGCGGGTCGATCCGCCGCGTGGCGTGGCGCGGGTCGAGACGCGCGGCTCGCCCAAGGGGCTGGAACTGTTGCTGACGCTGGAGAAGGGGGCGGACGCCACCTTCGGCCGCGCCGACGGCGGGACCTACGTCCACATCTTCGGCGGGCGCGAGGCGAAGGCCGCCAGGCCCGACCCCGCTCCCGAGGGCGGCGTGCTGAAGATCGAGGCGGCGGTCACGGGCGGTCAGGCCGCCCTGCGCTTTCCCTGGCGCACGCCGCTGGGCTCGGCGGTGTTCCGGCGCGGGGACGCGGTCTGGATCGTGTTCGACGCGAAGGCGAAGCTGGACGTTTCGGCCCTGCCGAAGACACTCGGTCCGGCCGGAGGCGTGCGCTGGGCGGCGGGCGCGGATTTCACCGCCGTACGGGTGCAGGCGCCGGACGGCGTGAGCGTGGACGCCGCAGCCGAAGGGGCGGTCTGGACGGTCACGTTCGGCGCCCCTGTCCGCAAGCCCGAGGTGGAGATCAAGCCCGTCCGCGACGACCGGAGCGGCCCCACCGCCCTGACCGCGGCGCTGGCCGGAGCGACCAAGGTGGTGTGGCTGACCGATCCGATGGTCGGCGACCGGTTCGCGGCGGTCACCGCGCTCGCCCCGCGCAAGGCGTCGGTGCGCAGGCGAGGTTTCGTCGAGGGCGCTTTGCCCACCACCGTCCACGGCCTCGCGGTGGAGGCGATCGCGGGCGACCTGGCCGTGACCATCGAAGGCGAGAAGGTGCGGATCGCCCGGCCGGGCGGGCTGAACCTGTCCGGACCCGGCTACGCCGCCGGAACCGTGCCTGACGAGATGCCCAAGCCCGCCGCCGCCCCGGCGCTCGTGGACTTCGACAACTGGCCCAAGACCGGCGAGGGCGGTTTCGCCGCCCGCTACGCCCAGCTTCAGGATCTCGCCGCCAGGGAAGGCGCCGAGGGAGCCGCGGCGCCGGTCGTTGCGCGCATGGCGCTCGCCCGGTTCCTGGTGGGGTCGGAGCTGTCCTACGAGGCGGTCGGGGTGCTGAACCTGCTGGCCCGCACCAACGAGACGGTGCTGAGCGATCCGGAGTTCCGCGGCCTGCGCGGCGCGGCCCGCGCCATGGTCGGGCGCCACAAGGAGGCCCAGGCCGATTTCGCGGCTCCGCCGCTCATGGGCGACCGTTCGGCGGCCCTGTGGCGCGGCTACGTCGAGGCCAAGCAGGGTGCCTGGGCGGAGGCGCGCAAGGCCTTCGCCGAGGGCGCCTCCGTGATCGACTCCTTCAGCCCCAAGTGGCGCGCGCGCTTCGCCGTCGAGCACGCCCGTGCGGCGGTGGAGACCGGCGACCTGCCCGCGGCCCGCGCCTTGCTGGCCTACGCCTTCGAACAGGATGTCGCGCCGCTAGAGCAGCTGGCGGCGCGGCTGGTGCAGGCGCGGGTGTTCGAGCTGGACGGCGACGCCGGCCGGGCGCTGGCGGTCTACGAGGCGGTCGGGCGCGCGTCGCTGGACGCGGTCGCCGCGCCGGCCCTGCTGCGGGCGACCAAGATCAAACTGGACCAGGGGCTGGTCGCCCCGGCCGAGGGCGTGCGCGAGCTGGACGGGCTGCGCTACCGCTGGCGCGGGGACTCCACCGAGCTGGAGATCATCCGCACGCTCGGCGACATCTATCTGGGCCAAGGCCGCTACCGCGAGGCGCTGGACGCGCTGCGCTCGGCGGGCGGGCGGCTGCCGGACCTGCCGGCGGCGATGCAGCTGCAGGCCGACCTGTCGGCGGCGTTCCGGGCGCTGTTCCTGGAAGGCCAGGCGGACGGGCTCGAGCCGATCCAGGCGCTGGCGCTGTTCTTCGACTTCCGCGAGCTGACCCCCGTCGGCGCCGAGGGCGACGAGATGGTGCGGCGGCTGTCGCGGCGGCTGGTCGACGTGGACCTGCTCGACCAGGCCGCCGAGCTGCTGCAGTACCAGGTGGACAACCGGCTCGACGGGGTGGCCAAGGCCCAGGTCGCGGCGGATCTGGCGCTGGTGCGGCTGATGGACCGCGACCCGGAGGCGGCGCTGCGGGCGATCTGGGGCACGCGCTCCACCGTGCTGCCGAGCGCGCTGGCGGCCGAGCGGCGGGTGCTGGAGGCGCGCGCCCTGTCGGACCTGGGCCGCCACGACCACGCGCTGGAGGTGCTGGGCAAGGACGCCTCTCCCGAAGCGACCGAGGCGCGGGCCGAGGTGCTGTGGCGCAAGAAGGACTGGGCCGCCGCCGCGCCCCTGCTGGAACGGCGGCTGGGCGAGCGCTGGAAGGACTCCGCGCCGCTGACGCCGGAGCAGGAGACCCGCCTGATCCGCGCCGGCATTGCCTACACCCTGGCCGGCGACGACGCGGGCCTGAAGCGGCTGGCGCAGCGCTGGCAGGGTTTCGTCGCCGGCGCCCGCCAGCCGGACGCGGTGCGCGTGGCCCTGTTCGGCTTCGATGCCGAGAAGGTCGGTCCCGGCGAGTTCACCCGCGTCGCCGCCCAGGCCGACAGCTTCACCGGCTGGGTCGCGGCGATGAAGCAGAAGTTCCGCGACCGCCCGGCCTCCAGCCCGACCTACGCCCTGCCGGTCCGCACCGCCGCCCTGGCCGTGCCGGTCGCGGATGTCGCGCCGACGGCGCCGGCGAAGCCCGCCCCCCGCACGCCGGCGGCGAAGCGCAAGCCGGAGGATCCGTTCTTCTGATCCTTCTCCCGTCCGGGAGAAGGAGGGAACCCGCGCACCGGTGCGCGCGAGCGTGAAGGTCCGCGCGGGAGGATGAGGGGGACGACGGCTCCTCGTCCTGAACCCGAGGTCGCCCTCACCCTGGCGTCGCTTCGCTCCGCCTGTCCCTCTCCCGTCGGGAGAGGGAGTCAGCCCGTTCCGGCCGCCCGTTGGAAGCTCTCGACCAGGCTGCCGCAGACCAGCCGCCAGCCGTCGACCAGCACGAAGAAGATCAGCTTGAACGGCAGGGACACGACCACCGGCGGTAGCATCATCATGCCCATGCTCATCAGCACGCTGGCCACCACCAAGTCGATGACCAGGAAGGGCACGAACAGCAGAAAGCCGATCTCGAACGCGCGCTTCAGCTCGCTGATCATGAAGGCGGGCGTGACCACGCGCAGCGGCAGGTCCTGGACGGCCTGGGGCGTCTCCACCTTGGACAGCCGCACGAACAGGTCGAGGTCGCCGCGGTCCACCTGGCTCAGCATGAAGGTCTTCACCGGCTCGGACGCCGCGTCGAACGCCTGGGGCAGCTCCATCTCCTGGTCGAGCAGGGGCCGCACGCCGTCGGCGTAGGCCTGCTCGAAAGTGGGGGCCATGACGATGGCGCTGAGGAACAGGGCCAGCGACACCAGCACCGCGTTGGGCGGGCTCTGCTGGAGGCCGAGCGCGGTCCTGAGCAGCGACAGCACCACCACGATCCGCACGAAGGAGGTGGTCATGATCACGATGGAGGGCGCCAGCGACAGGACCGTCAGCAGGCCGATCAGCTGAACCACCCGCTCGGTCAGCCCCGCGCCGGTGCCGAGGTCGACGTTCACCGCCTGGGCGGCGGCGAAGGCCGGAAACACCAGGAAGCCCGCCGTCGCGATCAGCGACCACAGCAGGGCGCGCTTCAGATCGGCGGCGGCGGGGCGCTTGAACAGCGACTTGCGGCGGGTCAACGAGCCCTCCCCGGCAGCGGCGCGTTCAGTTCGCGGCCTTCGCCGAGCAGGATCAGGCGCTCCTCGCCGTCCACCTGGACCAGCACCAGCCGCTTGGTGGGGTCGAGCACCAGGGTTTCTATGGTCTTCAGCCGCCGCTCGCCGGGCTTGCGGGCCTGCAGGCGCGCCAGCAGGTCGGGCGCGTACTTGCGCGCGACCCAGGCGGCCAGGCCGATCAGGCCGAGCGTGACCGCCAGGGCCAGCACCGCGCGCAGGAAATCGAGAAAGTCCATCGGCCTTCGCCCACCGCCCCTGAGTCGACCCCGGCCGACGGAACGAAGGTGAAGCGACGTGGTTAACGCCGCCTTTACCGCAACGCCTCGTTAACCATGCGCCCGGCAAAATTGTCCTACGGCCCGATCAGGGAGATTCGCCCGTGCGCCTGGACGACACGCCGCTGTTCGCCATGCTGAAGAGCCGGATGGGCTGGTTGAACGAGCGCCAGCGGCTGGTGGCCCAGAACGTCGCCCATGCCGACACGCCGGGCTACGTGCCCAAGGACCTGAAGGGTTTCAGCTTCGCGCAGGCGATGGCCGCGCAGGCCGGGGGGACGGGCGTGGCCCGCACCCACGCCGGGCACCTGAGCGGCAGCGGCGGCGCCCCGAGCCGGTTCGAGAGCACGGCAGCGCCCGACTCCGAGACCACGCTCGACGGCAACGCCGTGGTGCTGGAGGAGCAGATGCTGAAGATGGCCGAGAGCCGGATGGCCTACGACGCGGCGATCGGCTTCTACCAGAAGTCCATGAACATGCTGCGGATGGCGGCCAAGCCGCCGGGCCGCTGACGTTAGGGAGGCCGGGCGATGTCCGAGGTGAAGCCGCCGCACAACTCCGCCATGGCCGTGGCCGCCAGCGCGCTCAAGGCGCAGCAGGCGCGCATGCGGGTGATCGCCGAGAACATCGCCAACGCCGAGTCCACCGCCCGCACGCCGGGCGGCGATCCCTACCGCCGCCAGGTGCCGGTGTTCGAGAGCGCCAAGATCGACGGGGTCAACGGCGTGAAGCTGGCCGAGGTCAGGAACGACCCGCGCGAGTTCCGGCTGGAGTACGATCCCGGCCACCCGGCCGCCGACGCCAAGGGCTACGTGAAGCGGCCCAACGTCGACTCGCTGGTCGAGGCGCTGGACATGCGCGAAGCCCAGCGCGCCTACGAGGCCAATCTGAACGTGATCGAGACCGCGCGCGCCATGGAAGGGCGCACGCTGGACCTGCTGAAGAAATGAGGGCCTGAGCCGTGATCTCGCCGATGCTGGCCGCCAAGGCCTACGCCCAGACGCAGAACGTGACGACCTCCGGCGCCGCCCCGGCCGCAGCGCCCGGCTTCGCCGACATCCTGCAGAACACCCTGGGCCAGGCCGCCCAGGCCACCCGCCACGCCGAGAGCCAGATGGCCGCCCAGGTCGCCGGCAAGGCCGAACTGATCGACGTCGTCACCGCCGTCGCCTCGGCCGAGGCGTCGCTGGAGACGGTGATCGCGGTGCGCGACCAGGTGATCCAGGCCTACCAGGAAATCATGCGGATGCCGATCTAACGGGAGCTCGCGACTTCGCGGAGTTCGGCCTGAGCCGGACGCGCGGCCGCGCAGGGGCCCGGGCGGCGATGCGCCGACAGCCCGCTCCGCCTTTTCCGGCGCCCCCCGTAAGGGGGAGAGGGCCGGGGCCGTCATGCCCCGGCCCAGTATCATCCCGCCTTGGCGACGTTGTCGTCCGAGTTGCGGTCGATCCGCTTGTTGTACGGATCGGCCCCGCCGTGGGTCGGCTTGCGGTCGGTCACGAACTGGAACGTCTGCTTGCCGGACCGGATCGAGCGCCGCTCGAACAGCACCACGTCGGACTTGTCGAAGTCCTTCTTGCCCGGCTCGGCGGTGAACAGGCCGAAGTCGAAGGTCTCGGCCAGCGGGCTCTCGGTCTCGCGCCCCTTGCCGTCGGCGTAGAGCTTCTTGGCCTCCACCGTCATGGTCACGTCGAAGCGCCCGTCGGCGCGCTTCTTGGACGTCAGGCCGGTGGTCTTCACGTCGTACAGGGTGATGCGCTCGAACAGGTCGGTGATCAGGGCCTGGTGCTCGGATGAAGCCTCGGCCCGCAGCGCCGCGACCAGTTCCTTTGAGGTCAAATAGGGCGCCGGCCGGAAGGCGTAGGCCTCGACCAGCCGCTTGAGCGCGCGGTTTACCGCCTCCTCGCCCATCTGGTCGCGCAGCAGGTACATGACAAGCGAGCCCTTCTGATAGTGGATGTACTGCTGGTTCTCGACCCGCATCAGCGGCAGTTCCTCCAGCGCCTCGCCGCCGCGCGACCGCAGGTAGCGATCCAGCTCGAACTTCAGGAACTTGCGGATGGCGTCCGGACCGTAGGTCTTCTCCATCACCATCAGGGCCGAGTACTGGGCCAGCGTCTCCGACAGCGAGGTCGCGCCCTGCATGTCGGCGCCGATCACCTGGTGCGCCCACCACTGGTGGCCCATTTCGTGAGCGGTCACGTAGGTGACGTAGTCGATCTTCTCCGGGTCCTTGAAGTCGGCGATGAAGCCGATCCCCTCGGAGTAGGGCATGGTGTTGGCGAAGGCCTGGGCGAACTGGGCGTAGTCCGGGAACTCCAGGATCCGAGCCTGGCGGAACTGATAGGGCCCGAACGCGGCCTGGTAGTAGTCCAGGCTGGTCCGCATCGAGGCGATCATCCGGTCGACGTTCCACGGGTGCTGCCGGTCGTAATAGACCGCCAGCTCCACGCCCTTGTGGTTCTCGCGCTTGACCGCGTAGTCGGCCGACTGGACCGAGAAGAACTGCAGGATCGGCGCCTCGGTGCGGAAGCGCGCGGTCCGGCGGCCGTTCGCGGTGACGTCAGACACCTTGTAGCCGGGCGCGATCGGCGTCTGGCCGGCGACGGTGCTGACGGTGATGTCGGCGTTCACCCAGTCGCCGCGGATGTAGTTGAAGGCGCGGGCGCTTTCGTCCTCCAGCTTGGCCGGGCGGAGCTCGGGCGGCAGGCCGTGCTTGCGGCGGGTCACGCGGTCCTGCAGCAGGCCCTGGCGGGTCATGCCGACGACCGGCGCGATCTCGAAGCTGTTCAGGAAGGTGCCGTTGTCGACGATGCGGGTCAGGTTGCCGCTGTTGCGGAAACCGCGCTGGCCGACCTCGGTCTGGAAGGCGACCGTGCGGAACTCGCCCGGCTGCATCGGCGCGTCGAAGGCGTAGATGCGGTAGTTGAACCGGTCGTAGGCCTTCTTCAGCCGCGCGCCGGGGATGGCGATGCGGTCGACCTCCACGTCCCGGTCGAAGCGCAGGTGCAGTTCGGTGAGCGGCGCACCGGTGCGGTTCTCCAGGATGTAGCTGCCCAGCGTCCGCGCGCGGGTCTGGTGCGGATGCAGGTCCACGTTCAGCTTGACGCTGACCACCGAAGGCCGCGGCGCCGTCTCGTACGGCAGCAGGGTCTTCTCCATGTCGGCCAGCCAGCGCTCGCCGTCCTGGTTGTTGCGGTACTCGTTCCAGACGTTGGTGTTCAGGTAAATCCAGCCGCCCAGGCCCGCGAAGGCCGCCAGGGACGCGGCGGCGATCATGCCGGCCGGACCGCGCAGGCGGCGCGGCAGGCGCTTGAGCCGGGGCAGCAGCTTGGTTTCGGTCCCGCGCCGCCACAGGCCGTAGGCCAGCACCAGCAGCAGCACCGCGAACGCCGTCCAGTAGGCCCGGAACCAGGCCGCGCCCTTCCAGAAGTCGCCCTGGCCGTTCATGTCGGACAGAGGCACGCCCGGCGCGCCTGCGTAATTGTAGAGGTTGTGGTCCCAGCCGATGTTGCCGAAGGTGATGCTGGTGACGATGTAGATCACCATCAGGCCCCAGCCGACGAACTTGTGCGGCGAGACCGCCTGCAGGAACACCGCCAGCACCGCCAGCAGCACCATGTCGATGGTCGACGGCAGCACGTACCAGAGCAGGTACTTGCCGAACTCGTAGTCGGTCCAGCCTTTGAACGTCTGGATCGCAACCGCGGTCAGCACGCTGACCAGCAGGGTGGCGAGCAGCACCAGCGCGATCGCCAAGGTCTTGGGCAGCACGAACGCCCAGTCGGGCACGGCGGTGGAGTCGACGATCTCGTGCGTGCGCCGGTCGCGCTCGCGCCAGACCAGCTCGCCCGCGTAGTAGATGGTGATGATGATCGGGAAGATGGAGAACGACTGGTTCAACGCCCGGATCATGATCCGGGTGACCGGATAGGCGTCCGCCCCGAAGCTCTCGCCGATGAACCACAGGTTCCCGGCCGAGTTGGCCATGCCCAGCGCCAGCAGCACGACGAAGGCCGGGCTCTTGAACACCTGGGCCATGTCGAAGCGCGTGCGCGCGGTCAGCTGCGCCCAGGCGGTGCGGCGGTTGAAGGCGGGTTTGGGCAGGCCGCCGACGGGGCCGATCTGCGCCGGCGGCGGGGCCATGGCCTCAAGCTTGCGCTTCTTGCCGCCTTTGGCCGCGCGGCTCTCGAACCGGTAGGCGGCGTAGGCCAGCGCCAGGAAGGCCAAGCCCGCGCCGGTCCAGATCAGGCGGTTCCACAGCAGGGCGCCTTCGAGCGGCGGGTTGGCGGCGTTGCGCTCGAACACCGTCCAGTACTTGGTCGCCACGCCGTACGCCCCTTGACCGAACGGTTCGGCCAGAGCGGCGGTCTGCTCGAGGTCGGGGCGGGACAGGACCACGGAGGCGACGATGTAGGCGACGAGGAAGCCGACCACGCCGAGGTAGGTGCCCATCATCGAACGCGTGACGGTGGCGAGCGCGAAAAAGATCGCGGAGGTCAGGAACACGCCGGGCAGGCCGAGCACGACGTAAGACCAAGCGTAGTCCTCGAGCCGCAACGGCCCTAACGTCTCCGGGTCCAGCCAGGGCATGAACGAGCCGACAATCATGCCGACCGGCACAGCCAGGAAGCAGAGGCAAGCGACCGCGTAGGCGCCGGCGAACCGGCCCATCAGGTAGTCGAATTTCTTCAGCCGGGTGGCCTTCACGATCGGACCGAACCCGGTCTCGTCGTCGCGCACGATCACGTTGGCAACGAAAGCCGTGGTCACGAACATGAAGAAGACCGCGGCCACGATGTGCGTCACCGCTATCGAGTAGGGCGAGTTCTCGTGGATGTTGCCGCCGCCGCCGCCGATGCTGATCTGATCGCTGGCGACGAAGCCGAAGATGAACAGGAAGAACAGGCCGAACACCACCCAGAAGACGGGCTGGCGCAGCTGGTAGCGGAACTCGAAGCCCGCGATTTTCCAGAACATGGCTGTGTGTCCTCAGGCCGCGCGGCGTGACGCCGAGAGCGTCGAGAAGTAGACGTCCTCGAGACCGCCGGTCACCGGCTCGAAGCCGTCGCCGGGGTGGTTGTCGGACAGGACGTGGATCACCGTGCGGCCGGCGAACAGGCGGGTGGAGATCACCTGGTGGGAGGCC
>DASPKD010000094.1:0-8943 GCA_035628275.1 Caulobacteraceae bacterium | reverse complement strand
CGCACCGCCGGAGCTCCCAGCATCGACGCCAGGTTCGTCCCGCTCGACTTCCGCCCCGCCGCCGCATCGGGCTCTGGTACCTGAGCGCCCTCCCCCGCGGCGGGGTCGATGAGGAGTATGGGGGCGGTTCGAGGGGGCGGGCGTAAGTTTATTTTTCGCCCGCTCCCGCACTCCCATTTTCCGTCATCCCGGAGAGCGCGCCGGCGCCCGTCCGGGGCCCAGGGGGGATGTCGCTGACCCGTGCCGCAGCCGGGGTTCTCCGCGTCCCCTGGGTCCCGGCTCTGCGCGCGTTCCGCGCTCCGGCCGGGATGACGGGGAATGTGGATGTCCCCGGTGCGAATGCGGGGATGTCGGGCGTTCCTTCCCTCTCCCGGCCGGGAGAGGGACCGCCGGAGCGAAGCGACTGCAGGGTGAGGGCTCCTCCGGTTCAGAACCTGCGCCGTCGTATCCCTCAACCTCCCGCGCGGACCTCCGCCTGCGGCTCTGGTGCGCGGGTTCCCTCCTTCTCCCGACCGGGAGAAGGAACGAGGTCAGGCCGGGAACACCGTGCAGAGGCTTTCGTCGAGCGTGACGCTCACCGTCTGGCCGGCCTGCGGGGCGTCGCGGGAGGGGACGTGGGCGTGGGCCTGGGCGTCGCCGGCGGTCAGCACCACTTCGGTGCGGGCGCCGCCGAAGCGGGCGGAGCGCACCGTGGCGGGCCGGCCTGCGGGGTCGAGCCGGAAGGCTTCCGGGCGGGCCATCAGCACCGCGCGGCCGTCGGGCACGCCCGGGGCGGGGACGGTCCCGAACGCGGTGCGGGCCGCGCCTGCGGAGACCTCGACGTGGACGGCGTTCGCTTCGCCGAGCAGCCGGGCTGCGTCCATCGACACCGGGCGCAGGTAGCAGTCGCGCGGCGAGCCGGTCTGCAGGATGCGGCCGGCCTGCATCAGGGCCAGGTCGTCGGCCATGTGCAGCGCCTCCTCGGCGTCGTGGGTGACGATCAGGGCCGCCGCGCCGGTCCCGCGCAGGGCGCTTAGCGTCGCGTCGCGCACCTCGGCCTTCAGCCGCCCGTCGAGGCCGGAGAAGGGCTCGTCGAGCAGCACCGCGCGCGGCTCGCGGGCTAGCGCGCGGGCCAGGGCCACCCGCTGCTGCTCGCCGCCGGACAGGGTTTGAGGATAAGCGCCCGCACGGTCGGCCAGGCGCACGCGCTCGAGCTGGGCCAGCGCGCGGGCGCGGCGCTCGCGGCCCGGCAGGTCCTTCAGCCCGAAGGCGACGTTGGCCTCGACCGTCAGGTGCGGGAACAGGGCGTAGTCCTGAAAGACGAAGCCGACGTCGCGCAGTTCCGGGGGCAGATGGACGCCGGGGCCGGACAGCACCCGCTCGCCGTCGCGCACCACGCCGCCGTCCAGCCGCTCCAGCCCCGCGATCAGGCGCAGCAGGGTGCTCTTTCCGCAGCCGGACGGCCCGAGCAGGCAGGCGATGCGGCCGGGCTCCAGCCGCAGCGAGGCGCCGTCGACGGCGACCTTGGCGCCGTAGGCGCGGCGGGCGTTCTCGACCGAGAGGGCGCTCATCGTGGAGCTCCGGGGCGGGAGACCGCTATCTGGCGCGACAGGACGATCACCGGGACCAGGGCCGCCAGCACGATCGACAGGGCCGGCCAGGCGGCCTGGGCCAGCCGTTCGTCGGAGGCGTAGTTGTCGGCAAGCACCGCCAGGGTGTCGAAGTCGAACGGCCGCAGGATCAGGGTGCCCGGCAACTCCTTCAGCACGTCGACCAGCACCAGCAGGCCCGCGGTCAGCAGGGCGCCCCTGGCGATCGGCAGTTCGACCCGGCGCGCCGCCCCGGCCTCGGACTCGCCCAGGGTGCGGGCGGCGCGGGTCATGGACGGGGACAGACGGGCGAGGCCCGCGTCGATGGGCTCCAGCGCCGCGGCCATCAGCCGGGCGGCGTAGGCGTAGACCAGCAGCGCCACGCCGGCGCCGAGACCGGCCACCGCGCCCGGAACGGCGCTCCACAGCAGGCCCGCCGGCGTCAGCAGGCCCACCGCCATCACCGCGCCGGGCGTTGCGTAGCCGAGGCTGGCCAGGCGCGTGAAGGTGCGCCCCCCGCGCGCGCCGAAGGCGAGCAGCGAGGCCAGCAGCACGGTGACCGCCGCGCCGGTCACGCCCAGGCCCAGGGAGCGGGCGGCGGCGCCCAGCAGGCGAGGCAGCTCGGGCTCGGCTCCCATGGCCTTGAAGGCCAGCCAGCCGGCCGGCAGCAGCAGGCCCAAGGTCAGCAGCAGCAGGCAGTAGAGCGTCGCCAGCCCCGCCCGCCAGCCGGTCAGCTCCAGCGTCGGCAGGGCGCGCCAGCGGGCGCTGGTCGCGTTGTAGCCCCGGCCCTTGCGGCCCAGCCGCTCGATCAGCAGCAGCACCGCCGCCGCGCCCAGCAGCAGCAGCGACAGCCGGGCGGCCGAGGCGGCGGAGCCGAACACCGACCAGGCGCGGACCACGCCGGTGGTGAGCGTCTGGACGCTGAGAAAATTGACCGCGCCGTAGTCGGCCAGGGTTTCCATCACCGCCAGCGCGACGCCGGCCGCGATCGCCGGGCGGGCCATGGGCAGGGCTACGCGCAGGAAGGCCTGGCGCGGGCTGGAGCCCAGGGTGCGGGCGGCCTCCAGCGCGCAGACCGAGCCGCTGACGAAGGCCGCGCGGGCGGTCAGGTAGACGTAAGGGTAGAAGGCGGCGGACAGCACGAAGGCGGCCCCGGGGAGGCTGCGCAGGTTCAGCGGCACGTCGGTTCCGATGAGGTCGCGAAGCGCGGTCCGGACCGGCCCCGCCACGTCGAACAGGTCGGCGTAGGCGTAGGCGAGGGCGAAGGCGGGCGCGGCCAGCGGCAGGGCGAGCGCCCAGGCGAGCAGCCCTCTTCCGGGGAAACGGTGCATGACCACCAGCCAGGCGGCCAGCGCGCCGGTGGTCCCTGCCCCGACCGCGACCAGGGCGGCCAGCAGCGCCGAGTTCAGGGCGTAACGCCCGATCAGCGCCGGCGACAGCGCCGCGTCGGCCCGGCCGAACACCGCCAGCAGCACCACCGCGACCAGCGGCGTGATCGCCAGCAGGGCGGCCGCCGCCGCGCCGAGCTTCAGCCACGGCAGGGGCGCGCGCGGCGTGACGGTCGCGGCGAGGGTCACGCGTATTGCTCGGCGGGACGCGAACTCCCTTCCCCCTCGATGGGGGAAGGGTCGGGGATGGGGGTGTTCGCAGGACGGGCAGGGGAAGGGCGCGGGAGGCGGCGCCGCCTCAAGTGCGGAACCCCCGACCGGCGGCGCGAACACCCTCCACCCCGCCCTCCTCCCATCGAGGGAGGAGGGAGAAGCAAGACGCTCTCGGCGCGTACCGCCACCTAGCGCCAACCCGCTTCGTCGAACACGGCCTGGGCTTCGGCCTGGCGGCGGCCGTAGGTGACGACCGGCATCGGGTCGGCCTTGAAGCCGGCGACGGCCTTGACCGCGGGCGGGGGCTCGACGCCGTCGACGACGGGGAATTCGTTATTGGCGTCGGCGAACACCGCCTGGGAGGCGTCGGTGCTGAGGAACTCCAGGAACTTCACCGCCGCGGCGCGGTTCGGGGCGTGGGCCGCGACCCCGCCGCCGGAGACGTTCACGTGGGTCCCCTGGCCGGCCAGCGACGGAAAGGCCAGCGCGACCTCGCCGACGACGCCCTTGTCGCCGGCGTCCTCGGAGCGGGCCAGGCGCAGGAAGTAGTAGCTGTTGGTCAGGGCCACCTTGCAGGCGCCGGCGGAGATCGCCTTGATCTGGTCGACGTCGCCGCCCTGGGGCGGACGGGCCATGTTGGCGACGACCCCCTTGGCCCAGGCCAGCGCCTTGTCGCGGCCCCAGCGCTCGATCAGGGCGGCCATCAGCGACAGGTTGTAGACGTTGTCGGACGAGCGGACGCAGACCCCGCCCTTGAAGCGAGGGGTCGCCAGCGCCTCGTAGGTCGCGACCTCATCGGGGCGGACCGAGGCCTTGTCGTAGGCGATCACCCGCGCCCGGCGAGAGAAGCCGAACCAGCGGTTTTCCGGGTCGCGCAGCGCCAGGGGAATGCGGGCGCCCAGCACCTGGGACCGGACCGGCTGGAGCAGGCCCGCCTGCTGCGCCCGCCACAGGGCGCCGGCGTCGGCCATCAGGATCACGTCGGCGGGGCTGGCCTCGCCCTCGGCCTTCATCCGTTCGATCAGCTGGTCGGGGCGCATCTCCAGCCGGTTGATGCGGATGCCGGTCTGGGCGGTGAACGCCTCGTACAGCTTCAGGTCCGCGTCGTAGTGCCGGGCGGTGTAGAGGTTCAGAACACCGGCCTCGGCCGCGGGCTTCTCCGCCGGCTTCGGCCCGCAGGCGGCGGCCAGGGCGGCGAGCAGGAGCGGGGCGAGCAGGCGGAACGGGCGCATGGCGGACCTTGGCTGTCTAGGCCCGGCTAGGTGACATAGTTGCGAACCGTTCGCAACAGTTCTCGGCGTTTCGTTTGAAGCCGCACAGGCGCACCGTTATCGTCGTCATGGCCGAGGCGATCGTCGCCACGCCGGGCGACGGTGTCGTCAGGCGGCGCCTGGCCCATCCGATTTCGCGAGCCGCCGTCATGACCCTCGAACTCCTCTCCGAACATCGCTGCTTCGGCGGCCGCCAGCAGTTCTGGCGCCACGAAAGCCGCGAGACACGCGGGCCGATGCGTTTCGCCGTCTTCCTGCCGCCGGCGGCGGCGGCGGGGCCGGTTCCGGTGCTGTGGTGGCTGTCGGGCCTGACCTCGACCGAGGAGAACTTCACGGTCAAGGCCGGGGCGCAGAGGATCGCGGCCGAGCTCGGCCTGATGCTGGTCATGCCCGACACCAGCCCGCGCGGCGAGCTGCCCGAGCCGCCCGAGGGCGCGTGGTGGATCGGCTCCAGCGCCGGCTGGTATCTGGACGCGACCGAGGCGCCCTGGGCGGAGCGGTTCCGCATGCGCTCCTATGTGGAGCGCGAGCTGCCTGAGCTGATCGCCGCGAACTTTCCGGTCGACATGGCGCGCCAGGGGATCGGCGGGCACAGCATGGGCGGGCACGGGGCGCTGACCGTGGCGTTGCGAAACCCTGCCCGATTCCGGTCGGTGTCGGCGACCGCGCCGGTGTCCTCGCCTTCGACGGCGGGGTGGGGGCCGCAGGCGTTCACGGCTTACCTCGGCGCGGACGAGAGCGGCTGGCGGGAATACGACGCCTGCAAGCTGATCGAGGACGGGGCGCGGCTGCCGGACCTGCTGGTCGACCAGGGCGAGGCGGACGCCTTCATGGACCGGCTGCGGCCGGACCTGCTGGAGGCGGCGTGCCGGGCGGCGGGCCAGCCGCTGACGCTGCGACGGCACGCCGGGTACGATCACAGCTTCTTCTTCGTGGCGACGGTGATCGCCGACCACCTGCGCTGGCACGCCGAGCGGCTGGGTCGCTAGGGCAGGGCGGTGAGCACGACGAGCGTCAGGGCGATGACCCCGCCCACGACCGCGACCACGAAGCCCAGCCGGCGGATGGATGATTGCGGTCGCAGGCGAACCTCCCCGATCGGCTCAACCGAAGGATGTGCCCGCCCCGCCGGGATGGCAAGCGCGCCATCCGGTCGAGCCGCGAAAAGCTTGACTCCTCAGGCCCGCTTCGTCATATCGCCCGCTTCCTCGGGGCTCGCGCCCTGAGCGATGACGGAAGACGCGTGCGCCGCCGTTGAGATCGCGGCCTCACTCCCGAGGCCGCCGGACCGCGTCATACATAGGCTTGAAGCATGTCCAAGCGCCACAGCGCCAAGTACAAACTCGACCGCACCATGGGTGAAAACCTGTGGGGCCGTCCGAAGTCCCCGGTGAACCAGCGTTCCTACGGCCCCGGCCAGCACGGCCAGCGCCGCAAGTCCAAGGTGTCTGACTTCGGCCTGCAGCTGCGCGCCAAGCAGAAGCTGAAGGGCTACTACGCCAACATCACCGAGAAGCAGTTCCGCAAGACCTACGACGAGGCGTCGCGCCGCAAGGGCAACACCTCGGAGAACCTGATCGCCCTGCTGGAATCGCGCCTGGACGCGGTGGTCTACCGCGCCAAGTTCGTGCCGACCCCCTGGGCCGCGCGCCAGTTCGTCAACCACGGCCACGTGCTGGTCAACGGCAAGCGGGTGAACATCGCCTCTTACCGCGTGAAGCCGGGCGACGTGGTGTCGGTGCGCGAGCGTTCGCGCAACATGGCGCTGGTGCTGGAAGCCTTGCAGTCGGCCGAGCGCGACACGCCGGACTACATCGAAGTGGACCTGAAGGGCATGAGCGCCCGCTTCGTCCGCGCCCCGGAACTGGCCGAAGTGCCGTACGCGGTGAAGATGGAGCCGAACCTGGTGGTCGAGTTCTACTCGTCCTAAGCGGTTCGCGAACCACGATCTGGGAAGGGCCTCCGGCGACGGGGGCCCTTTTTCTTTGGCCCCACCTTACGAGACCTTCATTTGAGTTCGCCCTCCCGGCGGCGTGAGATGCGCCGGGGGAGGATTTCACCGTGACCGTATCCATCGACCGCCGCGCCCTGCTGGGCTCGGCCCTGGCGCTGGGCGCCTGTTCCACCGTGCCCGCGCCGCCGCCGGCGCCCTTGCCGACGACCTGGACCAAGCTCCCGACCGAGCCCTATCGCGGCAAGCAGGACGATGTCGTGTTCGTCGACCGCTCGACCGGCTGGTACGGCAACGGCCAGGGCAAGCTGTACCGGACCGCCGACGGCGGGGCGAGCTGGACCAAGATCATGGACCGGCCAGGGACCTTCGTTCGCGCGCTGGGCTTCGTCGACGCGAGCACCGGGTTTCTGGGCAACGTCGGCACCGACTACTTCCCCAACGTGTCGGACGAGACGCCGCTGTACCGCACGCGCGACGGCGGGGCGACCTGGGAGCCGGTGACCTACGACGGCCCGCGGGTGAAGGGGATCTGCGCGATCGACGTGCTGAAGGTCCCGTTCGTCAACCACGGCGAGCTCGGCTGGAAGGCTACGGTGCGGGCCGGGGGCCGGGTGGGGACGCCGGCGTTCCTGATGGAGTCCTTCGACGGGGGCGAGACCTGGCGCTCGCGCGACATGGGCGCCCACACCGCCTGCATCTACGACGTCAAGTTCCTGGACGAGAAGACCGGCTTCATCGCCGGGGCCAGCAGCGGCAAGACCGACGAGTCCAACGCCCGCATCCTGAAGACCAGCGACGGCGGCAAGACCTGGCGCACCGTCTACCAGAGCGCCCGGCCGTGGGAGATCACCTGGAAGATCGCCTTCCCGTCCAAGAAGGTCGGCTACGTCACGGTGCAGAGCTATAACCCCGACAAGGCCGTGGTCCAGCGCTACGTCGCCAAGACGACCGACGGGGGCGAGACTTGGGCGGAACTGCCGGTGGTCGACGACCACGCCTGGCGCGCGTTCGGGGTCGGCTTTGTCGACGACAAGCGCGGCTGGATCGGCGGCACGACCGCGGGGATGCAGACAGAGGACGGCGGCCTGAGCTGGAAGCCGGTCGAGATGGGCAAGGCGGTGAACAAGATCCGCGTCGTGCGGCAGGAGGGGGCGACGTCGGTGTTCGCGATCGGCACGGAGTTGCACCGGCTGGACCTCTGAGCTTCCGTTCAGGGACGGTTCAGGCGATACGGCGAAGCTTGCGGAACAAGACAACGAGGGGATCTCCGATGCACCGTCTTCGCCTGTTCGCCGCCGCGCTGGCGGCGGCGCCGCTGCTGTCCGGCTGCGTGATCGTCGCCGCCGACACCGACGGCCAGGACCGGCCCGATCCGGCCGTGTCGATGCCGACCTCGGCGCCCTACGAGTCGCTGCACGGGGTGCTGTTCGACGAGCGCGGCTTCTCGGCGCGGCTGAACTCCAACGGCTGCACCAGCAAGGAGAACGTCACCGTCGACGTAAAGCGCGACCGCCTGCTGACCCGCCTGGCGGTGCGCCGGCTGCAGCCCGACACCTGCAACTCCCTGCGCCGCGACGCGGTGTGGCTGACCTGGAGCCTGCAGGAGCTGGGCCTGCGCCAGGACCAGATCGTCGAGATCGACAACGCCTACGCGCCCTGGTGAGAAAAAAAGAAGAGCCGCCCGGGGGCCCGGGCGGCTCGGCCGTGAGGATCGGACGGACGCGGGGTCGGTCGGGTCGCGCCGCCTTCCCCTCACGGAGCTCTGAAACGATCAGTCGTCCTGGCCCTCGTCGGGCTCGGGCGCGCCCAGCAGTTCCTCGGACAGGATGCCGGCGTTCTTGCGCACCGCCTGCTCGATGGCCTGGGCCATGTCGGGGTTGTTCTTGAGGAACTCGCGGGCGTTCTCGCGGCCCTGGCCGATGCGCTGGCTGTCGTAGGAGAACCAGGAGCCGGACTTCTCCACCACGCCGGCCTTGACGCCGAGGTCGAGGATCTCGCCGAGCTTGGAGATGCCCTGGCCGTACATGATGTCGAACTCGACCTCGCGGAACGGCGGGGCGACCTTGTTCTTGACCACCTTCACCCGGGTGGAGTTGCCGACGATCTCGTCGCGATTCTTGATCGCGCCGGTGCGGCGGATGTCCAGGCGCACCGAGGCGTAGAACTTCAGCGCGTTGCCGCCGGTGGTGGTCTCGGGGCTGCCGTACATCACCCCGATCTTCATGCGGATCTGGTTGATGAAGATGACTAGGCACTTGGACTTGGAGATCGAGCCGGTCAGCTTGCGCAGCGCCTGGCTCATCAGCCGCGCCTGCAGGCCGGGCAGGGAGTCGCCCATCTCGCCCTCGATCTCGGCCTTGGGCGTCAGCGCCGCCACCGAGTCGACCACGATCACGTCCACCGCGCCCGAGCGCACCAGGGTGTCGGTGATCTCCAGCGCCTGCTCGCCGGTGTCGGGCTGGGAGACCAGCAGGTCGTCCAGGTTCACGCCCAGCTTCTGGGCGTAGGTCGGGTCCAGCGCGTGCTCGGCGTCGACGAAGGCGGCCACG
>DASPKD010000093.1:0-8708 GCA_035628275.1 Caulobacteraceae bacterium | reverse complement strand
ATCTGATGCGCTATGTTCCGCCCGCCCGCACGCGGCTGAGCCGCGAGCAGGCCGAGACCCTGGCCCTGGCGCTGCTGCTGGCCAGGCGGATGACCGGCTCCAAGGAGAAGCGCGCGTGACCGACACCCCCCGCACCCCCGGTCCCTGGGATCAGGTCGCGACCGCTCCGGCGCGCCCGGCGGCGGCGCAGCCGGCCGCGCGGCCCGCCGTCGTCGCCGGCGGCATGACCGGTAAGGAGATCGGCTGGGCGGTGCTGTCGTCGGGACTGGTGCTGGCCTGGCTGTGGTGGATGATGGGGCCGGCCGCTGCGATCGCGGGCCTGTTCGGCATCCTGGTGCACGAGCTGGGTCACCTGTGGGCGATCAACCGCCTGGGCTGCGGCCCGGGCAAGATCCACTTCATCCCTTTCCTGGGCGGGGCGGCCAGCGCGGCGCGGCCCTCGCCCACCGAGTGGATCGACGTGATCATCGCTTTGGCCGGACCTGCGGTCGGCATACTGGCGACCCTGCCGTTTTTCGCGGGCTTCCTGATCAGCGGCGAGACCTTCTGGCTGGAAGGCGCCTTCTTCATCTCGGTGATCAACCTGCTGAACCTGGCCCCGGCGCCGCCGCTGGACGGCTCCAAGGCTATCGGGCCGGTGCTGGCCCGCATCCACCCGACGGTGGAGCGCGTCGCCCTGCTGGCGGTCGGCCTGCTGGCGGTCGCCTGGGCGGTCAACCGGGGCAGCTGGATCCTGGCGATCTTCGTGGGCCTGAGCGTGATCGGCGCGATGCGCTCGGGCGCGATGCGGCCGAACGCATCGCCGCTGACCAGCCGCCAGACGGCGATGAGTGTCGGCGCCTACCTCGGGGTCACCGCCGTCTGCTTCGCAGCCCTGTACGCCAGCATCACGCTCGGCGGCGGCTCGGCGGTGAAGGCGTTCGACAGCCTGTTGGGCTTCTGACGATGCGGCGCGTGCGGCATGACGGGGTGCTGATCGTCGGCGCCGGGCTGGCGGGCCTCACCGCGGCCTTGGCCGCGGCGGCGCGTCGGGTGCTGGTGATCGCGCCTGACTCCTTGGGCGAGGCCTGCGCCTCGGCCTGGGCCCAGGGCGGGATCGCCGCGGCCCTCTCGGACGCGGACTCGCCGGAACGGCACGCCCGAGACACGGAAGTCGCCGGCGCCGGGCTGGTCGAGCCCGAGGCGGCCCGCGCCCTGACCGACGCCGGAGCCGAGACCGTGCGCCGCCTGGCCGCGCTCGGCGCGCCGTTCGACCGCGACGCCGACGGCGGCTTCGTGCTGAGCCGCGAGGCCGCCCATTCGCTCGCCCGCGTGGCGCGGGTCGGCGGCGACCGGGCGGGCGCGGCGATCATGGCGGCGGTGATTACAGCCGTACGCGCCGCGCCGCACGTCGAGATTTGGGAACACGCCCGCGCCCGCGCTCTGCTGCAGGACCGCGCCGGCCGCGTGCGCGGCGCCCTGGTCGAGCGGGGCGGCGCCCTGGTGGAGGTCACGGCGGCGGCGACGGTGCTGGCGACCGGCGGCCTCGGCGGCCTGTACGCGGTGACGACCAACCCGGCCGCCCTGCGGGGCGAAGGCCTTGCACTCGCGGCGCTGGCGGGCGCGGTGATCGCCGATCCGGAGTTCGTGCAGTTCCACCCCACCGCGCTGGACGTGGGCCTAGACCCCGCGCCGCTGGCGACCGAGGCCTTGCGCGGCGAAGGCGCCCTGCTGGTCGACCGCCACGGCGAGCGCTTCATGCCGGAGGTACATCCGGACGCGGAACTGGCGCCGCGCGACGTGGTCGCCCGCGCCGTCCAATGCCGGATCGCCAGCGGCCGGGGCGCGTACCTCGACGCCCGCGCCGCCGTGGGCGAGCGCTTTCCCGAGCTGTTCCCGGCGGTGTTCGCCGCCTGCCTGCGTGCCGGGCTCGATCCACGCGTCCAGCCCGTGCCGGTCGCTCCGGCCGCGCACTATCACATGGGCGGGATCGCCGCCGACCCGGACGGACGCACCAGCCTGCCCGGACTGTTCGCGGTCGGCGAGTGCGCCTCGACCGGCGTTCACGGCGCCAATCGGCTGGCCTCCAACTCGCTGCTGGAGGCCGCCGCCTTCGGTCTGCGCACGGGGCAAGCGGCCGCCGCAGAGATCGATCCGCGCACGCTTCCCCTGCCCGCCCGCGCCGCGCCGGATCTTCCGGAGCCGGCCCTGGCCGAGCTGCGCGCGCTGATGGGCCGCCACGCCGGCGTGGAGCGCGACGCCGAGAGGCTGAACGTCCTGCTCGACCGGCTCGACGCGCTGGAGGCCGCCTACGGCGCCGCGCCGCCGCTGATCGCCGCCCGCCTGATCGCCCACGCGGCCCTGCACCGCGAGGAAAGCCGCGGCGGCCACCATCGCGCCGACTTCCCTGACGCCGGCGAGCCGCGCCGCACTTTCCTCACCCTGGCCGAGGTCGAAGCCCCGCATTCGGGCGTTCGGATAGCCGCTGAATGATCGCTCCCCTTCCCGAACTACTGGTGGAGCCGGTCGTGCGCGCGGCCCTGGTCGAGGATCTCGGCCGGGCCGGAGACGTGACGGCGGCCGCCTGCGTGCCCGCGGACGCGCGGCTGAGCGCCGTGTTCGTGGCGCGGAGCGACGGGCGCATCGCCGGCCTGGACTGCGCCCGCATCGCAGTCAGGCTGATGGCGCCGGACGCCCGGTTCGAGGCCGTGCTGGCCGACGGCGCTGACGCGGCGCCGGGCGCGGTGATCGCCCGGGTCGAGGGGAACGCTCGCGCCTTGCTGGCGGCCGAGCGGGTGGCGCTGAACTTCCTCCAGCGGCTGTCCGGCGTCGCCACCCTGACCCGCGCCTATGTCCGGGCGGTGCAGGGCACGGGCGCGCGCATCGCCGACACCCGCAAGACCACCCCGCTGCTGCGCGCGCTGGAGAAGCATGCGGTGCTCTGCGGCGGGGGCGTGAACCACCGTCACGGCCTCGACGACGCGATCCTGATCAAGGACAACCACATCGCCGTCTGCGGCGGGATCGGCGCGGCGCTGGAGCGCGCGCGGGCGGCGGCCGGGCACCTGACCAAGATCGAGATCGAGGTGGACCGGCTGGAGCAGCTGCAGGAGGCCCTGCCCTTCCGCCCCGACGTGGTGATGCTGGACAACTTCGCCCTGGAGGACCTGCGCGCAGCGGTAGCGATGGCGAAGGACCGGACGGTGCTGGAGGCGTCGGGCGGGGTGAACCTGAACACCGTGCGCGCGATCGCCGAGACCGGCGTGGACGTGATCTCGGTCGGCGCCCTCACCCACTCCGCTCCGGCGCTGGATATCGGACTCGACGCGGCCTGATCAGTCGGGAAACGTCGGCCGCTCGAGCGCCAGCGGCGGATCGCGGTAAGCCTTGAGCTCGATCACCCAGCCGTCCGGATCGCGGACGTAGACCTTGGCCTGCTCATCGGGCCGACCGGGATGTAGGATCAGGGGATCGCGTTCCGGCGCGACTCCGGCCCGGCGAAGGCGGTCCAGCGCATCGCTCCAGGCGTCCCACGGCAGGGTCGCCCCGTAATGGTGGCGGCCCAGGTTCGCAGCCAGGGCGGCGGCCTCCGGATCGTGCTGCAGAGTGATCTGGCCGCCGAACGCCCACACGTCCCGCCAACCGCGTCCGATCCGCCCGAACTCCGCTCCGAACGCCTCGTGGTAGAAGGCGGCCGAGCGATCAATGTCGGACACCGGCAGCGACAGGTGGAACACGGGGCGGATCACAACCAGATCGTGCCCGGCGCTTCGTCGGCCGTCAAATTCGCCTTCCAAACACCCTGATGCGGCAAGCTCCGGCGTAGGAACTCGCTCCGGATCAGGGGGTTACCTTCCGACACACAGACGGAGGCGACCATGCCCAAGACCCCCCCGCCCGTTCCGCGGGAGCAGCGAAGCTTCGCCGACAAGGCCGGCAAGGCGAACGTGCAGGGCAAGGACCGCGAGCGGCGCGACGACGTGCACGACCTGCAGTCCAGCCAGCCCGGCGACGACGTGAACCTGTCGCAGCAGGGCCGCCATGGAAACATCCACCAGAACCTCACCCACCAGGGTCGCCAGCAGGACCGCTGATCATGCCGGACAAGCATCCGAACACCCATCGCTGGGGCGGACCCGGCGCCAGCGACGAGGACCGCTCCAGGCCCGAGCCGGAAAAGCGGGAGACCCGAGCCGACGGCGAGCCGACCAACCCGAACCGCAGCCAGGTCTCAGGCGGGGGCGGCGAACGCGACATCCGCCACAGTCACGACGACGCTCATCGGTCGTCGAAGACCTCGCCCGGATAGTCAGGTAGCCGGGGTCTCGGCAGGCGTCGCGGGCGCCGCTTCGGTCTTGGTTTCCGGTTGAGGGGCGGCCGCGGGCGGCGCGTCCGCGGGTTCGGGCGGACGGCCGGTAGGGCCACCCATTCCCGTCAGGGGCTCGGCCGCGGCCGGTTCAGGTACGGCCTGCTGGACCGGCGCGAAGCTGGCGAACACCGGCTGGAACGTGTCCTTCGGCTTGGACGGCTGAGGCGTGTAGCGGAACGACTCGCCGCGGCCTGGGCGACCGCCGAACTTATAGAAGACGTGGGTTCCGACCTGCCCGACGCGCAGCAGCGTCCCCGACCATGAGGGCGACACCGCAGTGGTGTGGAAGTGGGTGGCGTTGCCGACCTCGGCCATAACGTGGCCGGCCAGGGCCCGAGCGGCGACCGCGCGGGCCCGGTTCCAGGCGCCGCTTTCCGGGCGGCGGCCCATCGACCCGTCGCAGGTGAAGCTGAACTGGCAGCCGACGCGCTTAGCCGCGCCCTGGAACACCACGCCGCAGATGGTTTTCGGAAAAGCCGGGTGGCGGACGCGGTTCAGCACCACCTGGGCGACCGCGCGCTGGCCGGCGGCGCCTTCGCCGCGGGCTTCGTAATAGACCGCCTGGGTCAGGCACTCCAGGTCACGCGAGGCGTCCAGGGCGTTCAGCTGGAACGGCTTTGCGCTCTCCGGCGCGAACGAGGCCTTGCGCAGGCCGGCCTTGGCGCTGAGCGCGCCCTGGCGCTCAAGACGGGCGGCGAACAGGGCCGCCTGGCGGTCCCGCTGGGCGCCGCCGGCGACGGTATAGGGATCGTGGCGGCGCGCGATCTCCAGCGCGCTGTGGTTCATACCGCCGGCGGCGGCGATCACGGCGGTTTCCGAGAAACCGGATTCGGCGGCGCCGGCCAGGCGCTCGGCCTTGGCTCGGACGTGCATGACCTTGGCCATGGTGCCGCCGAGGTAAGCGCTGGTTACGGCCAGACCCACGAGGGCTCCGAACGCGGCGGCGCCGACCAGGGCGCGTGCGGGCGCACGTGCCTGTGTCTTCGTCGTCAAGGTTCTCTTTCCTCTACGGCGAGGGCCCCAGCCCCCTACTCAGTCACGCGCTGTCGGCCGAAATCCTCGAGACCGAGAGCGGCGGATGGTCCGTGGTCGACGTTCCTCGTTCGCCGACCGGTGGCTGCCTAACCCAGGGAGATGGTGCCGTCAATGTCTTCGATTCGCAACGGCTGAGCTCGTGCAAATGGATCACGCCTCCGACGCAGATACGCCACAGTCACCCGAGGCGTTCGACGTCTGTATTCGCGCACTACTCTGAACTTGTTGCTGAGCGCCGATTACAGAACACTCTTGCAGTCGCCAGATAATCGCCTCGTATTCACCGCCGCACCGATACTGACCACAGGCGCGAACGGCCAAGCTGCACGGGATTGAAACATCCAGCTGCGCCGTAAGGTTCCCGGAACCCGCGTCCCAGGGACTCGTTGAACAGCGGTCGCTAAGCGCGAGGTGTTGAGAGATGCGTACCCAACTGAAGGCGATCGCCATGATCGGGGCGGCCCTGGGCCTGTCGGCCTGCGGCACGACGATGGAGCAGAAGGCGGCGACCGGCGCGGTGGCCGGCGCCCTGGTCGGCGGCCCGGTGGGCGCGGCCGTAGGCGCCACGGCCGGCGCGGCGGCCCAGAAAGCGGAAGAGTCTAAGCCCAAACAGTAGTCGGCCCGTCGGTGCGAGTTGCGCCCGGGCTTGCGGTGAAGCAGGATGCCCCCTCGGGAGGCGGTCGAGCGTAAGGCGACCGCAAGCGAGAGGGACGACGATGATCCGCAAATCCGTGGGCTTGGCTCTATGCGCCGCCTTGACGGCGGGGACGGCGGGCGCGGGGGACACCCTGTTCAACCCGGGCAAGAAGCACGCGATCATCGACTACTGGGCGGGCAAGCCGATGTGGCAGTTGCACGCCCACTGCGCCGGCGTGTTCGGCGCATTTTCGAACCACGCTGCTTCGACCGGCGACGCGGCCGGGGCGGCCTCCGCGAAATCAGCCGGGGTGCGTCACCTGGATCTCGCGCTCCGGCAATTGAAGCGAGACCGCGAATTGGAGCGCAAGAACGCGCTTCAGGTCGCCGAGCCGTACGTGGCGGGAGGCCGGACCGTCGGCGAGGCCGCGATTGGCGCGAGCGCTGGAGAGATGCGCGGCACGAGCGCGGCGAACTTCCGACGCAGTGAATGCCTCGAACTGCCGGACCACGCCTGACGACGCGCCGGTTCACCGGCGGTCAGCTCTTCAGGTCCAACAACAGTACGTCCGCATCATCCTGCTGCATGCGCGAGAACAGCAGGGCGCCGTCTCGCGTGTCGAGCGTCAGATAGCGCCTCGAGATGTGGGCCGGGAGGTCAGCCACCTTGCGGGCCGTCCCCGACCAGGGGTTCAGCCAGACGGAGGATGGAGCACCGGACCTCCCCCTGACCTCGTAGACGCCCTCGCGCCCGATCGCCCAACCCGCGTCGTCCGCGACTCGAACGCCAGGCGCGACCAGGCGAGGAGCCCCGTTCTCCGGAATCGTCCACAGGCGGTTGTCGCCGGGCTTGAGGGCGTATAGCGCGCCGTCAGGCCCCACGCGCACCGCACGGAAACCCTCAGCTCCCGCGACGGGCGCCGCCCGCCCGTCCAGCCCCGCCCGCATCAAGCCCCACCCACGCTCCGAGCGGGCGGCGAAGACCAGCGAGCGCCCATCGGCGCTCCACACCGCTTCGGCCTTCGCTCCGCCGTCTGTCGTCAGCCGCCGCAGAGCTGAACCGTCCGCGTTGATCAGGTAGATGTCGCTTCGGTGCTCGCGCGCGGCGATGAAGGCCGCCTGCCGCCCGTCAGGCGACCAGCGCGGCGCGCTGACGTAACCCGCCTTCAGGTCGGTCAACTTCGCGGGCGCGCCTGCGGCCGGTCTGACCCAGATCTCGGGCGAGCCGCTCTGGTCAGAGACGAACACCAACGCCCCGTCCGGCGCCACGTCCGGGTGCCAGTCGTTGCCGCTGGACGCGGTAAGTTCGGTCAACGCTCCGGTGCGATCCAGGCGGACTAGATGCATGCTCGAGGCGCTGGTCTCCACGGCGAGGCGGCCCTCCCGGTCGGCGGACATTCGGCCGAACGCCAGCAGCCCTAAGCTGACCCGGCGCGGCTCGCCCCCGCCCCCCACGTTCACGGACCAAAGTCCGAAGTCGCCGCCCCTGTTCGTGGCGTAGAAGAGCGAACGGCCGTCGGGGCTCCACGCGTAACCGATGGATTTCCAACCGTCACGCGTCAAAGCGCGCTCCCGCCCGCCATCCACGTCGACGAGGTAAAGGTCGTCGATCCCGTGCGACAGGGAGCGGCGGAACACCGCCGTGCGCCCATCCGGCGAGCTCACCGGGTCCGCGTCGCCGAAGGTCTCTACCGCCGGGCGGGTGACGTCACGAGCCTGGCCGGTTTCAGGGTTCAAGGCCCGCAGGCGGCGCACTGCGTCGGGCGCAGGGCGATCGGCGAACAGCAACTCGCCCGACGCGGTCCAGGCGAGCCGCGTCTGACTGTCGGTGCGGCAGCGTCCGGCGACCCGCTCCTGACCGCTCGGGGCGGTGGCGATCAGGATGGTGCAGGGTCCGCCGTCCTGCCGCACGAAGGCGTATCGAGCTCCATCGGGCGACCACACCGGGGCGGATTCGTCGGCAGCCGTCCGGGTCAGCCGAAGCGGCGCTCCCTCTCCTGTCGCCCGCAGATAGAGATCGCGCGGCGCGCCGAAGCCCTCGCCCGCGGCGTAGATCAGAAAGCGTCCGTCCGGAGACAGGGCGGGGTGTGTCTCCACGCCGGGTTCTGCGGTTAGTGGCCGCACGCCTTCGGCCGACCAGGTCGCCGGCGCACGCGCCGCCCAGACCGAGGCTCCGATGGCGGCCATGGCGATCACGGCGGCCGAAGCCGCGATCCAGGCACGCCCCTGCAAACGCGAGGGGCGGGACAGGCGCCCCTCCTGGTGGGGCGAGGCCGCGACCGCTCTCGTCGGATCGACCCGAAGGCGGTATCCGATCTTCGGGATCGTATCGATCGCCGCTCGCGGCTCGACGGCCAGCACCTTGCGCAGCCGCCCGACGCAGCGGTTAAGCGCGTCCTCGCCGACGATCCGACCTTCCCAGCAGAGGTCCGACAGCTCGTCGCGGCTGACCGGCCCGCCGCGCGCCCGATGCAGCGCGACCAGCACCTGCATCACCCGTGGCTCGAGCGCCTGTACGCCGTCGGGCGCATGCACCTCCAGCGCGGCGGGCACGATCTTCAGCCCGCCCAGCAGGAAGGGGCCCTCGGAGGCGAGGTCCACGGGACGGCGCAGGGAGAACATCTCGTTCATCGTCTGATCATCGGCGAAAGATCGGCGCCCCGCCCTGTCTCCCCGGGCCGCAGTCTCC
>DASPKD010000092.1:0-5709 GCA_035628275.1 Caulobacteraceae bacterium | reverse complement strand
CGCACCGCCGGAGCTCCCAGCATCGACGCCAGGTTCGTCCCGCTCGACTTCCGCCCCGCCGCCGCATCGGGCTCTGGTACCTGAGCGCCCTCCCCCGCGGCGGGGTCGATGAGGAGTATGGGGGCGGTTCGAGGGGGCGGGTGAAAATATCGGATACGCCCGCTCACATCCCCGCTTTTCGCCGTCATCCCGGAGAGCGCGTCAGCGCTCGTGCGGGACCCAGGGGGGATGTCGCTGACCCGTGCCGCCGCCGGGTTCTCCGCGTCCCCTGGGTCCCGGCTCTACGCGCGTTCCGCGCTTCGGCCGGGACGACGAACATTGGTGGCGGGTCCCCCCTGCGAACGCGAGGATGTGAGCCGCTCAGCGTGGCCACGAAATCACTATCCGGCGGCGATGACACGTAGTTTGCGGATGCGGACGGCTGTAGCGAGCAGGCGCCCGCCGCGAACCCTTCCTTAAGCCGCCGCGCCTAAGCTCCCGGCACAATGAAATCCGAAGCCGCCGCCATCGTCAGGTCGGTCGACCTGTCCGTCCTTCGCGCCGTGCTGGAGGCGCACGCCCGTTACCTGACCGGCGTGCCCGGCGGACGCCGCGCCAACCTCGCCTATTTCGACCTGCGCAACTTCAACCTCGAAGGCGTCGACCTGCGCGACTCCGAGCTCACCGGCGCGCGCCTGAACGGCGCTCTGCTGTCCAGCGCGCGGCTGGACCGGGCGATACTGTTCGGCGCCGACATGCGTGAGGCCGACCTGCGCCAGGCGTCCCTGACCAAGGCCGATCTGCGCGGCGCCTGCCTGCGCGGCGCTAACCTGTCCGGCGCGGACCTGGTCGGCTGCGACCTGCGCGTCGGCCTGATCGCGCTCGCCGACGCCAAGGAAGGCTTCCGCCTGCTCAAGCACGAGAAGCGCCCCGGAGAGCTGGACTACGCCATTCTCTCCGGCGCCAATCTGGCCGGAGCCCAGATGAGCGGGACCATGGCGCTGGCCGCCGACTTCCGAGACGCGGACCTGTCCAACGCGGTGCTGTCGGGCGCCAAGCTGCGCAACGCCGCCCTGGACGGGGCGGACCTGTCCGGCGCGGAGCTGTCGCAGACCGATCTCTCAGGCGCTTCCATGAAGCGCGCCGTCCTGACCGGCGCCAACATCGAGCACGCCAACACCGACAAGGCCGACCTGGCCGGCGTTCTGCGCGCGCCGCCGCCCAGCGTCTACATCGACGACCAGCCGCTGCACGAGGCGATCGCCTCGCACGAGCGCTGGGTCGACACCGGCGGGCTGGAAGGCTCGATCGCCAAGGCGGCCGACGTCGACATGCGTCCGATGCGCACCCTGGCCAGGCGCCGGATGACCGCCCTGCACGCGCCGCGCGCCGTGTTCTTCGGCCTGGACCTCTCGGGCGCCCAGCTCCAGGGCGCGGACCTCACCGGCGCCGACCTGCGCACGGTGAAACTGCGCGACGCCGATCTGCGCGGCGCCAAGCTCGTGGGCGCCCAGCTCGCCAAGGCCGACCTGCGCGGCGCCAAGCTCGGGCCGCTGATGATCGCCGAGGGCCGCTACGTCCGCGCCGACCTCACCCGCGCGGGCCTGCGCCACGCCGACCTGCGCGGCGCGGACCTGAAGCGCGCCCGGCTGATCGAGGTCGACCTGGCCGAGGCCAAGATGGACGGCGCCGATCTGACCCAGGCGGAACTGGACGCCTAGGGTGGCAAGCGCGCCGGTCCGTGCTTAAGTCGTCGGCACGGTAGCCTTCGGAGTACGGCATGGACGCCGCCCGTTTCCATGAGCCCCGGCGGCGGATGATCCCGATCCGCAGCCCGTGGGGCGACGGCGAGATGGCCGTGCTCGACTTCGGCGACCCGGCCCGCCCGGTGGACGTGGTTTTCGTCCACGCCAACGGCTTCAACGCCCCCACCTATCGGTCCGTGCTGGCGCCACTGTCGGCCTCCTTGCGCATCGTCGCGCCCGACCTGCGCGGCCACGGCATGACCCGGCTGAAGGCCGATCCGAAGGGCCGCCGCTCATGGAAGGACTTCCGCGACGACCTCGCCGCATTGCTGGACGTGCTGGGCGGGCCGCCGATGACGCTGGCGGGTCACTCCATGGGCGGCACGGCGGCCCTGCTGGCAGCCGCCGAGCGGCCGCAGCGGGTGTCCAACCTGGTGCTGTTCGATCCGGTGATCTGGACCCCCTTCTACACCACCCTCGCCCACCTGCCCGGCGCCCAGGCCCTGGCCCGGGCCCGCGCGCCCATCGCCCGCACCGCCGCGCGCCGCCGCTCGGTGTTCGACAGCCGCACCGCCGCCTTCCAGGCCTACAAGGGCCGCGGCGCATTCGCCGGCTGGTCGGAGACGGCGCTGGCCGACTACGTCGCCGGCGGCTTTCACGAACGCCCCGACGGCCAGGTGGAACTCGCCTGCACGCCGGAATGGGAAACCTCCAACTTCGTCTCCCAGGCCAACGACCCGCGCGGAGCGCTCAGCCGGCTCGACCGCCCCGTGCGCATCCTAAAGGCCGAACGGCGCTCCACCTGCCGGCTGGGCGACCCCGCACAGGTCCGCCGCAAATGGCACCACGCCCGCCTGCAGACCGTCGCCGGCGGCTCCCACTTCTTCCCGATCGAACGCCCCGACCTGGTCCGCGACGCGATCCTGGACGCGGCGGTCTAGCTCCGGGAGCGACGTCAGGATCGGCCTAGCTCTGCGAGGGGATCGGGGGTAGGGTCGAGTTCGTCGAGGCTGTTCAGCGAACTGAGCGGGGGTATGGCGCTCACACGCGCGTTTTCCGGATTGACCAGACTGTCCAGGCCGGGCCCCGCGGGGGTTCTCGCGGCGGCGGTCGGCTGTACGGCCGTGGCTACGGTTATCCGGCTGGTGCTGGAGCCGTTCATCACCGGCGTGACCTTCGTCACCTTCTTTCCGGCCGTGGTGCTGGCCGCCCTGTGGGCGGGATCGCGCGCGGGATGGCTGACGGTCGCCCTGAGCCTGGCCAGCGCCTGGGCCCTGGTGGAGCCCCGGATGGGTCTGGTGGGCGATCCTCGCCGCGACGTCGTCGTGGCCGTCGCCTTCGTGCTCAGCGCGGGTTTCATCGCCAGCCTGGCCGGCGCCTATCGCCAGTCGCTGATCCGGCTCGACCGCACGCGGCGGGAGGTGGCCGGCGACGCCCTGCGGCTGTCGGCGGCCCAGAAGGCCGGCGGCATCGGCATCATGGACTGGGACGTCGCCTCGGGCGAAATCTACTGGTCAGAGGAGTTCCGGCGGAACTGGGGTTTCGACGCCGAGACGAAGCCCTCCTACGCCCTGATGCTGGAACGGGTGCACCCCGAGGACCGCCACCTCATCGAGCAGTCCAAGGACCGCGCCTGGGGCGAGGGAGCGCTCTACGAGGCGGTCTATCGCGTGCCGCAGCCGGACGGCACGATCAAGTGGCTGGCTGGCCGGGGCGAGGTCGTGTTCGGCGACGACGGCAAACCCGCTCGCATGGTCGGGATCAACCGCGACGTCACCGCTCAGAGAGAGGCCGAGCAGCGGCTGCGCGAAAGCGAGGCGCGCTTCCGGCTGATGGCCGACACCGCGCCCGCGCCGGTCTGGATGACCTCGGCCGACGGCGGCGTGGAGTTCATCAACCAGGCCTTCCGCGAGTTCCTGGGCGGACGCACGGACCTGGCGCTGGGCGAAGGGTGGCTGGGGCTGATGCACCCGGACGATCGGGCCGAGGTCGAGCGCCGGCGGGCGGAGGCGCGCGAGACCTTCGCTCCCTACGTGTTCGAGGCGCGGTTCAAGGGCGCCGACGACCAGTGGCGCTGGGTGCAGGCTCATTCCAAGCCGCGCCTGGACGACCAGGGACGCTTCGCCGGCTACATCGGCATCGCCTTCGACATCACTCAGACGCGCGAGGCGGAGACGGCGCTGAGGGAAAGCGAGGAACGGTTCAGGGCGATGGCCGACGTGGCGCCGGTGTTCCTGTGGGGCGTGGGCGCCGACGGCGGCGGCCTGTTCGTCAACCAGGCGTTCCGCACCTTCTTCGGCTTCGGCCAGGAGGCCTCACTGTCGCAGGCCTGGCGCGAGGGCATCCACCCGGACGACCGGGACGCCATGGTGGCCGCGCACCGGCGGGCGCTGGAGACGCGCGAACCCTACGAGACGCTCGGCCGGTTCCGGCGCGCGGACGGCGAGTGGCGCTGGTTCCTGTCCCGCGGCGTGCCGCGCTTCGACGCGGACGGCGGGTTCCTGGGGGTCTACGGCGCCAGCATCGACGTGACCGAGGCGCGCGAGGCGCAGGCGGGGCTGGTGGAGGCGTCCAGACGCGCAGAAGCCTTGGCTTCGGAACGCGCCGCGGTGCTGGGACAACTCGCTGAAGGGGTGGTGGTCGCCGATCCCGACGGCCGCATCGTGTTCGTCAACGAGGCCGCGTCGCGTCTGCACGGCGTGGCGCGCCTGGACGTGCCGCCGGAGGAGTACGCGGAGGCCTACGCCCTGCTGACCGAGGCGGGCGAGCCGTACCCTTCGGCCGAGTTGCCGTTGGCGCGAGCGGTGCTGAAAGGAGAGACGGTGCTGGACGCGCGCTGGCGTATCCGGCGGCCCGACGGTTCGATGATCCTGGCGGTCGGCAACGCCCGTCCGGTGGTGGCGACGGACGGAACCCGGATCGGCGCGGTGCTGACGCTGAGGGACGACACCGCGCGCGTGTCCGCCGAGGCGGCGCTGCGCGAGAGCGAACAGCGGTTCCGCCTGATCGCCGACAGCGCGCCGGTGCCGATGTGGGTGACGCGGCCCGGCGGCGGCGTCCGCGAGTTCGTCAACCAAGCCTATGTCGAGTTCCTGGGCGTGAGCTATGACGAGGCGCTGGCGTTCGACTGGCGCCGGATCCTGCACCCCGACGACGCGGCGAGGATCTACGCCGAGTCCCAGGCCGGCGAGGCGTCGGGGCGGCCGTTCACGCTTGAGGCCCGTTATCGCCGCTCGGACGGGGAATGGCGATGGCTGCAGTCGCGGTCCCAACCGCGCCTGGGCGCCGACGGAGAGCCGCAGGGCTTCATCGGCGTGGCCTTCGACGTGACCGAGGCGCGGCGGGCCGAGGCGGTGCTGCGCGAGAGCGAGGAACGCTTCCGCCTGATGGCCGACAGCGCGCCGGTGCTGCTTTCGATCAACGAGCCGGACGGGACCAAGACCTTCGTCAACCGCGCTTACGTCGAGTTCTGGGGGGCGCCGGAGGATGAAATCCTCGGTCGCCGCTGGAGGGAAGCGGTTCATCCGGAAGACTTGCCGACGCTCGAGGCCGCCTGGACCGAGGCGATGCGCACCCGCAGCCCGTTCCAGACCCACGCCCGGTTCCGCCGCGGCGACGGCCAGTGGCGCTGGCTGCGAAAGGACGGACGGGTGCGGCTGGGCCCGGACGGGGAGCCGCTGGGCTATCTGGCGGTAAGCGTCGACGTGACCGAGGCCATGCAGGTCCAGGAGAACCTGGAGCGGATCAACGACCTCTTGAGCGAACGGGTCGCCGCCGCCCTGGCCGAGAAGGAACAGGCCGAGGCCGCCCTGCTGCGCGCGCAGAAGCTGGAGGCGGTGGGGCGGCTGACCGGCGGCGTGGCGCACGACTTCAACAACCTGCTGACGGTCGTGGTCGGGGCGCTGGACATGATCATCAAGCACCCCGACGACGTGCGCAAACGCACCCGCATGGCCGAGGCGGCGATGGCCGCGGCGCGCCGGGG
>DASPKD010000091.1:0-7983 GCA_035628275.1 Caulobacteraceae bacterium | reverse complement strand
CCGGTCAAGCGGATGATCCTGTCGTGCGACCGTGAGTCCGCTCGCAAGGGGGTGACGAATCTTCTAGCGAGTTCGGGCGGCTCGGTACGGAACGAGATCGAGTCTCTGGCCCGGAAATTGAACGTCGTCGTCTGAGATCCGCGCTCCGCGAATCACTAACGAAACGTTGATTTTAGCAAAGCTATGGTTTATCCACAGGGCCTGTTCGAAGTGGGTGGGGGCGACGGTTCGAGCATGCGCGAGAACCGTCCTGGTGAGGCGCCTGAGCTTATGACGCCGCTGGATTCCGGATCGTCGACCGAGGTCTACTCGCCCGCCTGGGACCAGTTCCAGCCCGTGTCGCTGAGCGACGCCGAAACCCTGGCCGACGGCTTCCGCGCCGCGCGCGAGGCCACCGGTCGCTCGCTGCAAGACTTTGCCGAAATCACCCGCGTACGCCGCGAGTACCTGTCCGCGATCGAGGAGGGCGCCTGGGGCCGCCTGCCGTCGCGCCCGTTCTCCACCGGCTACGTCCGTTCTTACGCCCGGGCGCTGGGCCTGGACGAGGAAGTCGCCGCCGAACGCTTCAAGCGCGAAGCCGACGCCCGCGAGGCGCCGCTGGAGGCGCCGGTCGGGGTCGAGTTCGACGAGGTCAAGTCGCGCCGCCCGCTGATCGTCGGGATCTCGGCGGTGGCCATCTCCGCCGTCGTCCTGTGGAACGTGGCCCAGCGGGCGATGAACGCCGAGAAGGTTCAGCCGCACGACCTGGCCCGCGCCGCCTCCGTCGACAAGGCCTGGAGCCTCGGCTACGTGCCCGGGCAGGTGGTCAAGGTCGCCACGCCCGAGCCCGCCCCGCTCGATCAGACCGTGCCGGTCCCCTACGTGCCGCCGGGCCTGGCGGCCGAATTCCAGGCGGTCAGCGCCGAGCTGGTGCAGACCGGGGCCGAGCCCGTCGCGCCGGTCCGCAAGGCGTTCAACCCGAAAGGCGCCGTCTACGGCGCTGACCCGCGCCAGGCGCTGGTGATCCTGCAGGCGACCAAGCCCGCCCACATCATCGTGCGCAGCGACAGCGGCGACACCGTCTACTTCGCCCGCCAGCTCGCCGCCGGCGAGGCCTATCGCGCCCCGCCCGCCCTGTCCGGCGTGCAGATCGACGTGTCCGACCCGGTGGCCTTCGACCTATTCCTGAACGGGGAGTACGCGGGCAAGCTGGAGACGGTGCTCAATCCGCTCGGCAAGCTGAACCAGCGCGCCCAGCAGGCCGCCGCCGCCCTGGCCGCGCAGATCCAGGCCCAGCAGGCCGCCCAGGCCGAGGCCGCCGCCCGCGCCGCAGCGGCCGCCCAGCCCGCGCCGGCCACAGCCCAGCCGGCTCCCGCCCAGGCCGCGCCCGGGTCGCGTCCGGCCGCCGACTGACATGAAGCCGTGGTGGCGCGCCGCTGCGCGCCGCCCTATCTTGCCGCTCGCATGAGCAACCACCAGCACGTCCGGCCCTGGCGCGCCATCGACCGCCGCCCCTCGCGCAAAATCCGCGTGGGCTCGGTCGAGGTCGGCGGCGACGCGCCGATCAGCGTCCAGTCGATGACCAACACCCCCACCGCCGACGCGGGGGCGACCATCGACCAGATCCGCGCGCTGGAGGAGGCCGGCGCCGACATCGTGCGGGTGTCCTGCCCGGACGAGGACTCCACCCGCGCCTTCCGGACCATCGCGAAGGCCGCGCGCGTGCCGCTGGTGGCCGACATCCACTTCCACTACCGGCGAGGGATCGAGGCGGCGGAGGCCGGCGCGGCCTGCCTGCGCATCAACCCCGGCAACATCGGCTCGATGGACCGGGTGCGCGAGGTGGTCCAGGCCGCCCGCGACAACGGCTGCTCCATGCGCATCGGCGTCAACGCCGGCTCGCTTGAGCGCGAGCTGCTGGAGCGCTACGGCGAGCCCTGTCCGGAAGCGATGGTCGAGAGCGCGCTCAGCCACGCCCGCATCCTCCAGGACCTGGACTTCCACGAGTTCAAGATTTCGGTGAAGGCGTCGGACGTGTTCCTGACGGTCGCCGCCTACCAGATGCTGGCCGAGGCGATCGACTGCCCGCTGCACCTGGGCGTGACCGAGGCGGGTCCCTTGCGCACCGGCACGATCAAGTCGTCGATCGGGCTTGGCAACCTGCTCTGGGCGGGCATCGGCGACACCATCCGCGTGTCGCTGGCCGCCGACCCGGTCGAGGAGATCAAGGTCGGCTTCGACATCCTGAAGTCGCTCGGCCTGCGCCACCGCGGCGTCAACATCATCGCCTGCCCGAGCTGCGCGCGGCAGGGCTTCAACGTAATCGAGAAGGTTGGGGAGCTGGAGCAGCGCCTGGCCCACATCGCCACGCCGATGAGCGTCTCGATCATCGGCTGCGTTGTGAACGGCCCCGGCGAGGCCCTGTTCACCGACATCGGCTTCACCGGCGGCGGGGCCGGGTCGGGCATGGTCTATGTGAACGGCAAGCCCGACCACAAGATGAGCAACGAGCGGATGATCGACCACGTCGTCGGACTGGTCGAAGCCCGCGCCGCCGAGATCGAGCGCGAGAAGGCCGCCCTCGCTCCTGCGGCGGAGTAGGAGCCGTTGCAGGCTCGACCTGAGCTGGAAGGCGCGATAGCGAACGCTGGTTTCGGGAGATTGCCATGCGCCTCTACTGCTCGCCCGCCTCGCCGTTCGTGCGCAAATGCCGGATCGTGGTCCGCGAGAAGGGGCTGGAGGGGCGGGTCGAGGAGGTGTTCACCAACCCTTACGCGTCCGAGCCCGACCTGATCGCCGCCAACCCGATCGCCCAGGTGCCGGCGCTGGCGGCCGACGACGGCATGGTGATCATCGACAGCCCGATCATCTGCGCCTGGCTGGACGAGGCGGGGGAGGGGCCGCGCCTGCTGCCGCCGTCCGGTCCCGACCACTGGCGGGTGCGCCGCGTCGAGGCCCTGGCCGACGCGGTGCTGGAGGTGGGCGTCAAGCAACTGCTGGAGCTGCGTCGCCCGGAAAGCGAGCGCTCGCCCTCCTGGATCGAGCGGTGGAAGGCGGGGCTCGGGCGGGCGCTGGACGCGCTGGAGGCGGAATGTCCGCAGCCGGAGCGCTTCGACCTGGGCGCCGTCGCCGCGGCGGTGGCGCTCACCTGGCTCGACTTCCGCCACCCTTCCTACGACTGGAAGACCGGCCGTCCTCGGCTGCAGGCGCTGCAAGCGGCGCTGGAGACGCGCGACAGCTTCCGCGCCACCGTCCCTAGATGAGCTTGAACAGCTTGGCGGCCTGGTAGGCGGCCAGGATCAGGATCACCAAGCCGACGATCCAGGTCAGCGCTCGCGCCGGCACTATCTTGGTGATCCAGCCCGCCAGGGGCGCGGCCAGCAGCCCGCCGGCGATCAGGCCCCCCACCGACCACGCGTGGTCGCTCAAGTCGCCCGCGTCGGTCCAGCGGCCGGTCATCAGCGCCCAGACGAAGGTCGCCGAGATGGCGACGGTGACCAGGAACTCCGCCGCGTTGGCGGTGCCGATCGCCTCGCGCGGGGCGGCGCCGGACCCGACCAGGGTGCTGGTCACGGTCGGTCCCCAGCCTCCGCCGCCGATCGCGTCGAAGAAGCCGCCGACCAGGCCGAGCGGCGCCGGCCAGCGCATCCTGACCGGCCGCGGCTCCGATCCCCGCCAAGCGCGCCACAGGATCAGCGCACCCATCAGGCCCAGGTAGACGATGATCCACGGCTTGATCAGGTCGCCGTCGATGGAGGTCAGCACGAAGGCGCCGATCGCGCCCCCGACCACCCCGCCCGCGGCCAGCAGCCCGAACAGACGCCAGTTCACGTTGCGATGCCAGGCGTGCGACCCGGCCGACGCGGCGGTGGTGAAAACCTCCGCCGCGTGCACGCTGGCCGAAGCGGTGGCCGGCGGCACGCCCGCGGCCAGCAGAACGGTGGAGGAGACCACGCCGTAGGCCATGCCGAGCGCCCCGTCGACGAGCTGGGCCAGGAAACCGACACAGGCGAACAGCAGGAAATCGGGGTCCATCGCCAGCCTCCGGAAGGGTGCAGCAAGCCTCGGCGTGAAATCCTACTAAGGCAATAGGGGTTCAGCTCGGCTCCCGCCGGTCTCGACCGCCGTGCGCAGGGTCCAGCCCTCCAAAACCTCGGCGATCGCGTCGCGCCCAGCGATCAGGGCGGCCCTGATGGGGCAGGTCTCGACGTCGAAGCAGTCCTGACAGGGGCGATAGGCGGTGCGCGACGCGCACGGCGCCAGGGCCAGCGGCCCCTCCACCGCCCGGATAACATCGGCGAAGCGGATGGTCTCGGGCGGCGCGGCCAGGGCGTAGCCCCCGAACCGCCCGCGCCGGCTGTCGACGAAGCCCGCCTGCTTCAGCTCCAGCAGGATCGCTTCCAGGAACTTGCGCGGCGCCTTGGCCCCGATCGCGATTTCCGAGATCGCCGCCGACGGCGTCTCCCGCCCCGCCAGCCAGACGAGGGCGCGAAGCGCGTACTTGGTCTTTTGCGACAGCATGGGGGCGGCATCTCGCCCACACGCACGCACGATACGCAAGGCGTGACGGAGGCCGCGGCAGGGGCTAGACCCGCGCCTCGACCGTTTTGGAGAACGAATAACGTGCGGCTGCCGCAGGCCAGGCTGGACCAGGTGCTGGACCGCTTCCACCAGGTGGAGGCGCGCATGGGCGCGGGCCTGGACGGGGCCGAGATCGTGCGCCTGTCCAAGGAGCACGCGGAGCTCAAGCCCGTAGCCGACGCGGTCGCCGCCCTGATCCGCGCGCGGGCCGAACTCGGCGAGCTGGAGGAGATGGCCCGCGCCGGCGATCCCGAGATGGCCGCCCTCGCGCGAGACGAATTGGACGCGCTCCGGGACCGCCTGCCGTCGCTCGAGCGCGACGTGGCCCTGCTGCTGGCGCCCAAGGACAAGGACGAGCAAGCCTCCGCCATCCTCGAGGTCCGCGCCGGCACCGGCGGCGACGAGGCGGCCCTGTTCGCGGGCGACCTGTTCCGCATGTACCAGCGCTACGCTCAAGGCCGTGGCTGGAGGGTGGAGGTCGACAGCGTCTCCGAAGGCGAGATGGGCGGCTACAAGGAGATCATCGCCTCGATCACCGGCGAGGGGGTGTTCGGGCGGCTGAAGTTCGAAAGCGGCGTTCACCGGGTCCAGCGCGTGCCCGCCACCGAGGCGCAGGGGCGCATCCACACCTCTGCCGCGACCGTCGCCGTCCTGCCCGAGGCCGAGGACGTGGAGATCGAGATCGCCGACGCCGATCTGCGTATCGACACCTATCGCTCGTCCGGGGCGGGCGGCCAGCACGTCAACAAAACCGACTCGGCGGTGCGGATCACCCACCTGCCGACCGGCATCGTGGTCACCTCCTCGGAGAAGTCGCAGCACCAGAACCGCGCCAAGGCGATGAAGGTGCTGAAGGCCCGCCTCTACGACCAGCAGCGCCAGGCGCTGGACACCGCCCGCGCCGAGGCCCGCAAGAGCCAGGTCGGCTCCGGCGACCGCTCCGAGCGCATCCGCACCTACAACTTCCCGCAAGGGAGGGTCAGCGACCACCGCATCAACCTGACCCTCTACAACCTGCCCCAACTGATCGAAGGCGACCTCGATCCCCTGCTGGACGCCCTGATCGCCGAGGATCAGGCCGCTCGGCTGGCGGCCCTTGAGGACGAGCTCGCGTGAGTTCGGCTCGGCGCAGCGCCGAGGACGGCTTCAGGCGGCTTCGCGCAGGGTCTCGCGGCCGCCGCCCGAGGCGGCGAGGCGGTTGAGCAGGGCGGCGAGCGCTTTGAAGTCGATGGGCTTGTTCAGGTAGGCGTCGGCGCCGGCGGCGTAGCCCGCCTCGTGGTCCTCGGCGCGGGCGGAGGCGGAGAGCACCACCACCGGGGTCTCGCGGTTCGGGCCCGAGGTCTTGCGCAGCTCGCGGGTGGCGGACAGGCCGTCCATCACCGGCATGTTCACATCCATCAGGATCAGGTCGAACGCCTGGGTCTCGCAGGCCTCCAGCCCCAGCACGCCGTTCTCGGCCGAAACGGTGGTGTGGCCGGAGGAGGCCAGCCACGCCTCGATGATCATCCGGTTCACCGGGTGGTCCTCCACCACCAGCACCCGCATGGGCGCGCCGGTCTCGACCTCGGCGGTGACCGCCTCCTCGGGCTTGACCCGGCTCCAGGCGCGCACGTCGGCCTCGATCGACAGGGTGAAGGTGGAGCCTTCCCCCGGCTGAGAGACCACCGACAGCTCGCCGTTCATCATCTGGGCGAGGCGGCGGGAGATGGCCAGGCCCAGGCCGGTGCCGCCGAAGCGGCGGGTCGAGGAGGCGTCGACCTGGGTGAAGGGCTGGAACAGCCGCTCCAGGTCGTCGCGGGCGATGCCGGGGCCGGTGTCGACAATGTCGAAGGTGATGCGCGCGCGCATCTCGGTCAGGCGCTCGGCGCCCACCTTCAGCCGCACCGCGCCGTGGTCGGTGAACTTCACCGCGTTGGACAGCAGGTTGTGGACGATCTGCGACAGGCGGTGCGGGTCGCCCATCAGCACGGCCGGCACCTCGTCGGCGACCTCGACGGCGTAGTCGACGCCCTTCTCTTGGGCGCGGGCGGTCCAGGTGCCGCCGACGCGGCCGATCAGCTCGCGCGAGTCGATCTCGACGCAGTCCAGCGTCATCTTGTCGGCCTCGATCTTGGTCAGGTCGAGGATGTCGTTCAGCAGCGCCAGCAGGCTGTCGCCCGAGTTGCGGACGATGGCGACGTATTCCTTTTGCGTGGCGTCCAGGCGAGTGGCGGACAGCAGCTGCGCGGCGCCCAGGACGCCGTTCATCGGCGTGCGGAGCTCGTGGCTGATCACGCCCAGGAAGGCGCTCTTGGCCTTGTTGGCGGCGTCGGCCTTGTCCTTGGCGGCGCCGATCTCCTGGATCAGGTGCGCCTGGTGCTCCTGGAAGCGACGAATCTGGGCGTGCTGGACCATGCCGTGGATGGTGTTGGCGGCCAGCACCAGCCACAGCATCGGCAGGGCGGCCATGTAGGCGGCGAACTCCGGCGTGCCCCACAGGCTCAGGCCCATCGACAGGCTGACCACGGTGTAGGGCGAGGAGATCAGGACCGCGCGTCGGGGCGTATGGCGGAACTGGGTGATCACCAGCACGTAGCCGCAGATCACGAAGCCCACTGCCAGCGGGCGGCCGAACGGGTGGTCGACGATCCAGGCCAGGGCCGGGGCGGCGGCCCAGAACACGCCGGTGGACAGGGCCACGGCGATGAACTGCCAGCCGAACTCCTTGTCGACCGTGTCGGCGATCCGGCGCTCGAACCAGCTGCGGACCGCGCCGGCGCCGAGCGTCAGCGTCAGCCAGGCGGCGGCGACGGGAAGACCCACGACCGGCCAGAGCGCCAGCGCCCAGCTGGCGATCAGCCAGTAGCGCAGGTGCTGCATCTTCAGCACGGTGGAGACGACGGTGGACGCCGCGGCCGGCTGCGCGGCCTTCAGCTGCGGATCTTCCTCGGCCATGTCCCCTCCCCAGGAACCTGCTCGGGCGGAGGGCGACGGTAAGGCGAAGGTTCTAAGACAGGGTGAACGGGTTCGGCTCAGCCCTGAACCTCGTTAGGAGTCAGAGCCTTGATCGACAGGGCGTGAACCGGACCAGCGAGCTCCTCCCTGAGCGCGGCGTTGATCCGCCGCTGGCGGTCCAGCCGCGACAGGCCCTCGAAGGCGGTGGAGACCACGCGCACGTCGAAGTGGGTTTCCCCTTCGGGGCGCGCGCCCGCGTGACCGGCGTGGCGTTCGCTGTCGTCGCGCACTTCCAGAGCCTGGGGCGCGAAGGCGTCGGTCAGTTTGCGGGTGATCCGGTCGGCGACGTCGCCCATCGTGGCTGTCAATCCTTGAAAGGGAAAACTTCGGCCTCATACTTCGAGGGATGAGCGGCGCGTTTCAATACCGTCCCAAGTTCGTCGACATCCGCGTGCGCCCCCCCAAGCCGGAGGAGGAAGGGCAGCGCGA
>DASPKD010000090.1:0-3597 GCA_035628275.1 Caulobacteraceae bacterium | reverse complement strand
TCATGGCCAGTCTCGCACGGCGCAACCTTTCGGCCGCACCGCCGTAACTTCCAGCATCGGACACGAGCTTGGTCCCGCTCGACTTCCGCCCCGCCGCGGCTCGGGCTCTGGATCCTGAGCGCCCTCCCCGTGCGGCGGGGTCGAGCAGGAGTATGGGGGCGGTTTCAGGGGGCGGGCGTAAGTTTATTTTTCGCCCGCTCACATCCCCGCTTTTCAACGTCATCCCGGAAAGCGCGTCAGCGCTTATCCGGGACCCAGGGGGAATGTCCGCAACCCGTTCCGCAGCCGGGGTTCTCCGCGTCCCCTGGGTCCCGGCTCTGCGCGGCTGCGCCGCTCCGGCCGGGATGACGGGGAATATGGATGTCCCCGCTGCGAATTCGGGAACATCAGGCGCTTTCGTCCCTCTCCCGGGGGAGAGGGACCGGTTGGGCGTGAGCTCGGCCAGGGTGAGGGCTCCTCAGGTTCAGAACCTGGCGCCGTCGGCGCCCCTCATTTTCCCGCGCGAACCTGCGCCTGCGGCTCGGGTGCGAGGGGCCCTCCCGACCTGGGCGGCGGTCAGTCGTCGACGCCGCCGAGGCGTTTGAGCAGGAAGTAGACGGCGGTGCCGACGCAGGCGGCGCCGACGACAGCGAGGATCCAGGCCAGGATGGCCGGGTTGTCGATGGGCGAGGAGCCGCTGGCAGGGCCGTCCTGGGCCTTGAGGAAGGCGGCGACGGAGCCGCCGAAGGCGACGAAGCCGATCGCGCCCAGCAGGACGAAGGGACCGTTGGGCTGGGCCGCGGTCGCTGCGTCGCTGTCGTTGGCGGGTTCGTAGCGGACCACGCGGGCCCGGCCGGCGGTCTCGCTCCAGCCGCTGTCGAACAGGGCCGGTTCCGGCTCCTCCATCTCGACCGAGGCCGTGGCCGGGTGGACCAGGCCGCCGCCGGGCGGCGGGGCGTAGCGTTCTTCCTCCACCTCGGGCGGCGGGGTCAGGACCAGGGGTTCGACTCCGGCCGCGGCGGCGGCGACCGGCGCGGGCACGACCTGGGGCCGGGGCGCGGCGGCGCCGAACACCGCGGCCACCGACGGCGGCGCGTCGTGGGTCAGGGCCGGGGCGGCGGGCTCCAGGATCGGAGCCGGAGCGGGAGCGGGTTCAGGCGCGGGGACCGGGGTCTGCGCCGGCTCCGGGGCGGGAGCCGGCGCCGGCCGAGGGTCCACGGGGACGCCCTCCACCGAGGCGAGGCGCTGGCGAGGCCGGGCCGGGATGCCGGAGAAGCCCATGCCGTAGGGAGAATAGAGCCGCGCGGTCAGGGCGGCGGCGGCGAGCGGGGCCGCCGCGGGCGCGACCGGCGAGGGCGCAGGCGGGGGCGGCGGCTCCGGCGCAGGCGCGGGAGGTTCGGGCGCGGCGGCGACCGGCTCGGGCTCGGGCGTGGGCTCCGGCTCCGGCTCGGCGAGCGCCACCGGTTCGGGCGGGGGCGACGGGACAGGCTCGGGCGGCGGCGCGAAGGCGACGGCCTCGGACGCGACCGGCGACGGCACGACCGGCTCCGGCGCGGGCGGCGCCGGTTCGGGAGCCTGGGGCGCGGTTTCGTTCGCGGCCTGCACGGCGGCGGGGGGCTCGGCCGTCGTCAGGCCGATCAGCTGGCGGACCTTGGCCTCGAGCTCGGCGATCTCCGCGTCGGCCTCGTCATGCGCGGGCGAGGGCTCGTCGAAGACGGGCGGCGGCGGGGCGGCCATGGGGCCGGCCAGCAACTGTTCGACCGCGCGCGCCTGGGCGTCGCTGAAGCCCGCGGCCTCGGCGGCGACGGGCGCCTCCGGCGCGGGAGCGGCGACGACAGGCTCCGGCGCCGGCTGCGGCGTGGGCTCAGGCTCAGGCTGCGGCTCGGGATCGACCGGACCGACGCGGCGGATGGTGGCGACCTCGCCCTCCATCGGCGCCTCGATCTCGGCCGGGCGGCGGCGCGGCAGGGCGGGCGCGAGCGCGTCGTCCACGGTCGGGCGCACCAGGGCCGAGGGCGTCGGCACGAAGCCTTCGGCGGGGGTCAGGAACAGCGCCTTCTCCGCCGCGCGGCGGCGGATCAGCGCGTCCAGCACCATGGTCTCGCCGGCGATCTCGGCCTTGCGCCACAGGTCGAGCGCGCAGGCGGCCTCGGTCAGCCGGCCCTCGTTGACCCGTTTCAGCACGTCGGAACGGCGGAACTCGTCGATCCCGACGTTGAAGGCGAAGGCGACCAGGGCGTCGAACTGGTTGGGATTGAGCGCGGTGAAGACCAGGTTCGACACCGCCTCGGTCACCGGCATCAGGTCGAACAGCAGCAAGGCCTCGGCGTCCGCTTCCGACACGCTCGCGCCCTCGCGCGCGGACCGGGTGTGGCCGTAGCCGATGGTCCAGCGCCCGTCGGGCAGGCGCGCGGCCTTGGGGCGCAAGCCCTCGAAATTCTTGATCAGCTCGATCCCCGCGCGGGAGACCTTGAAACGCGCCGCCATGATGCCTGACCCAAAACGGTACGGGCGTTCGACGCCCGTGACCGTAAGAGCAAATCCCGAGCCGTCTTGTTCCGCTCACGCTTAGAGCAGGATTATGGCGGCCAGGCCCAGGAAAGTAAAAAAGCCCACGACGTCGGTGACCATGGTCACGAACACCGGCGAGGAGACGGCCGGGTCGCGGCCCAGCCGGTCGAGCGTCAGCGGCACCAGCGTGCCGGCCAGCGCCGCGGCGCACAGGTTGACCACCACCGCCAGTCCGATCACCAGCGACAGCCCCGGGCTGCGGAACCAGGCGCCGGCCGCGGCGGCAAGCAGCACGCCTATGGCGATCCCGTTGGTGAGGCCCACCCCGCACTCGCGCATGACGATGCGCAGCACGTTGGCGGCGTTGACCTCGCGCGTGGCCAGGGAGCGCACCGCCACCGCCAGGGCCTGGGTGCCGGCGTTGCCGCCGATCGAGGCCACCACCGGCATCAGCACCGCCAGCGCCACCAGCTGGGCGATCTGGTCCTGGAACAGGGCGATGACGCTGGAGGCGAACAGGGCGGTGCCGAGGTTGACCACCAGCCAGGGGAAGCGCGAACGCACGACGCCCAGCATGCCCGCGTCGCGTCCCGCGTCGGAGGACACGCCCGCCAGCGCCAGGATGTCCTCCTGGTTCTCCTCCGAGATGACGCCGACGATGTCGTCCACCGTGATCTGGCCGACGAGGCGCCCGTGGGCGTCGATCACCGGGGCCGAGATCAGGTGGTACTTCTCGAAGATGTAGGCGACCTCTTCCTGGTCCAGATCGACGGTGATCTCGGTCACCGGCTCCATGATCTCCGACAGCTTCACGTCGCGCTTGGAGCGGAGCAGGCGGCTGACCGGGATGGCGCCCACCGGCTTGAAGGTCGGATCGACCACGTAGACGTCGAAGAACAGCTCGGGCAGGTCGCCGTCGTGGCCGCGGACGTGGTCGATGGTGTGGCCCACGGTCCAGAACTGCGGCGCGGCCAGCACCTCGCGCTGCATCAGCCGCCCGGCGGTCTCCTCCTCGTAGGCCAGCGAGGTCTCGATCGCGGCGCGCTCGACCTCGGGCATGGCGGCCAGCACCTGGTCGCGCTTGTCCTCCTCCAGGTCCTCGACCAG